>JAITUT010000010.1 GCA_031286325.1 Helicobacteraceae bacterium
TTCGGAATTGTTGAACTCTTCCGAAAAGTTTCTGTTGGGTTTGGTTACACTTGTATATCGGAACGAGCCAAAGTTTTTTAATAGGTTTTTAGAAAAAATTACAAAAAAAGAGCCAGCAAAGATAACGGCGGCTACAATCACGCGTTTTTTTAGCGGCGGAGCTATTTGGCGAGATTGCGGGTCGAGCCCGTAATCACGATCGTAGGCGGTATTCTAAAACGCGCGAAACCCCTGCCGCAAGCTAGAGCTTTGCTCTCGCGAGGAGTAAAAATGTTTATAGACAGAGTAGATATTTCCGTAGAAAGCGGCAAAGGCGGCGCGGGTTGCGCCTCGTTCCGCCGCGAAATTTTCGCCCCGATGGGCGGACCAGACGGCGGGGACGGGGGCAAAGGCGGCGATCTCGTATTTATAGTGGATAGCAATGTCGATACTTTGTCGCACTTTCGCGGCAAGAAAAAGTTCGCGGCGCAGAGCGGCGAACAAGGCTCGTCGCGCAACAAACACGGCAAAAACGGCGCGGATTTGGAGCTTGTCGTACCGCCCGGAACGCAAGTAATAGATCGCGAAACGGGCGAAATTTTGCTCGATCTAACGCAAAACGGCGATCGCGCCGCGCTGTTAAAAGGCGGCAAAGGCGGACTTGGAAACACGCATTTTAAGGGTCCGGCGAACCAACGCCCAACCTACGCGCAAAAAGGTTTAGCGGGCGAGCAAAAAGAGGTGCGCCTTGAACTCAAACTCATCGCCGACGTAGGTCTCGTCGGCTTCCCGAATGTCGGTAAATCTACGCTAATTAGCGTAATTAGCCACGCCAAACCTGAGATCGCCAACTATGAATTTACAACGCTCACGCCGCATCTGGGCGTAGTCCGCGCGGGCGATTTCAAAAATTTCGTAATGGCGGATATTCCAGGAATCATTGAGGGCGCGTCTGACGGCAAGGGGCTTGGGCTGGAATTTTTGCGCCACATTGAGCGCACGCGCGTTTTGCTTTTCGTGCTGGACGCGCTGGGCATTAAGCCCTTAAAAACCCAATTTGATTTGCTGCGCGCCGAGCTAGCCAAATACAGCGAGCTGCTTGCCAAACGCGATTACGCGATCGTATTCAGCAGAATTGACGCGGACATAGAAGGCTCAAAAGCAAAAATCGCCGAATTTTTCGCCGCCGCGTCCGCGAAAAATCTCAAAGACGAGGGCGGTTTCGCAAGTTTTGAGAACGAAAAAACTTTCGCGATCGCGATTAGCGCGGTCTCGCGCGTGAATTTGGACGCGCTTATTTATAAGCTACAAACAATGGTTGAGCGGGTGAAAAATGCGGCTGGCAATTAAAGTAGGCAGCTCTACGCTCTGCGATCTGGGCGCGTTATCGCGCGAGCGAATGAAAGCCCTCTGCGACTTTATCGCCGAGTTTCACCCCGCGAACGAGATCATTCTCGTTACGAGCGGCGCGGTGGCGGCGGGGCGCACGATCGCGCCTAATTTGTCAAACAAAAAAACGCCGGAGCGGCAGGCGTTAGCGGCGATCGGGCAGGCGGCGTTAATGAATCTCTACGCCGCGCTCTTTGAGCCGCATAACATCAAGGTCGCGCAAATTCTAATCACCAAAGACGACTTTGAAAGCTTTTCTAGATCGGAGAACGCTAAAATCGCGCTTGACACTTTGCTCGCGCATAAAATTCTGCCGATCATTAATGAAAACGACACCGTCGTGATAGACGAGCTTTTGCGTGGCGACAACGATCAGCTCTCAGCGAAGGTCGCGCACTTTTTCAACGCCGAATTGCTCGTAATTTTGACGGACATTGACGGCTATTACGACAAAAATCCGAAGCGGTTTTCAAACGCGACAATGCTCGCTAAAGTCGCTGAAATTCCTGAGGAGCTTTTGGCGCAGGAAGCCGACCCGAACGCCGAATTTGCCACAGGCGGGATCGTTACGAAGCTAAAAGCGGCGGATTTTCTGCTAAGGCGCGGCAAAAAAATGTTTTTGGCGAGCGGCTTTGATTTGAGTTTCGCGCGGGAATTTTTGCGCAGCGGCAGTTACGCGAAGGGTACTTTGTTTGCGAAGTGAGTTTTGAGGACGTTATGCGGATAATTTTTTTGGGCACGCCTGAATACGCCGCGGTGATCTTGCGCGGCTTGACGGAGTTTTGCGAAGTGGCGCTCGTAGTTACGCAAGAGGACAAACCCGTGGGACGCAAAATGGTTTTGACGCCGCCAGCTGTGAAAAACGCGGCGCTTGAGCTTGGGTTACGAGCGGCGCAACCAAAGCGGCTTGATCTGATCGCGGATTTGCTCGCGAATTTGAAGCCTGACTTCTTGATCGTGGCGGCTTACGGGCAAATTTTGAGCGAGCGGGTTTTGGCGATCGCGCCCGCGTTGAATCTTCACGCCTCGCTTTTGCCGAAGTATCGCGGCGCGTCGCCGATTCAGGCTTCGCTTTTGAATGGCGACCTAGAAAGCGGCTTGACGCTAATGCGAATGGACAAGGGGCTTGATACGGGCGGGATCGTGGGTTTCGCGCCGATTACGATCGGCGAAACGCGAGTTGCGGAACTCACGGCGCGGCTTGCCGAATTGGGCGCGGGCTTAGTAAAAACGGCGTTTGAGAATTGGGCGATCGCGCGTGAAATCCCACAGTACGGCGCGGATTCTTCGCTAACTAGAAAGGTTAAAAAGTCAAGCGGCTTGCTGAATTTTCAGCTTTCGGCGGAGGAGATTTTCCGCGCCTTTCGCGCGTATTTCGGCTGGCCTAACGTATATTTAGAGGGCGGGTTGCAACTAAACGAGATCAAGGTTGCGGATTTGCCGATCCTAGATCGTAGCGCGGATCGCAATGCGGTTAAAATCGGCGAAATTATCGCGATCGACAAAGCCGAAAAATCCGCGACGATCGCCTGTTCGCGCGGCGCGATTAAAATTTTCACCGTTACCCCCGCAGGTAAAAAAGAGATCTCCGCCGCCGACTACTTAAACGGCAAACGTCTCGCGATCGGCGATCTGTTTATATAGTTGGCGCGGGTAATTTCGCAAAATTCGCGTTATGCCACCACCAAGAGATTGCTCTCGTCGTGCTTGGCGTAACCGTATGCGATTTTTTCACAAGCGGCGTTTAGTTTGAAAATTATTACGCTGTCTCTTTCGCCGAATTTTTTCGCGAAGTTATTTTGGATCGCGATGTTTATATTTCGCAAAACGCGATCGCTATTTTTGATCTCATAAACGGAAAATTGCAATCGTCTGCCGAATTTGCTTAGAAATTTTGAGAACTTCGCGCGGAGTTTGTCATCGCTGATGTCGTAACTTAATAACAACATTATTTTTGCTTTAATAAAAATGGTTTTATCTCTTCGTTTCGCGCGAACGATCTATAATAATTTCTTGTGAATAAAAATATATCGTCTTTGCGATCCAAAAGCGCTATTATAAACATCTCTATATACGGCGTTGCGTCTTTACCAAAAATTCTATACTGATTTTGCTGAAATATAAAATTTTTCGCGTTTATTTGCTGTAAATTTAACGCCCTTAATAACGCCAAATCTACTAACACTCTAAACGGCTCGGTCAGATCGCAAGCGAGCGATCGCCTGTGATAAAACTCCCTATGCAAAACACCCACAAAAAGATCAAATCCGTGCAATTCCAAAAGCGCGTTTATTAAATTAAAGAGCAATGTGTATCCAATATCCAAAAGACAATTTGTAATGTCCTCTTTTACTCTGGGTCTTCGGGCAATCCAATTATGATCTTCGTAGATCGCGGCGAAATATGCTTTTGCCCCTAAACCTTCCGCGCCCATTATTTCGGATAATAGTGCGCGATCATATTCGCGATCTACGGGCAATTTTTTCAAATAATCCAGAAGATTTTCTATTGTCGCGATCGCGTTTAATGCATTTTCGCTCTTTTCGCGTAAATTTATCAATGCCGCGCGTTGATTTATCATCTTATTTTCTACTATTTGCGCGCCTAATTTCATATTGTTGTAAATATATTGCTTACGCCTTAATAATGTGTTGCCTTCCGCTTTTGAGTTTAATATACAATAAACTCTTAAATTCATAGTCATTAAAACAATTGTAAAATTAAATTTTTGCGCGCGAGATAATATACCGCTTGTGATCGTTATATTGCCCACCACAAACAACGCGAACAAAAGATAGCAAGTTGATTGATGTTTAATCGCGCCTTCGCGATCGGTTATTATTATATTATCGTTTTTAAAACTTATTTTATCGCCGTCGTTCATAAACGCGAAAATTATCTGTTTTTCGCGAAAATCTTTTATGCCGATCATACAAGCGATCTATCGCAAAGATTATTATATATGCAACGCTCGCACTTCGCGCTGTTATTTTGGCAAAAACCGTCGGCTTCAAAACTATTTATTTCATCAATTATCTTTTCAAATTTAGCAAACATATCGAAATCGTCTTTGGGCAATTTAATAGGAAAAGTTTTGTTGTCGTCCATACTATAAAATCGCAAATTTTCTACGTCGCAATTCATTTCATCTAAGCAAAAGTATTGCGCATAAAGCTGAAAGATATACCCGTCATAAATTCTTGTTATTTTCTTTTTGCGCTCTGTTAATAACTTTTTGTCGCGATCGTAAATATCTATTTTGCCGCATAATTTATACTTATTACAATATACCTCCGCGCCTTGCAATATGTCTTTTTTTGTAGAATATCTTTTCTCGTCGATCGCGCTATGCGCCGCTTTGCCGTTTAACTGCGGCGCATCGTAATATAATACCTCTTTTGTCTCGCCGTATAAGTATGAAAATATATAGAAAGCGGGCAAAATATAAAATCATTCAGATATGTGATTTTTAGATAGGCTTCCATTATTTGTTTCTTTTGTTTCTCTTTTGGGCAAAGTTAAGCCAGTCTATATTATTGCACCATTGACTTACCATCTTTTTGCTCTCTTTATCTTCTTGTGCCTTTTTAAGCTTGTTAAAAGATTCTATTGCTTTTTTGGGGTCGGTGTTTTCTTTTAACTTACGCAACAACCATAAGCCTTTGAGGGCGATATGGTATGCGCCGTTTGCGTCGGCGTCCTCTGGCAAATGTTCTGCTTTTTCTTTATCGTTGGTGCGAAAAACTTACTATTACCATCATCTACGGATGAAACTATTAAATCAAGATTTTTCTTATTATCTGTATATCCTGTATGGCGCAGAGATACCAAAAGAGAAAAGTATTTTAACAGTTCTTTTAGTTCTTCTTCCTTTATATTTTTTATCTGATCTCTAATGCAATGCCCGCTCTCATAATTTATATTGCTCCTAGAAAATATAGATTTTAGTTTTTCATTGACATTATTAATCTCTTTTCTATGCGGTTTGCCACCGTTAAACTTCAGCATAAAACGCGGCGAAAGATCGTGGGAACAGATAGTCCATTTAATTTCTGGTAATTTTTGACTATCCACTCGCAAATTCTTAAAGTTTTTATAGCAAAACTCAAAGCGAAAATAGTGCCCGTCAAACCAAATTTTATCAAACTTCTCAAAAAATTCTTTCGCCTCTTTCATATTGGTGTATTTTGTATTCAATAGATTCACAAACCCCGTTACAGGGTCTATTTTGCTTGTATAATCGGCTGGAACATAAAATATAACTCCGTTTTGTTTAATTCTGTCTTGATATGCGGGCACGTCTTCTTTGACCAGTTGATAGCCGTTTAAAATAGAACCCGGCGCAGACAAATCTGATTCGTCGTCTTTTTTACTCAACACCGCATATTGCAATTTCTTTATCAACATATTTTCAAATTTCTGATAAACTTGTTTTTCAATTCTAGCGCGGCTATCTTTAAAACCATAATTAAGGTCTTCCATTACTATAATCCCATTTAACGCTCCATTCTCTATAATAAAATCTAGAATTTTTCGCACCGCAAGGGAGAGATAACCCTCTTTAAGGTTTTTGATATTTTCTATTGTCTGCCAATTTTTTCGAGCCTCGTTGCGGTCCTTTTCTCTATCGCTCAATAGGTTATGATAGTCTATTCTTCGATAGAATCCGTCTTTAATATCATTTAGTTTAATAACATTTAAAGAAGCCTGATCGCACTTAGCCTCTGCTATTTCGCCGTTTTTAGTTGCAAGGATATAGACATATATTAGATTTCTCTCGCCGCGGTCTATGCCCACAATCTTTATCTCTTCTCTCTTGTATAGATATTCAAGAACCATATCGTTTATTTTTTGAGATTCTTTCGGCTTGAAGTTGATTGTAATAGGGCAATGAAAGAAAACTTTATCTTCCGTAAAGCGTTTGTCTTTTATTATTGTTTTCCCTTTCAAGTCGGTACAGTTCTCCTCGTAAAGCCGCTTTTCTTCGGCGTCAAGCTCAACTTTCTTCCCGTTCAAATATCTATTGATTTTTTCTATTCTTGACGTGGGTACAGGATTGCCATCTTTCTCAAATTTTCTTAACGCTTTGTTTTTATGAACAACCATTTTTTTCTCATCTGTTATTGAGGCTTCGCGGTAAAAGACCTCCGCCTGCCCGTCTAGCTTGAATACAACATCTTTTAAATTTCGCTTATCAAAGAGCATATTCCAATATAGAGTGTGTAGGTTTTTATTTTTACCTTTGCTACCCTTTGAAAAGTCTTTATTATGTATTTTAAAAAGATATATTTTTGGATCTTCGTTATCCACGTAAGTAGTCAACTCTAAAATCTTCTTTTCAGATATTCTTTCGTTTTCGTCAAAACGAATTTTGTATAGTTTTTCAACCGTCTCTTCTACAGAAGATTTAAACTCTTTTCTAGAGACAAACTTTTTATCTATAATTTCACTTAGTTCAGGATATTCTTCTAAATAGTTTTTTCTTAGATATTCTTTTACCCTATCAATGACTTCCGTATGTGGTGAATCCTCTAACTTTTTCACACCACCTAGAAGATGTTCACAATTGTTTTCTTTCAAATGCGACACAATTTGATTAAGAATCTTTATATCATCTTTTCCGTTTTTATTTTTCTCGTTATCTATCCACTCGTCTATCTCTTTTATATCAATACTGTTTTCGCTTAGGTAGTTTTTATATTCTTTGATTTTACAGTCAAAAGTTTGGTTACTATAGCTCATCTCGTGCTGACCAAAGCCCTTGCCCAACAAAGTTTTCCGATCTATATAACTCATTGTCATTTTCTCAAATTCGCCATCTTTACTATATATAGCCTTGTTTTTAAACAATTTTTTATTCTCGGTGTTGATAATGGCTAAAAAGTATTCGTCTTTCCTGCGCAAAAATACGCCGCATTTGACTTCTTCTTCATTGCGCGAAAAACCTTTTAAGAGTTGAGAGTTTTTAAAATTCAATTTAAATTTCTCTACTGAATACGGTCTTTGAGTAATATAATTTCTAGTTTGATTATAAAGATCCAGTATTTCTACATCAAATAATTCTTCGCTCAATTCCTCTAATTCATTATAAAATTCCGCGTCTTTATCTAACTTTTTATTTTTAACAATAAAAGGACTAAAGATATAGTTTAATTCCAGCAAGGCATCCAACAAAGATTTTATCTTTTCGGCGTCGCCGCCCTCTTGCTTCTCCTCTTTCAGGTCTTTTGTACACGATTCGTCCAGTATATATCTGATATTATCCCTACGCCTATTTATTTCATCAAACAAGGTTTTTGTAGTGTAATCATACTCTTCTTCTACGACAATTTTCGGATTTTTAAAATAATCGACAATGACGCTCTCTTTACGAGCGGCAAAGCGCGCGCGAATATCTTTATTTTCGTCTGACTTGTCGTTTTCTAAATACTCTTTTATGGCATTATCCACTTCTTTTATACTATATTCTTTTGCGGATAAAATTTTATCTCCTTTGCCGCTATTTTCATAATATTTTGTTAGAGCTTGCTCTATATATCCGGATTTTTCAAATACCTTCTTTGAGAGATTATTCAAAGATTTTTTATTTAGATATATATGCTCAAAATTGTATTTCTCATTATCTAACTGCGCTAAAAAACTTTTGATTTTCTCTATAAGAGATTTATTTTCTTCTATCCGCCCAATATCAAACAGATGTTGAGTGCCGCCTCTATCTACACTAGCGTTTTGCAAAGTCGTTAAATTTTCATATCTTTTTTTGATCGCGTTTATAACATCTTCGTTCTTCTCCAATAGCTCAAGCCTAAAAGATCGCGTCCTGCTAATACCTAAAATCTGCTTTTTCAATTTAACAAAAATATCAATATTAATTTTTCCGTTTTTGCTTTCTTGATTCAGTTTTTGCATATACTCGTTTATTGTTTGGTTAATTCCTTTATCCTGCATTACCCCTTGCCTTTTAGCTATTGAACCCAATTTTTCATTATATATATCTATCTGTTCTTGGGTCAAACATTTATTGAAATAGTCCAATTCAAATATATTTTCGCCTTTGAGCAAATTATTTATATATTTTTCGAGCTCCGGATGTTCGTATCGTATTTTTTCATAATTCTCTATATTTTGAGCAAAAGTTTTAAAATTATCGTCCATAATTCTAGTTGCGATCGCCCCGGCTCTACCATCAGCTTCGTATATATTTTTTCTGTTCTCGTTAAAGCCGGCAAAATATGTAAACCAGCCTTTCATGGCTCTTGCATATTTTATAGCGTCTTCTTTGTTGATTTTCTCTTCGTTGCTTGTTCGCATATATTTTTCATCTGCGGTATTGATCCAACGCGCCAACGAGGACTCTTCTGCCCCTTTGAACGAGTTAAGCAACTCTTTCTCAAACAATTTTTGCTCATCCACTTTTTTACGAAGCTTTTTGGCGATTTTTTCTCTTGCTTTTGAAAATATATCTTCTTTGTTGTCTGTCTCTTTTTCTTCCTCGCTTTTCTGTAGTTTTTGTTGTAATTTCTCCAACTCGGTCTTATCAAAAAAGGCTTCTTCCCCCAACACATCGTCAATAATGTTTCTATGCATACAATCAATGTATGTTTTTACTTTTTTGTATGTCTCCGCCAACTCCTTGTCTCTCTTTATCTCGTCCGCAAGTTTCAACTCGTCATTAAAGATTTTGCGCACAATCTTTTCCGTCCCGCCAAAGGGTTTTAGCTCAAACCTGAGCGTTTTGTGCAGAGAGTAAAGGTTGGTAAAATCCCGCGAGTCCATTCCGCGCTCCTTTTTGAGGCAATTTCCTCATATTTGTGTTGCTTTAAAGCACATTGTATATGAAACCAGCTTAAACAACCTTTGCGGCCGTTGATATTGCCTGTCCTTTTGTTACTGGTTCTTCCATAGATAGAGAAATACGTGCTATATGGGTCAAATTTTATGATGCCTTAGCAATCGGCAAGATTGAAAAGTTAAAACTCGCAGCGGTTGAGTCAAATTTTATGATGCCTTAGCAATCAGCAAGATTATCCGCTCATAGAGAAAATCTGTTGTTACTGCACAGAAACAGAAAAAGACAACTTCATCAAAGACGAAAAGCAGAGGCTTGCATCTTTAAACTCTCGCAGATAGGCGAACTTGTCCGTCTCGTTGAATTATGGGTTTGATATGAGATATTATAGATAGAAAACTATCACCACTCTTGCAACGGTTGCGATATTTATACAAACAAACGCAAACCTGCTATAACCTATTTCCAATTTCTGATATAGTAGATTGGCGTCCGCATTAAAACCGACGGCGATTAGCGGGCTTGCGCCACCGGTTTCAAGCGCAACAAACTCTACGGGCGAGAGCCTTCATTTGCCTTTCGCCCAGCAGTTTTGTCCCTTGTCTGCAAACCTAGCGTCTTAATGCTCCTTCGACCAAGATTTCCTATATACTTTCATTAGATTTGGCTTAAATATACTAATTTTTTGCCCAAATATGCCCCCTTTCCTAGTAAAAATAGGTAGATTTTGGCTAATATTTTTTGTGCAGGGTCTGGACCCGTGTTAAAATTTCTACTATCGTAGATCTGATCGTGGAGGCTTTGGCTTACCGGTCTGGACCCGTGTTAAAATTTCTACTATCGTAGATACGCGCTGATCGGCGTGTTTGTCGCTTCTGTGTCTGGACCCGTGTTAAAATTTCTACTATCGTAGATAATCTCGTTATATGAGAGGTTATCTATGTCTGGACCCGTGTTAAAATTTCTACTATCGTAGATGAACAAACGCCGCAACCCTCTCTCTTATCTGTCTGGACCCGTGTTAAAATTTCTACTATCGTAGATGATTGAGGAGTGGCTGGAGAGATCGGGGTCTGGACCCGTGTTAAAATTTCTACTATCGTAGATGGCGATAACGCGCGGATTGAGGAGATTGTCTGGACCCGTGTTAAAATTTCTACTATCGTAGATCTTTGTATATCATAATATATTATGATATGTCTGGACCCGTGTTAAAATTTCTACTATCGTAGATGTTAGCTCCTCTTGCGTAGGAGTCGCCGTGTCTGGACCCGTGTTAAAATTTCTACTATCGTAGATCAGCGCGAAAAAACGGGCGTTTGGAAGGTCTGGACCCGTGTTAAAATTTCTACTATCGTAGATAATGCCCAACACCTCAAATTACCGTGTGTCTGGACCCGTGTTAAAATTTCTACTATCGTAGATAGGGTTACGGAGTCGTCCGCATCTTTTTTTGTCTGGACCCGTGTTAAAATTTCTACTATCGTAGATAATAAAGACGATGTAGATCGTCTTTTCTGTCTGGACCCGTGTTAAAATTTCTACTATCGTAGATATCACGCGAGGTTTTAATATCTTATAAGTCTGGACCCGTGTTAAAATTTCTACTATCGTAGATAATTGCCGTGCGTTTTCTCCTTCATGCGTCTGGACCCGTGTTAAAATTTCTACTATCGTAGATATGGGTGTTCTTATCTGTAATGCGCTAGTCTGGACCCGTGTTAAAATTTCTACTATCGTAGATAGGCGCGTTAAATCTGGCGATCTGATAGTCTGGACCCGTGTTAAAATTTCTACTATCGTAGATGATCTACGTTTTGTCGCTCTTTGCCTCAGGTCTGGACCCGTGTTAAAATTTCTACTATCGTAGATGTGCAAAAAGTGCACCAGTTTGCAGTGATGTCTGGACCCGTGTTAAAATTTCTACTATCGTAGATTTTTTGGTCGCTTTCGTTTGTGATGTTGTCTGGACCCGTGTTAAAATTTCTACTATCGTAGATGAGGAATAGAGTGCCAAAAATCGGCTGAGTCTGGACCCGTGTTAAAATTTCTACTATCGTAGATGAGAGGCGTCGCTATGACGTTATTACGTCTGGACCCGTGTTAAAATTTCTACTATCGTAGATCATCGCCGTTTAGTAGTTCGTATAAAAGTCTAGACCTGTGTTAAAATTTCTACTATTGTAGATTGGTACAGGATTAGCCCTCACGGAAAGGTCTAGACCCGCGCCAAGATTTCTACTATTGCAGAAGTTAGGCGATCGCTTTAGTGTGATTGTCCCACCAGCGTTGCGATCAGCGCGGAGTTCGTTGTGGCGGTGATTTTAGCGCGAACGATTTGGCGCGGTGGAATCGGCGCGATTTCGCCGTTTGGCAACGTGATTTCGCTGTCGTTAATCAAGATCGGCGGGTCAATTTCAGGCGCAAAATCAAGGTTTTTAGCGGCGATTAGATACTCGCTCTCCGCGCTCTCGCCGTCAATCACCGCGTCAATTTCACGACCGATCATAGCCTTTAATTTCTTCGCGTGCAGGCTTTTCACCGCTTTTTCAGCGGCTTTCATACGCGATCTGCGCGCGCGCGCGTCAATCTCTGGCATATCAAACGACGCCGTCCGCTCCTCTTTGCTAAACGCGAATACATTCACGCGATCAAAAATTTCGCTTGAGATCAGATCGCGAATTTGCGCGAAATCGTTATCGTTTTCATACGGATGTCCTACTATAAAAGATGTTCGCAAATATGAATTTTTTACACTGCGCATTTTTTCAATCAGCTTCATAGTTTTCTTAGCGTCTAATCCTCGTTTCATAACTTTTAACACACTATCGCTTATATGTTGGATCGGCATATCAAAATACGGCGCGAAAATTGCGGAATCAGCTATACGATCTATAGTGTTTTTGCTCAAAGTTGACGGATATAAATAACAAATTCTAGCGCGTTTTATACGGCTTACTCTTTCTACCTCGTCAATCAACTTTATTAACCCGTCTTTAACTTCTAGATCGCGGTAGAAACTGCTGGTATCTTGCGCGATAAATGTAAAATCAAAATAGCCGTTGTCCGTTAATCTTTTTAACTCTTTTACAATGCTTTCAATTGTTCTAGAATGTAACTTTCCTTTAAATTGCGGGATCGCGCAAAAACTGCATTGTTGATTGCAGCCTTCGGCGATCTTTATATAGGCGTGATAGCTACTGCCAGTAATTACTCGTTTTTCTTCGTTTAGCAAAAAAACCTCGTTTGAAAATTCGCTTTTTTTCGCAGCGATCAACTGATCTATTTTCGCGTAATCGCCGACGCCAGTAAAAATATCAACTTCTGGAATAAGCTCTGCAATTTCGTCTTTATAACGCTCCGTGAGGCAGCCGCTCACTACTAAAATCGCGTCTTTTTTGCGTTTGGAATCCGCCTCAAAAATCGCGTCCAAACTCTCTTTTTTAGCGTCGCCTATAAATCCGCAGGTATTTACTATAATCACATCGGCGTCTTGAATTTCGCTAATAATTTCATAATCGTTCAAACGACCTAACATCACTTCGCTATCTACTAAATTTTTAGCGCAGCCCAAACTAATCAAATGTAGCTTTTTCACATTCAAATCCACAAATTATCTATTAAGCGCGTGTTGCCTGCTTTCGCCGCGATTAAAATAATAGTATTGTCAATTTCTATAACTTTTAATTCGCGCAAATTTCTATCCACGATCGCGACATAATCAACCGCAAGCGGATCAAGAATTTTTCGCATTTCATCTATAATAATTTCCGCATTATAAACGCCTTTTACTATTAACTTTGACGCCTCGTAAAGCGAACGTGAAATTTTCAGCGCGTCTATCCGCTCGCTTTCGCTCAAATACGCGTTTCTGCTCGACATTGCCAATGCGTTATTCTCACGTATAGTTTCGCACGGCGCGATCTCTAAATTTATATAGAAATCTCGCGCCATTTTTTGAATAATTATTAGTTGTTGCGCGTCCTTTTTGCCAAAATACGCTTTGGTTGGTCTAACAAGCGAAAAAAGTTTCAAGACGATCGTCAAAACGCCGTCAAAGTGCCCTTTCCTGATCGCGCCCTCATAAACGTTGCTCAAAAACGGCGGCGCGATCACGCGCGGCTCGTCCTCGCCGTAAATCTCCGCCGCCTCGGGCATAAACAAAATATCCACGCCCGCCGCCTCGCAGATCACGATGTCCGCTGCCTCTTTGCGCGGGTATTTTTCGTAATCCTCGCCCGCCGCAAATTGCGCGGGGTTTACGAAAACGCTCACGATCGCGCGGTCGTTTTCGGCGCGCGATCTCGCGATTAGGCTCAAATGCCCCTGGTGCAACGCGCCCATTGTCGGCGTGAAACCGACCGAACCCGTAAGCGCGGCGCGCGCTGAGAGAAATTCCGCGATCGTCCGCGCGACTATCATCAAATCCCCTCGCGCAGGCGATCGATTAAGATCGCGGCGGCGGCGGAGACATTTAGCGAGTCAAAGCCGCTCATTTTGATCGCGATCTTTTGATCGCACTTTTTCAAAACGCGATCGGCGAGACCTTCGTCCTCCGCGCCCAAAAGCAAAAGTCGTTTCGCGCCAAACCCGCTAAATCCTCCGAAATTTTGCGAATTTTCGCCCTTAGAATCCGCGCCGAAAACCGCAAATCCCGCCTGCTTAAAACGTTCTATCAAATCCAAAACGTTCGGCTCTAAAAATATCGGCAAACTCAAAGCCGCCCCCGCGCTCGATCGCGTCAGAGCCTCCAAATTCGCCGACTTTACGCCGCTTATCACGAGCCCCGCCGCGCCTAAGGCGAACGCCGTCCGCGTGATCGCGCCGATATTTCCGACGTCCGTTACGCCGCAAAGCGCGACAAAGAGCGCGCTCCCTGAATTTTGCGCCGATTTCAGCGCGGAGGGAAGATCGGCGAAACCTAGATCGGCAATCCGCGCCAAAACGCCTTGGTGATTCGCGCCGCGAGCCATCGCTTGGGCTTTTTTGAAGTCAAGTCTCTCTATTGGTTTTTTTGCCGATCGCAGTTGCGCGAAGAGTTTTTTGTCTAATTCTTTCGCGATAAATATCGTCTCGATCGCCTCCGCCGCATGCGCGATCGCGTATAAAACAGGCTGTTTGCCAAAAATTATCATTTAATCGCCGCGCCCACCGCTTCGCCGATCGCGCCGAAACCCTCTTGGCGCATTAGATTCTCCACGCCGCGCGAAATTCCCGCGGCAAATCCGAAGCCGCCGTAAATGAAACCTGTGTAGCACTGCGCGAGCGACGCGCCGAGTTTGACGCGCAAAAACGCCTCCTCCGCGCTCATTATGCCGCCGCTGGAGATCAAAACCGCTTTGCCGAAAAATTCGCGGGCTACGCGAGCGAAAAACTCGCGCGATTTCTCCGTTAAAACGCCGCCGCTTAAACCGCCGCCGTTTTTGCCGCTATCCGCGATCAAAGAATAATCGTTTGTGGTGTTCGCAACGATCAGGGCGGTTGCGCCCGATTCAATCGCGGCGGCTGAGATCGCTAAAGCTTCCGCGATCTCTAAATCGGGGGCAATTTTTAACGCCAGCGGTTTTGCGGTGCGGCTTCGCGCCATTGCGAAAAGTTCGCGCGCAAACTCCGCGCTCTGTAAAGCGCGCAAATTCGGCGTGTTTGGCGACGACAAATTAAACGCGATGTAGTCGGCGTGATCCTGCGCGGCGATCAGGCATTTTTCGTAATCTGCGATCGCGTTTTCATTCGGAGTCGTCTTGTTTTTGCCGAGATTCGCGCCGATTGGCAACGCGAAAGGCGCGATCTTTTCAAGACGTTTCGCGATCTTCGCCGCGCCGTCATTATTAAAACCCATTGCGTTTTGCAGGGAATTTTGCGCTACGTGCCGCCAGAGGCGGGGCTTGGGATTGCCCTTTTGCGATTTAGGCGTCATCGTCCCAACCTCTATAAAGCCGAATCCGAGCGCGGCTAAAGGACGAATCATCACGGCGTTTTTGTCAAAGCCCGCCGCAACGCCGATCGGGGTTGGGAAGACGCGCCCGAAAATTTGCTGCGAGAGGGTTGTGCGAAACTCCGCGCCGCTCAAAACTTCGCCGTAATAGGCGTATTTGTTCGCCAAAAACCCAAGCGCGGACGGAGCCGCTACCTCTAATGATCGCATAGCGAACTCAGCCAAATTATGCGCCGTTTCGGGCGGCAACTTAAATAAAATCGGTCGTAAATCTGAGTAATTCATTTCGCGCCGATTTTACCACATTCGCGTATAATAAGAGTTTGCGAAGAAAAGCGAGGGCGACTCGCCAAAACCTTATGATCTAGCCGCTTGCGGCGGGCGCAAATCGCGCGCTTTAAGCTTTAGCGGCGATTTACAGGGCTTCCAAGGGCGTTGCCTTTGGTCGGAGCGGGAGCTTTGCTCGCGCGAAAAGTAAAGGATTAAAATGTTAGATATGCCTAAATTCAAAATCGCCTACATTCTGCCCAATATTTTTACGGCGGGCAGTATTTTTCTCGCGATCCTCGCGGTCATCGCGGCGGATAACGGCAACTTTGAGCGCGCCTTTTGGCTCGTTTTAATTTCCGCGCTCTTTGACGCGCTGGACGGGCGCGTGGCGCGGCTTACAAAAACCACGAGCCAATTCGGCAAAGAGTTTGACAGCCTAGCGGACGCGATCGCGTTCGGCGTAGTGCCAGCATTGATTTTGCACGCGGCGATCGGCGCGGAGTTCGGCAAATTCGCGATCCTTGTAGTCGCGCTTTATACGATCTTCGGCGCGGTGCGCCTCGCGCGGTTTAACATTATCGCCGCCACGACCGAGCCGAATGTTTTCATAGGCTTGCCGATTCCCGCCGCCGCGCTCTTCGTGGTGAGCCTGACTACGCTTGTAATGACGAGCGAGCCGACTTGGGGACTCAAACTCACGCTTCTTATAGCCGCCGCGATCGTGGCGTTTTTAATGGTGAGCAACATTCGCTATCCGAGTTTCAAACATATTCACTTTGAGAAGAGCTATTTTTTGAAAATTTTGATCACGCTCATCGCGCTTTTTTCGCTCTTTTATCTCTATCCGGGAGAATTTTTGCCGATCGTGGTCGCGGCGTATGTTTTGCTGGGTCCGATCCGCGCGTTATGGACGATTTTCAGGAAACGCAAAGGGAATAAACCTCACGTTGAGGCTGAGTCTTAATCTCGCGGCTAAAATTCGCGCGGTTAAAGCGGCGATTTTAAGCGCGGCGCGGCGGATAGATCGGCGATTGTTTCGCGATCGTTTGAAGCTTTTGCCGCAAGGCGCAAAATTTTTCGCGGGTTTTTAGATCGCTTTCGCTTGCTAAATCATAGGCGGTTTCTACTCTCGCGGCGGAATATCCTAATTGCTGATCGCGGCTGAGATTTTCTCCGCCGCGGCAAAAGGTTATCCGCTTCTATCAGAATCGCCCGCGATCCTAAAAATTGCTTGTATTATCCCTGCGTTAAAAGGCGCAACGCTATAGCGCGAAGCAACGCGAAACCAATATATTTTTCGCGGTTTAATTTGGCAATCGCGCCTGTGATTTTCGCGGCACGGTCGAGCCTATATCTCTTTGGATCGCCGCGATCTGTTTGACGCGGGTCGTTTCGTTTTCGCCCAGAAGCAACGCGCAGATCGCCCAACGCGCCGCAAGCAGGTCTAACGCGCGTTCTTGCAAATATGTAAAATTGAGTATGAAATGCCGCGGTGAAAATGCGGGGGCAAGAGAGGAAAGATATAGCGGCGGCGCGTATCGGTTTGAGTACCCGAAGTTTGCGCGATCGTAGCGGCACCATCTTTTGCGTTGGACGCTTGCGTAACAAAAGCTTACGTCTGCGAGATTGCGCCATTTGCGATCCGAATCGCTTGCGAGCAAGACTTGCGCGTTCGCCTCGCCTATTAACGAAACGCTCTTAGCGATTTTGCGCGAAAAAACCGCCGATCAAAATCGACAAAGCTATACCTAATAGCGTAGCTGTGTAGTGTAGCTCGCGCCGCGCTAATGCCCGTCAACTCTAAGAAAAGCGTGAAATTCTCCTCCGTCTCCGCCGCAAGATCAATGGTCGTTGCGATCTGACCAACCCATTTGAGATTCGTTTAAGATAAAATTTATGAATCGCAACATCTAATTTTATCGTAAGCGTTTGGAGTTTATAGCGGCGCGATTTAATTAAGAATTTTTTAATTTATATAATGACGCTAGGTTTTAACAGCCTTTGTCGGATCGCAAAGCGCGAAAATTACGTCTTTTTCGCCCGATTTCTAACCGAATCTATACGCGATCTGATTCGCCCTATTACCGCTACTCAATCTTAATCAAATCTTAACAGGATAAAAACGCTCCCCTATAAATGTGAACTTCCTGTGAAGGTTTTAAGGTTGATCTAAATCAATTTTGTGTAAGATCGCCCGTATTTTTGCGTTTAACCCAACAAGGAGGTAGCATGCAACCAACGAGTGCATCGCTTAGTTACGACTACTCAGTCGCCAAACTCTTCACCTATACAATGGTGATATTTGGCATTATCGGTATGTTGATCGGCGTCTTGCTCGCGTTTCAGATGGCTTGGCCCGCGTTCAACCTTACGGTTTTAGATAGCGTAGGGCTCGGCGAATTTCTGGCGTTTGGCAGACTTCGTCCCCTGCACACCAACGGCATCATCTACGGATTTATGCTGAGCGGCATTTGGGCGGCTTGGTATTACATAGCGCAGAGGACGCTGAAAATTTCCTACAAAGAACACCCGTTCTTGCAAGTTTTAGGGCAGATTCACTTCTGGCTCTATGTAGTGATCTTGGCTCTCGCGGTTATCACCCTCTTCGCCGGTATCACGCAAAACAAAGAGTATATTGAATTGGCGTGGCCTATTGACTTGCTCGTTGTGGTTTTGTGGGTCGTTTGGGGTCTGCATATGTGGGGTTCTATCGGCGTCCGCCGCGAGAAATCTCTCTACATTTCGCTCTGGTATTTCATCGCGACTTTCCTCGCGATCGCAATGCTTTACATCACGAACAACCTGCAAATTCCGACCAGCCTCGTAGGCGGTTACGGCTCTATCTGGCACTCTGTTTCTATGTATAGCGGCACGAATGACGCGCTTATCCAATGGTGGTGGGGGCACAACGCCGTTGCGTTCGTCTTTACCTCCGCGGTGATCGCGATCGTCTATTACTTTATGCCGAAAGAAGCGGGCGCGCCCGTCTTTTCGTATAAATTGTCGCTCTATTCGTTCTGGTCTTTGATGTTCGTCTATCTCTGGGCGGGCGGACACCACCTCGTTTATTCGACGGTTCCAGACTGGATGCAAACTATGGGTAGCGTATTCTCGGTTGTCTTGATCCTGCCTTCTTGGGGTACGGCGATCAACTTCCTCTTGACGTTGCGCGGTCAGTGGCATCAAGTTACGACCAACCCGATTATCAAGATGTTGATCTTGGCGTCAGTTTTCTATATGTTCGCTACGCTTGAGGGTCCGATCCAATCTATCAAATCTGTAAATGCTCTGGCGCACTTTACCGACTGGATCGTCGGACACGTGCACGACGGCGTGCTAGGCTGGGTGGTGTTCAGCGTGATGGCTTCGGCGTATCATATGGTTCCTAGAATGTATGGTCGCAAACTTTACAGCGCGAAACTCATTGACATTCAGTTCTGGCTTCAAACTACCGGCATTGTCCTTTACTTTACAAGTATGTGGATCGCGGGTATCACGCAGGGCTTAATGTGGCGCGAAACAGATGATTACGGCAACCTCGTAAATAGTTTCATTGCGACGGTTAACGCAATGCACCCGTATTACATTATCCGCGGCGTTGGCGGCGCTTTGTATTTAGTAGGCTTCCTGATCTTCTGTTACAACTTGATCAAGTCTATGACAAGCGGCGAAAAGATCGACAAAGAGCCGGTTTCGGCTACTCCGATCTCGGCGAATTAAGGAGGCGTTATGTTTCATTGGTTAGAAAAAAATCCGTTCTTCTTTGCGGTAGCTGTCTTCTTGACGATCGCGTTCGCGGGTTTGGTTGAGATTTTGCCCGGCTTCGCGCAATCGGCGCGTCCGGTTGTGGGCGTGAAACCGCAAACTATTTTGCAGCTCGCCGGCAAAAACATCTATCTGCAAGAAAATTGCAATGCTTGCCACTCGCAGTTAATCCGCCCGTTCAAAAGCGAGACGGATCGTTACGGGCATTATTCTTTGAGCGGCGAATTTGCTTACGATCGCCCGTTCGTGTGGGGTTCTAAGCGCACGGGTCCCGATCTGATGCGCGTGGGCAACTACCGCACCAGCGATTGGCACGAGGCGCACTTAAAAGACCCGCAAGGGACGGTAGATGGCTCCATTATGCCTCCGTATCCTTGGCTCTTCCGCAAATCGGCTGACATTGACACCGCTTACGCGGAGGCGCTTACCGTTATGAAGGTATTCAACACCCCTTACAATGTGGGCGACAACCCCAAAGTGCCGGCTAGCCTTAGCGAAGCGAAAGCTATCGCTTTGGAAGAGGCTAAGATGGTTGCGGGCGATATGAAAGACCCGCAAATTAAATCTATGGTCGATTCGGGCAATATCCCCGAAGTAGTCGCGCTGATCGCTTATCTGAACAGCAGAAAGTAAGGATCGCGGGTGGTTGAGTTTATAGCTTTTAACGGCGGTTACATTTACTTTTTCGTGGTCGTGCTCTTCACGATCCTTATGGCTGGATACATCTGGTATCTGCACGGCAATAAGGAGAGAAGCGCGCGTTACGAGAACTACTCCAACATCGTCTTAAACGACTCGTTGGGTGATATGCCGGTAGAAGCTAGAGAGCGGAATTAGTCCGCAAAATTCGCAAAAAGGATAAATAATGGGAGTTGAAGGACTCTTTGGCGGATCAAACGCCACTATCAACATTCTTGGCGCCGCTGGTTTTTTCGCGGTTGTGTTGATTACGGCGTGGGTCTTGGCGGTATATTTCAAACGCATCAAAGAAGATAAAGGCGACGGTCAAACCGAAGACGGCGAGTGGGACGGCATTAAAGAATACGCTCACCCGATTCCAGTCGGCTGGACAATCTGCTTTATTTTGATGCTTATCTGGGCGATCTGGTATTGGTTGCTGGGCTATCCGCTCAATGCATACAGCCAAGTCGGCGAGTATAATCAAGAGACGACGGAGTGGAACAACGAGTTCCAAAACAAGTGGCAGAACCTCTCCG
This sequence comes from Helicobacteraceae bacterium, assembly GCA_031286325.1. Taxonomy (GTDB): domain Bacteria; phylum Campylobacterota; class Campylobacteria; order Campylobacterales; family SZUA-545; genus JAIRNH01. The sequence continues at coordinate 20,345 of JAITUT010000010.1, forward strand.
GCGGAGCGCTCGTGAAAATGGGCGAGGGTCTCTACCTGAACAACTGCGCGCAATGCCATGGTCTCACAAGAGACGGCAACGGCGGCAGAGCGGCTGATCTTAAAGCGCTGGGCTATGTCGGCAACCCCAATATGGCTCCCGTTGTAGTCAGCTTCGCGCAATTTGGCACCGGCGGCGTTGTCGGCGGTCGCGGAATCGGCGTAATGCCCGCGTTTGAAAGCGCCGGCGTTTTGAACGAGAAGCAATACGAAGCCATCGCGGCTTATGTAACTTCCAACTAGGAGGCGATGAATGAACGGCAACTATTTCGCGGTGAATGGTATAAGCGGATTGCTGGTAGCGGTGGTTTTGCTTTTGAGTATTATCGGCGGGCTTAGCGTTTGCGGCGTTTTGGCGCAACAATCTTCAGCGGTGAATCCCTATGTGGTTACCGGCTCTTACGCGCCGAATCCCGTTAAGAAAGAAGATGTTTTCGCCAACTTAAAGAGCGTCCAAATGTATGACGCTACGGCGAACAGCAAGGCTTTCAAAAAACCTGATTTGAGCGCGATTCCCCCTCCCCCCGCGCCTCAGACGGTAGAAGCACCCGAAGCACCCGAAGCGTCTGCTGAAATGCCCGTAAGCGAGGCTCCGGACGAAGCTCCGGCGGCAGAAGAAAACAAGCAGTAAGGAGCGAAAATGGAAAAGGTCATCACCCTTTTGCTCGTAGTAATGGCAGTCCTGTCGGTGTGGTCTGTAGTCGCCGGCGGCGCGCTTTTCATTAACTAACGCGCTTTAACCCGCGCGATCTTTCGCGCAGGGTTTTTTAAGCCCCCGATCTCTGATCGCGGGGCTTTACTTTTTTCAGTAAAATTCTCAAATGCCCGCTAAAAATCACAAATTTTTCTACGCGAACTCTTTCGCAAAACCCCGCCGCGCTAAGCGCGCCTTTACGCTAATGGAATTGATCGTGAGCGTAATTTTGCTCTTTTTGCTCGTATTTTTCCTCACGGCGAACTACCAAACGCTCTCCAAAGCCGCAACCCAAGCGAAAAAATACGAGGCGCTTGAAAGCGTGGATTACGCCTTTAACGATCTGCTGGTGAAGGACATTTTGCAAGCAAACAGAGTGGCGATCACGCGCGGGCGCGACTACGACATTCTATATCTCTACGAAACGCGCAATTCGCTACACTCGCGCGGCGTGGCGAGCGTGGCGTATTGCGTTTTGAAGGAGAACAAAAGTCTTTTGCGCGTGGAGGGTCGCCTGCCCTTTCGCCTGCCGATCGTAGGCAGCATCGTCTATCGCTACAACTTTTTACCCTTTGAGGGCGAGGTCAAAAGTTTCAAGGCGTATAAATCGCGCAAATTCGAGACGGACTCCGACTCCGCCGCGAAAAATTGCGCCCTTTTACTCTACCTTGACTCGGAAAATACCGCCGAGCCGAAGTTACTCGAATTCGGACTCCTCAACACAACCGCCTGCGAATAAACTTTTGATCGCGTGATTCCGATTTCACGAAAATCTCCGCTATCCTCTTCTTTGCCTATCATTAAACGCTCCTATTCTGTAAAATTGAGTATGAAATCTCGCGGTAAAATGCAAGGTTGAAAGAGGAAAGATGTGGCGGCGGCGCGTATCGGTTTGGGTGGGTAGGAGATTTCAAACTTGATTTTGCTTATTGATTTGAAATTTGAGGCGCTACAAAAAGACGAGCAAGCGGACAAGCTTCGCCAGTCCGCAAAGTCAAACAAAAATCAAGTTTTCCCGATGCGCCGCCGACGGGCGACCCTTGCTAATCTGCGATCTACGAAGTCAAACAAAAGTCCTCTCGCGAAAAGTTTTCGTCTATAAACAGTCCGATCTTCAAAGTGCCTCCCGCCTTTTGAGGTTCTCGCGTGAAAAATTTTATCTATAAACAGTCTGATCCCGCTCCGCGCCCGTTGAAATCATAGATATTTTCGCGCCGATTAGCTTTTCTACGGCTTTTATATATTTCCTCGCGTTCATAGGCAGATCGCGCCAATTTCTCGCCCCCGCCGCGCCGCTCCAACCAGCGAAAGTCTCGTAAATCACTTTATCTCCGTCATAGCCAACGCCCACTTTGACCTCTTTGAGTCCGTCCAAAACATCAAGTTTCATCATCGCGACGCGATCCGCGCCGTTTAGCCTGCACGAAAACCGTGCCAGAGCGGCGTCCAGCCAGCCGCAGCGCCGCGCGCGCCCTGTGCTTGTGCCGTATTCGCCGCCCGCCTCGCGCAAACGATCGCCGATCTCGCCCGCCTCTTCCGTAGGAAAAGGTCCGTTGCCGACTCTCGTGCAGTAGGCTTTCATAATGCCGATTACGTCGCCTATGTCTTTAGGCGGCAAACCAAGCCCTGCGCAAGCGCCGGCGGAAATTGTGCTGGAGCTTGTTACAAACGGGTATGTGCCGTGGTCGATATCCAGCATCGCGCCCTGCGCGCCCTCTAAAAGCGCGCGCTTGCCGCTATCTAGCGCATCCCACAAGAACTTAGTCGCGTCAGCCGCGAACGGCAGCAAATAATCCATCCAAAACTCCGCGCGATCGCAAAATTCGGCTCGGCTCGGCGCGCCGATGTTGTTTTGTTGGCAACACTTTAATACGCGATCAAAGAGCTTTTGCGGATCGCGGAGATCACCCACTCTCAGCCCGCGCCTAGCGACTTTGTCTATATACGCGGGACCTATGCCGCGCCCTGTCGTGCCGATCGCGTCATTGCCCAAACTGGATTCGCTGATGTTATCTAGCGCGACGTGGTGGTCAAGAATTAAGTGCGCCTTTTCGCTGACGATCAGGCGACCTTTCAGATCGCCGAATTGCGCCATCTCTTTGATCAAAGCGTCGGGAGAAACCACCATTCCGTTGCCTATCACATTTACTACGTTCGGACTCAAAATGCCTGATGGGATCAGGTGCAGAGCGTATTTTTTATCGCCGATAACTATCGTGTGCCCCGCATTATGACCGCCCTGATAACGCGCCACGATGTCGTATTTTTGCGCTAACAGATCGGTGATCTTGCCCTTGCCCTCATCGCCCCATTGGATACCTACTATCATATCGGCTTTCATTTGCCACGCTTTTTATAGATTTAGCGGGAATTATACTAAAATAGAGAATAACGGCTGGACTAAATTTATAAATTTCGGAGAGTTTCGGTGGAGCGTCGATAATGGAGTTTTTAGTAAGCGGCGAAATTAGGGCGGATAAGGCGGTATCAAACGCGCTTCAAATCGGGCGCGCCGAAGCGGCTAGAATTATTAAAAACGGATATGTTTTTTGCGGCGAAAAGACGCTAGAAAAAGTTTCGCAAATTTTGCGCGAGAACGATCTGTTGATCGTGAAAATTCCAGAAGAAAAAAAAGATGAAAACCAGCGTAAAAATTCACCTGTTAATTTTGATATAGAAATTTTATACGAAGACGATGAAATTTTGGTGTTGAATAAACCAGCCGGGTTGGTAATACACGAAGCGCCAAGCCATAAAGAAATAACGCTATGCGATTGGTTAAAGGCAAAAAATTTCAGCCTTTCAAACATAAGCGGTGAATTTAGGCAAGGGATCGTGCATAGATTAGATAAAGAGACGACGGGAGCGATATGCGTAGCAAAGACCGATTTCGCTCATAGATCGCTCGCGAAACAACTTGAAACGCGCGAAATGGGACGCTATTATCTTGCGATCATAGATCGTGAGCTAAAAGATGATTTAATTGTAGAAAAACCTATCGCGAGACACCCAAAAGATCGTATTAAAATGAGCGCGTCGCACGGCGGCAAACCCGCGAAAAGCGCGTTTATAAAATTAGCAAATTTAAGCGCGAAAGAAGAGTTGATCGCGGCGAAATTATTTAGCGGCAGAACGCACCAAATCCGCGCGCATTTAAGCGCGATTAACGCGCATATTTTAGGCGATATTTTATATGGTTATAAACCGAAAAAAGATGAGACAGAACTCCAGATTTTTTTGCACGCGCACAGATTATATTTGAAACTTCCGCAGAACCATAAAATTTTGATTGTAACCGCGCCGATCCCGCCACATTTTCAAAGCAAAATTATAGCCGCGATCGGCGCGGAAAAACTCGCCGAAATCACAAGCGAAAGCTTTATCGCGAACCGCTTCGCCGCGCTTTTGGTATAATCGCGGATTTTGTAGCGTTTCCGACGCCTAATTACTACGAGATCGCCTCTCGTAGCCAGCAATGACGAATTAACGCGATTTTTGTAGGTTTCCAAAGCGCTCGGAGCGAAAACTTTGCTCCAGCGAAAAGCAAGCCCAAGCTTTGCTCGTCCGCAAAATAAAACAAAAGGAGATCAACTATGAGATTTTTCGCACAAACTTTAATCGGCGCAATATCAACAGCGCTATTTTTCGCGGGTTGCGTAATGCAGCCCAAAATCCCGGAGAACCTCAAAACGGACATAAATTTACCCGCGCCCGCGAACCTTATCACATTAAGCGATCGCGCCGCGATCGGGCTCGAATGGGAATCAATAGACGATCCGTTAATCGCCGGCTACATCATCTACCGCGCCGAACCGAACGCGAATTTTACGCGATACGGCGCGATCGGCACGCGATTTTCCAATCACTTTTTAGACGAAAAACCCGCGCGCACCACGCCCTACGCCTACGCCGTGAGCGCATACACCGCAGACGGGCGCGAGTCGCCGCGCGGCGCGCCGGCTTTGGGCGCGACATTACCTGCGCTTGAAGCCGTGAGTTTCGTAGCTGGCGGCAATGTGTTGCCGCGCCGCGCCAAAATAATCTTCCGCCCGCACCCGAATGAGCGCGTCAGCGGCTACGAAGTAGAGCGGCGCGAAACGGGCAAAAAGGCGGATTGGCGGCGTATCGCGCGGCTCGAAGGCCGCCTGCATGCCGAGTTCATAGACGAAGACCTTGCCGACGACGCGCGCTACGAATACCGCGTTACGGCAGTAGCGTTTGACGGACTCAAATCTGCGCCCAGCGAGATCGTCCGCACTACGACCAAGACCGCGCCGAAAGCGGTTATAGGCTTGCGCGCGAGCTCTAATTTCACCGATAAAATCGAGGTGCGCTGGCAACGCGCGACAGACGATGCAAACGGCTTCTACCGTGTCTACGCCGCCTCGCGCGAAAACGGGTTTTTCCGCGCGATAGCCGATGTAAAAGCCGCCGATACCGCCGTCGAAAAGCCGCTTGATCGCGGCGAAACGCGATTTTACAAAGTAACTTTCACAGACGAGGACGGGCTGGAATCCGCGTTGCAAAGCAAACCTGTTTACGGCGCGACTTTGCCCGCCGAAAAACCTAAAAAATAGATGCCGCATATTATCGCCGACAAAATTGATTTGCCTTCGAAAACTTGTTCTTTGGTCGCCGATGGCGGTTTTGAGATTTTGTTTTTTGCCAACGGATTTGACGGCGCGATCGGCGTTAAAACTCCTCGCGCGAAATTTATTTTGCGCAAATTTCCGCACGAAAAGGGCGTGATATTAAAGTGCGATAAATCTACGCGCCCACCCTTTTTGAATGATATTAAGAAAGCGATGCTTGTTGTAGCGGAAATTTGCGGCGCGAAAATATATGAAAAAAACTATGAAAACGATCCGATATTGCACGATCGCGAATATGAGAATTTTGTTTCCGCGAGCGAATTTATAAATTTGTTCGATTGCGCTAAAAAGTTATGGATAGAAATCGGTTTCGGCAGCGGGAGGCATATATTAAAAAACGCTGCGGAGAATCCGGAAAAATTACATTTGGGAATTGAGATTCACCGCCCCAGCGCGGAGCAGTTATTAAACCGCGCGAAATATGAAAATTTGAATAATATAGTCGTAGTTTTGGCGGATGCGAGAACCTTTATTAAATCGCTTAAAACCTCCTTAGCAGAGAGAATTTTTGTGCACTTTCCCGCGCCTTGGGATAAAAACGCCGATCGTAAAGTATTTAATATGGAGTTTGTGAAAGAGAGTTTAAAAGTTTTGGCTAAAAATGGCAAAATAGAGCTACGAACCGATAGCGAAAATTACTTTGAAAATTCGCTTAATATCGCGGAGGGCTTTGAAAATATAACAATAGAAAAAAAGATCAATAAAGAGACTATAATTTCCAGCAAATACGAAGATCGCTGGAAGAAATTAAACCGCAATATTTTTGATCTGATTATCACTAAAAATTACGATGAAGATTCTGTTAATAGCAAAATGGATTTTTCTATTAAAAACAGCGATATTTTAAGAGAAAAAATCAGCGCGAAATTCACGGTGAAAGATGAAAATTATCTGTTAATTACAAAAAAAGTTTGGAAGTTAAATAACAACGCCATTTTGGCGCAAATTATTATGGGCGCGCTTAATTCGCCGATCGCAATTTATCTCTTAATAGGCGATCAAGCGGAATACTTTCCCTCCCCTCCCCTGCCAACAAAAGAGAATTTCGCCGCGCATTTGGCGTTAATAGGGTAATAAAGGAATGTTTTTTGCTAGCGATTAAATTGAAAATCTGCCTACGGGAAGAGAAATGCGGAACGAATTGATCGGCGCGAAAGAGCTCGCCCTCGCCTATGACGACAAAGAGGTCGTCCTCAGAGACCTTACATTCAGCGTCTTTGAGGGCGATCTAATCTTCATTACTGGCGCGAGCGGGAGCGGCAAAAGCACGCTTCTTAAAGCTTTCTACGGCGCGATCGCGCCCAAAGAGGGCTTTTTGCAGGTGGGCGGAATGCGTATGCCGCCGCTTGTGCGCCCGCTCATTGACCGCCTCCGCCGCAGACTTGGCATCGTTTTTCAAGACTATCGCCTCATCAATGAATGGACGGTTGAGCGCAATATCGCGTTGCCGCTTTTGATCGCCGGCTACGATCAAAAGACGATCCGCACGCAAGTCGATAACCTGCTCAAGCACATTGAGCTAACCCACCGCCGCAATAGTTTCCCTCCGCAGTTAAGCGGCGGCGAACAGCAGCGAGTCGCGGTGGCAAGAGCGCTCTCGCACAATCCGCTGCTAATTTTGGCGGACGAGCCGACGGGAAATCTTGACGACAGATCGGCGCAAATTGTCTATCAAAAGATGTTAATGGGGATAAATAATTTGGGCAAAACAGTAATAATAGTTACGCACCATTTGCCGCAAAATATCGGTATGAAATATCGCCATTTTCGCATTGATACTGGGATAAAAACAATCAATGAAAACACTTAAAAATCATATATCTTTAACTTTCGCGATCGGCGCGTTATTAGCCACGATACAAGCGTTTATAAGCTTTGCGGAGATCGTGGGTAATTACGAGCGCGATTTAGGAGATGAATACGCGATCGTTTTAGTCGCGAAATCTAAAATTGAATTAGATCATATAGCGGCATTCGTCCCTCAAGCGATTATGCTAGAAACAATAGACGCAAGCGAAATCGTAGAGGAGATCAAAGAGACGGTCGGCGAAGGAAATTTAGCGTATCTCAAAAGTAATTTGCCTAAATTTTATCGCTTAAAATTAACGCATTATCCATCTATAAACGAACGCGCTGATATAGAGAGATCAATTGCGCAAATTCCAGCGATTTCGCGTGTGGAAACATTCGCCAAAACGCAAGATAGATTATATCGCTTGTTAATTTTAATAAAAATGGCGCTTTTAATACTAGCGGTCTTAGTGTTTTGTTTAGCGACTTTGCTAATCATAAGGCAAATGCAAGTTTGGCGTTACGAACACCGCAATAGAATCAGCGTAATGGCGATCTTCGGCGCGCCGCTGTGGTTTAGAAGCGCGGTTTTATACCGCCTCGCGATCGTGGATTCCATATTAGCGACCGCGATTGTTTCCGCGCTTTTCTACTATCTTTCCAACGAAATTTTCTTTCAAGCGGCGCTTGACGAAATCGGTCTCGCGGGCTCTAGCTTTAACGCGCTAAAATCCACGCTTATACTTTTGGCGGTGGCGGTGGCGATCTCTATGACGAGCGCGACATACGCGAATTTTCGCGCGGAAGAGGTTGATTGATGCGATTTTTTATATTTATTGCGCTTTTTTTGCTCGCAAACAGCGTGATTTTCGCGCGTACTTTGGGCGATCTTGATCGCGAGATCAAAACGACTCAAACGCGCATAGACAAACATAAAAACGAGGAAGATTCGCTCGCTAACAAAATAGACTCTCTATCAAGAGAAATTGAGCGATCGGCAAACGATCTCATACGTTTAGAAGAAGTGCTGCTTGCGGGCGAAAAAAATATAGTGAGTTTAAGCGAAAAAGTCTCGCGCGAAAAAAATGAATTTTCCGCGCTTGAACGCGATCGCGACATATTAGTAACCGAAAAGAACGCGCTTGAAAAAAGATTGGCGAAATTAGTGGCGAAACAAACCGCAATGAGTCTTGTGCTCTCCAAGCACGGCGCGGATCAAGAGGACGATCTAGTGCGCAAAGAAATTTTCTATACAATCCGCGATCACAGCGAAAAGGAATCTTTGCGCTTAAAACTCGCTTACTCCGACAAAGTTTCACAACTCAAAAAAACCGAAAAAAGAATAAGCGAATTGCAAGCGACTTTGAATTCGTTAAAAGACGCGGAAAATGTGCAAAAGCACTCTAGAAACGATCAGAAAAAACTGCTCGAACAACTAGAGAAACGCAAAAGCGGATATTTAGCGGAGCTAAACAAGTTAATTGATCAAAAAAACCGCGAGCGGCAAATGTTGGCGGACTTAAAGATCGTAAAACAAAAAACGGTTGACGAAATGAAGCAAACGACGATCAGCCAAGAGGAGGCGGAGCGGCGCGAATCGCTCGGCGCGAACGCCCTGAATGTCAAGCAATACGGCGCGTCGTATCAGGATTCGACGGGCAAGGACTATCGCGGCAAAAAGGTCGACGCACCGCTCGACGCGAAGCCTATCGTCATCACGAAAAACTTCGGTCCATACACCGATCCGATCTATCACATTAAAATTCACAACGACTCCGTTACGCTCAAAGCCGGCGAAGCGGACGCGCTGGTGCGTAGTGTCTTGCCGGGCAAAGTCGTATTCGCGGACGATCTGAAAATTTTGGGCAAAGTCGTGATCGTGGAGCACCACGACAATTTGCACACGATCTATCGCAATTTGGAGAATATCTCGCCGAATATCAAGGTTTCGGGCAAGTTGAAAGAGCGCGAATCAATCGGGCGGATTGAGCGCGAACTTGTCTTTGAGGTTACGAAAGACGGACTGCCGATAAATCCGTTGCAGCTTATAGCGATATGAGAATCCTGCGGCGAAATTTCTTTTTATTGTTGCGATCCGCCATTCTAGTCGTTAAGGTTATCAAGAAGCCTATAATTTCGTCGTTGCTAGCGCAAGCCAAACTTGTTGGAGCGCGATCTTAAATTGCGCCATAACAGCGAAAAAAGGTACAATAGCGAAGAAAAAATGCGTGCAAGGAAGAAAGTATGGATACAAGGGTAATTTTCAATTTCTTAAAAGATTTGAGCGCGAATAATTCATTCGATTGGATGAAAGCAAATAAAAATATGTATGACCAAGCTAAATTGGAATGTGAAATGTTAGTACAGGAATTAATCAATAAAATAAATTTATTTGATAATTCTGTAAAAGATTTGATTCCAAAGAATTTAATCTGGATGCTAAACCGAGACGCACGCTTCAGCAATGACAAATCTCCGTATAATCCCTCATTCAGGGCGCATATTTCAATAGCCGGAAGAAATCCTATACCGGCTGGATATTACTTAAATATAAAACCCAATAACATATTTTTGGGCGGCGGTTTGTTTGCGTCTCAATTTCCAGAAGCGACAAAACTTGTACGGGACTATATTGTACAGAATGAAAAAGGTTTTACAAAAATAATTGAAGAAAGAACCTTTGCCGAAAATTTTGAAATTGTGGGCGAAAAGTTAAAAAATGTTCCCAAGGAATATGAAAAAGAACATAAGTATGCCGAATATCTGAAACACAAATCGTGGGATATTGAATATCACGTTCAGGATAAAATTTTTTTGGACGCAAATAAATTTATAGAATTATCTGTTGAAATGTTTAAATATATGAAACCGTTTAATGACTATTTGAATAAAGCGTTAAAAGATTTTAAAATACCCGAAAGGAAATAATGGTATACGGGCAAATGGCGTATAACAGGACTGTAACCGCTTCGCCCTCTTCGATGCGGCTCGGGCTACGAAGAATCGCGGTCGGGCTAACGCTCTTTGCGCGGTTTTTCTCCGCCATATTTTTTTTGCGTCCGCAAAAATGCTTCGCGTTTTTTATCGGGCGCAAAAAACGTCAGTTACGGTCAGAACGTTATGCGCCATTGTTTTTTGAACTAGTTGACATAAATTATTAAAAAGTATATAATGTAAAAATAGGAGAAAAGACTATGGAAAATGAGCTTAAAATAAAGCAAATTGTAAAGGAAAAATATGGCAAAATTGCTTCTCAAAATAATACTCAATCTTGCTGTTCTGGCTGTTGTTGTACCAGTTCTAATAACATAATGAGTGAAAATTATGACAATCTTAACGGGTATAACCCCGATGCCGATTTAGGGCTTGGTTGCGGACTTCCCACAAATTTCGCAAAAATTAAAAAAGGAGACACCGTAATTGATCTTGGCAGTGGTGCTGGAAACGACTGTTTTATTGCAAGGGCTGAAACTGGCGAAACAGGGAAAGTTATCGGAATAGACTTTACCCCTGAAATGATTGAAAAAGCAAGGAAAAATGTAAAAAGGCATAGTTTTGCTAATGTCGAATTTATTCAAGGGGATATAGAAAAAATACCCCTTGAAGCAAATATAGCGGACGTTGTTGTCAGTAATTGTGTGTTAAACCTTGTTCCAAATAAAAAGGCAGTTTTCAATGAAATT
>JAITUT010000065.1 GCA_031286325.1 Helicobacteraceae bacterium
ATTACCGCTTATTTAATTCGCGTTTTAACGTTTTTCTTACGATAAAAACGGGCGCGGATTTTGAGATTTTCGCTGAATATCGGAGATTTTTTGATTCCGCGCGTTTTGGCGGCGATCGCAATCTTGAACGCGATCGTTTAACGGGCGGGATCGCGTGGTATTTTTGAGGAAGTTTTGCGCAATGGATCGCGGATTAAATTCTTAACGAGCGCGAAAGCAACGGCGATTTTCGTGGGTTTTCCAAATAGATAACGGGCGAAGACAGTTCGCCCCTACGGTCGGTTAACGTTGTATTGCGATCAGGCGAACGCAGTTCGCCCCTACGATTCGCCCAATTCCGCGAGGGGCGCAAATTGCCCAGCATACGAAACCCAAATAAAACCTATTATTCCCGCCGCGATCGCCGCAAGCGTATATGTGATAACGGGCGAACGCAGTTCGCCCCTACAATATCAGGCGATCGCCATTTGGTCGCAAGCAGAAAGTAAAAGAGTTACGAAACCCGAATAAAAACCTATTATTCCCGTTGCGCTCGCGGTAGCGAGCGGAGCAGTAGGGACGCAAAGCGTCCGTTACTGCGTAGGCGCAACGGGCGCAAATTGCCCAGCAATGCTGAACGGCAATTTGCGAGGTTTCCAAAGGCAAAGCATTTGGTCGCAAGCGGGAGCTTTGCTCCCGCAAGGAACTAAACTTAGTAATCCATTCCGCCCATACCGCCGCCTGGCATTGCGGGCATTGCGGGTTTGTCCTCTTTAATTTCGCTTACGGTAGCTTCGGTCGTGAGCAAGAGGCTCGCAATCGAAACGGCTTTTTGCAACGCGATCCGCTCGACTTTTGTCGGATCGACGATGCCCGCCTCAAACATATCGGTAAATTCGCCGCTGGAGGCGTTGAAGCCGATGTTTTCTTTCTCTTTCTCAACGGCGTTTACGATCACGCCGCCGTCATAACCCGCGTTCTCCGCGATTTGGCGCAGAGGAGATTTGATCGCGCGCAAAATAATTTCGCCCCCGATCGCCTCGTCGTCTTTTAACGGTAATTTGACTTTCGCCGCCGCGCGAATCAGAGCCGCGCCGCCGCCGATTACGATTCCTTCCTCAACCGCCGCTTTCGTAGCGCTCAAAGCGTCGTCAACGCGGTCTTTGCGCTCTTTCATCTCAATTTCGCTCGCCGCGCCGACTTTGATCACGGCGACGCCGCCGCTTAATTTCGCTAGACGTTCTTGCAGCTTCTCGCGATCGTAATCGCTTGTGGTTTCGCCGATCTGTTGCTTGATTTGGGCGATTCTGGCTTTCACATCTTCGCTTTTGCCTTTGCCATTGACGATCGTGGTGTTTTCTTTCTCAATAATCACGCGCGCCGCCTGACCTAAATCCGCGATCGTAATGCCCTCCAAAGTGCGCCCGAGCTCCTCTGCGATCACCTGACCGCCTGTGAGGATCGCTATGTCTTCAAGCATTGCTTTGCGGCGATCGCCGAAACCCGGCGCTTTAACGGCGGCGATATTCAGCACGCCGCGCAATTTATTCACAACCAAAGTCGCGAGCGCCTCGCCCTCTACATCTTCGGCGATAATGATAAGCGGTTTGCCGCCCTTAACGATCTGTTCGAGAAGCGGCAACAAATCTTTCATAGACGAGATTTTCTTGTCAAACAAAAGAATGTAGGGATTTTCAATCTCCGCTTGCATCTTTTCGGAGTTCGTTACGAAGTAGGGCGAGAGGTAGCCGCGATCAAACTGCATACCCTCAACAACTTCAAGCTCGTCTGCGATCCCTTTCGCTTCCTCAACTGTGATCACGCCGTCTTTGCCGACTTTTTCCATAGCCTCGGCGATCAATTTGCCGATTTTCTCGTCTTCGTTTGCCGAAACCGTAGCGACTTGCTCGATCTCTTTTTTGTCTTTGATTTCGCGGCTCATCTTTTTAAGCTCCGCGATAATCGCCTCGCTAGCTTTGTCCATACCGCGCTTGATGCTGATCGGATTCGCGCCTACGGTTACATTGCGCAGACCCTCTTTGAAGATCGCGTGCGCTAGGATCGTAGCGGTCGTGGTGCCGTCTCCCGCTTCGTCGGCGGTTTTGCTCGCCACATCTTTCACGAGCGAAGCGCCCATATTTTGCAGAGCGTCTTTAAGCTCAATCTCTTTCGCCACGCTCACGCCGTCTTTCGTGATATGCGGCGCGCCAAAGGACTTCTGTATAAGCACATTGCGCCCCTTAGGACCCATCGTAACCTTGATCGCGTCCGCGAGGAGCTTTACGCCCTCGTAAAGTTTGTGCCGCGCGTCGTCTGAAAAAGTGATCTCTTTTGCTGCCATTTTCGTTCCTTTCTAATTATTTGCGGACGCCCAAAATGTCGTCGTTTTTCTCGCTGTTGTTCAGCGCTACATAGTCTTTGCCGTCAATTTTGACTTCGGTTCCGGCGTATTTGCCGAAAACTACGATGTCGCCGACCGCGATCTCGCCTTTTTCTTTAATGGCTTTGCTGATCGCCACGACTTTGCCATCCAGCGGCTTTTCTTTGGCGTTGTCGGGAATGATAATCCCTGACGCGGTTTTGGTGGGCTCCTCGCTCCTCTCTACAAGAACGCGGTAGCCAAGCGGTGTGAAGTTCATTTGACCCTCCGTTTAGAATTTTGAGACGGTGATATTAGCACTCTTAACCTTAAACTGCTAATTCTTGCTACGATCAGCCTAAAAAGTTTAGTCCGATCGCATCAAGATTTACTATTAAACCTATTTTGATATAAAATTGCGAATGAAACCGCCGGCGGCGGCAACGAAGAAATTCAAAAGGATTACGCTATGAACGACATACATAAATTTTCGTCAAGGTTCGGATCGCAGTTTGATTTCGGCGAACCGTGGAGCATTTTCCGCATTATGGCGGACTTTGTGAACGGCTATGACGCGCTTAAAGAGTTGGGTCCCAGCGTAACGGTTTTCGGCAGCGCGCGCGCGAAAGAGGGCGACAAATACTACAAAATGGCGCAAAAACTCGGCTATATGATGGCTGAAAAGAGCTTCAATGTCATAACAGGCGGCAGCGCGGGCATTATGGAGGCGGCAAATCGCGGCGCGTATAGCAGCGGCAAAGGCAAGTCGATCGGGCTTAATATAGAGTTGCCGCGCGAGCAGGCGAGCAATCCTTACTTAGATTTGAGCATTAAATTCGACTATTTTTTCGCGCGTAAAGTGATGTTGATAAAGTATTCCTACGCCTATATTGTCTTTCCGGGCGGCTACGGCACGATGGACGAGCTCTACGAGGCGTTAACTTTGGTGCAAACGCGCAAAATTTTTCCGATCGGCGTATTTTTGATCGGCGTGGATTATTATAAGCCGATGCTTGATTTCATTAAAAAGAGTATGGTAGACGAAAAGACGATCAGCGCGGAGGATTACGATCTGATCCGCTTGACGGACGACTTAGACGAAGTTGTGCGATTTACCGAGGAGCAAGTAGAGGCGCGATTACGCGAAATGGAGAAGCTAGATTTGACGAATTTGACCGATTACGCGCGGCTCAAAAAATTTCAAGAGTTAAATCAATACAAATAGGAGGCGAAAGTGGCTTTTAATGACGATTGGGAAGACGACAACCTTGGTGATGATTTGCTAAATGACGCGGAGGGGAATGAGAGTTCGGAGGACGACGATCTCGATTACAGGCGCGGCGACGGCTTTTCGCGCTATGACGAGGACGACTACGATTACGAGGACGATTCGGACAGCGCGAATGACTATGATGACGAGTGAGGCGGGGTTTATAAACTCTGTTTTGCGCCAACGAGGTTGCGCTGAAATAAGCTTTTCGTTGCAATCTGGGGCTTTAGCCTAAAAGCGCGGCTTTATTCCCGCCGCGATCGCGTATATGTAGGGGCGAATTGCGTTCGCCCAATTCCGCAAACGAGCGAAAATCGCCCAATAATGTTAAACAGTAATTTGCGAGTTTCCAAATAGATAACGGGCGAACACAGTTCGCCCCTACTGGTTCGCTCAATTCCGTAGCGAAAATACCGCGATAAGCGAAGATAGACTAACGCTTTTGTATTTTAATTTTTTAATGCAAGCTTTTAGACTTGTTGTGTTAAAATTACGCCGTTTCCAAATACCTTAACGAGGCTGCTATGGCAACTATTTTAAGCAAGATTGCGGATCGCGATCAAGTTAAGGGTTTCCCCCCCCCCCCCCCCCCAGCGGTGGTATAAATTAGCAGCGTTCGCTTTCGCGGCGTTACTTCTTGTTTTACCAAACTGCGCTAGCGCGGGCTTAGAGTTAAATGTTGGATTTGGGGGCACTGGCGATCATCGCAAATCGGTAGTAGATTATTACCGAACAGCGCCAATCCAAATAAATGGCTTAAGCGCCTCTGGCGTTACTGAAGTCTCTCAGCGTAACATAATGTGGGATTTAGGCATTGCGCTACCGATCGCAGTAGGGGAAAATGTAGTGATAAGACCAGCGTTAAATTATCTTTTCACAAACGTTTCCATTAAGCAAGAAACCTGCTCCCTACTTAGCGGTTGCAAAAGCAAAACCGAAAAGTATAGGGATTCGATTCTTTTGCCCGCAATTGGCGCAGAGTATCACATTCCAAGCGTGCGAGCTGGCGTTTTCGTAGGCGCGGAGCTCTCAGCGCCGCAACCCAAAAGCGGCGCGAAGGAGTTTTACGAATTTGAAAGAGACGGCATAGGTTATGGCATTTTTGTGGGCTTTAGCGCTGATGACCCTAACACAAAGCACGGAGGGTCTGTTAGGCTGGGCTATCGCTCAATTCCCGTAAAAGTTACTTACGGCGGCTTTGAAGAGTCCAAAAATTTTGGCGGCGTAGCCTTTACGGTGGGTTTCAGATTTTAATAGAATCAATCCGCTTCGGATCGCGCGACGAACGCTTTGATTGTCTTTAAGCGATGAGCAAAGAAAAGTTTTGCGCGATCTGATTTTGGATTGCCGCGCGTGATAAGTTACGCGGCGATCAATCTTTTTTCCTCTCTTTCGCGCTTTCGTTTCGGCGCGATTCTTTGTTTTTCGCTAAGACGTTTGAGGGCGAAGATTCAGAGGCGAATACGAACCGCCCGAATAAAACGCAGCCTTTAGAGCCCGGATCGCACGGCTTTTTCAGTAATTTACAATCGTTATTAAGAAAATGTTGGCAGGAAAACGACATAAAATTCCTTCAAAGTTAAGACGGCTCTAGTCTGCGTAAGTTAAATCTCGTTTTATCAGATCGCGCCTGAAAGATCGCCAAAGTTTCTTGAAAACTTTGGCGAATCGTAAAATAGTCCGCGCGATCCTAATTAGGATTTCTCGCGAATAGAAATTAACTTGCGGCGATAAATTCCCGTTCCCACAGGGATCGTGCGCCCAAGAACGACATTTTCTTTGAGGTCCTCAAAGTAGTCGAACTTGCCCGCGATAGACGCCTCCGTCAAAACTTTCGTAGTCTCTTGGAATGACGCCGCCGAGATAATGCTATCCGCGCCCACCGCCGATCGCGTAATGCCCAAAAGCACGGGCGTAGCCAGCGCGGGCTCGCCGTTGAGTTTGAGCGTGCGCAAGTTTTCGTCCTCAAAGCGGCGGCGGCTGATGAGGTCATGGACGATAAATTTCGTATCGCCGCTATCTACGATCTTAACTTGGCGCAACATCTCGCCGATGATGACTTCAAGGTGCTTGTCGTTGATCACAACGCCCTGTCGGCGATAGACCTGCTGGACTTCGCTCACGATAAATTGCTGTAATTGTTTTTCGCCCAAAATACGCAAAATGTCGTGCGAGCTAGTCTGCCCGTCCGTGAGGCGTTCGCCCGCGTGCACAAATTCGCTGTCATGGACTAAAATCTGCTTCATCTTCTCAATCTGATAATCCACAACAATGCCGTTTTCGCCCTCTATCGCGAGACGTTGTTTGTTGCGGATCGGCTTGCCGAAACGCACGATTCCGTCAATATCCGCCAAGACCGCCGCGTCTTTGGGTTTGCGCGCTTCCAAAAGTTCCGTTACGCGCGGCAAACCGCCCACGATGTCGCGGCTCTTTGCGACCGCCTTTGGCATCTTCGCCAAAACTTGCGCCTCCGTAACGACCTCGCCCTCTTGCACAAAGATCGCCGTTTTAGGCTCCAACGCGTATCGCACTAATTCCTCGCCCGCCGTGATAACGATCGCGGGCTTAAATTCGGGCGGGTAATACTCATTGACCATTAGCCGCACTTGCCCCGTCAAATCATCAACTTGTTCGCTTACGGTTACGCCGGGAATTAACTGCTCTAAATGCGCGGTTCCAGCTTTCTCGGCGATCACGGGGATTGAATACGGGTCCCACTCGGCGATGATCGTCTGCTCGGATTTTTCGGGGCGCGAAATGAGCGTTGCCGACTCAACTTTCGTATTGTCGCCCACTTCAATCACGCTGCCGCGCACGATGTAGTGGCGGATCGCCTCTCTGTCCATTTCGTCCGCGATCACGGCGAACAAGCCTTTTTCCGTGATTGCGTAGCCAGCTTTAATATCGTGTCGCCGCTCTAAATAATCGCCCTTCAACATATAGTATTTCACGATTCCAGCGGATTTCGCGGTGATTTTCATCGGGATCGGAGCGCCGTCCGCCACGAGTAACTCCGCGCCGTAGCCGATACGCGAAGGAATGTTGTAGCTTTCTTTAATAAGCTCCACGATCGATTCGCCCTCGGCGATCTCGTCGCCGTCTTTATATGGCAGGTAAAGTTTGCTATCCACGCGCCCGCTTACGCCAGCGAGCTCGTTGGGCTTCGCGACCTCGTTTCTGCGCAGACGGAATTTCGCGATCTTATCGCCATTCGCGATCGTGAGAATTTGCTCGTCGTGGATCGTCTCAATGCCTAATTTGCCCGCGAAAGGCGCTTTGATCTTCGGCTCTACGACCAAAACCGCGGCGTTGCGGCGGTTTGCCACTACGCTCACGTTCTTTGTGTTTTTGAATACATTCAAGTTGTAGTAGCGGATAAAGCCCTCTTTATCGGCTACGATCTTGCTCTCTTCTTGCGTCCTGCTCGCCGCGCCGCCGCCGTGGAATGTGCGGAGCGTTAGCTGCGTGCCGGGCTCGCCGATAGATTGCGCCGCGATAATGCCGACCGCTTCGCCTTTTCGCACCATTTTGCCTTCGCCCAAATTTAACCCGTAGCACTTGGAGCAAATTCCTTTGCGAGCTTTGCAGGTTAATGGCGATCTGATTTTGATGGACTTGATTTGCGCGTCTTTAATGACTTTGACTTTTTCTTCGTCCAGCAAAATTCCTTCTCTAAACAAGACTTCGTTCGTAACGGGATCGATCAAATCTTCTACGATCACGCGCCCTAAAACGCGATCTTCAAGCGATTCGATTAGCTCGCCGCCGATCGTAATACTCGTAACCTCCACGCCCTCGTGCGTGCCGCAATCGTCCTGCGAAATTCGGACATTTTGCGCGACGTCAATGAGTTTGCGCGTCAAGTAACCAGCGTTCGCCGTTTTCAGCGCGGTATCGGTCAAGCCTTTGCGCGCGCCGTTTGTCGAGATGAAATACTCGATCATATTCAGACCCTCGCGGAAGTTCGAGACGACCGCAGTCTCGATAATAGAGCCGTCAGGTTTGGTCATTAAGCCTCTCATCGCCGCGAGCTGGCGAATTTGCTGATCGCTGCCGCGCGCGCCGCTATCCGCCATCATATAAATTGAGTTAAAGCCCTGTTTATCGCCCTCAACAAGCTTTTTCATCGCCTCCGAGACGCGGTTTGTAGTGTCCGTCCAGAGGTCGATAATTTTGTTGTATCTTTCAAGATCGGTCAAGAGACCAGAAGCGTATTGCGACTGAATTTCTTTCACTTTCTTTTTCGCGTTCGCGATCATCTTCTCTTTGTCGTCTGGCACCAAGATGTCGGCAATGCTGATCGAGATTCCCGCTTTGGTCGCATATTTGAAGCCCGTGTTTTTGAGGTTGTCCAAGAACTGCGCGGTATCTTTAATGCCGCCGTTTTTATGGACATAATCGACTAATTCGCCGATCGTCTTCTTTTTCAACACGTGATTCCACAATGCGGGCGGCACATATTTTGGCAAAATAGATTTAATGATAATGCGCCCCGCGGTAGTTGAGATCATTTGATCGTCAATCAAAACTTTTACCCGCGCGTGCAGATCGACCATTCCGCTGTCGATCGCCACGATCGCCTCGTCAATGCCAGAAAATAATTTGTTGTGCCCTTTTACGCCGTGCTTTTCCATTGAGAGATAATAGAGCCCAAGCACCATATCTTGCGAAGGCGTAGCCACAGCGCGACCAGTGGCGGGGAGCAAGATGTTCATAGAGCTAAGCATCAGGATTTTCGCCTCCGCGATCGCCTCTTGCGAAAGCGGCACGTGCACCGCCATTTGGTCGCCGTCAAAGTCCGCGTTAAAGGCGGCGCAAACTAGCGGGTGCAGACGGATCGCCTTGCCGTCAATGAGTTTTGGGTGGAACGCCTGAATCGAGAGTTTGTGCAAAGTCGGCGCGCGGTTTAGTAAAACCGGATGCCCCTCCACGACCTCTTGTAAGCACTCCCAAACTTCGTTGCCCTGCCGCTCGATAAGACGTTTAGCGTGTTTCAAAGTGGTCGCGTAGCCCTTTTCCTCCAACTTCGCCATAAGGTGCGGCTTGAAGAGCTCAAGCGCCATAATTTTCGGCAAACCGCACTGATCCATATTGAGCTCTGGACCCACCACGATCACCGTTCTGCCGCTGAAATCCACGCGCTTTCCGAGCAAATTCTGGCGGAAACGACCCTGCTTGCCTTTGATAACTTCGCTCAAAGATTTCAAGGGACGTTTATTCGCGCCTTTTACTGCGCTCGCCTTGCGCCCGTTGTCAAATAGCGCGTCGACCGCCTCTTGAAGCATTCGCTTTTCGTTGCGGATAATAATTTCTGGCGCCTCCAAATCCATTAAGCGGCGCAAACGTTGGTTGCGGTTAATGACGCGGCGGTAGAGATCGTTTAGATCGCTCACCGCGAATTTCCCGCCGTCTAACGCGACGAGCGGGCGGATATCCGGCGGCAAAACTGGCAAAGTTGTCAAAATCATCCACTCGGGGCGGTTGTCGGAGTTCAAAAACGCCTCGACTACTTTGAGCTTTTTCACAAGCAATTTCAGCTTCGTCTCCGCGGTGGTCGCTTTGACTTCGGCTTTGAGCTCGTCATACATCTGCGGGAGGTCAAGCTCCTCTAACATTCTGCGCACGACCGCCGCGCCCATTTCGGCGTGGAAACCGCTGTGCGCGTAGTGTTCGTTAAGTTTGAAAAACTCCTCCTCGTTCAAAACATCGTATTTTTTTACGGGATTTTTGTTTTCGCCGTCATAGTAGGCGTCGCCCGTGTTTTCAACGATATACGCCTCATAGTAGAGTACGCGCTCCAAATCTTTCGTAACGATCCCAAGCAAAGTGCCGATCCTGCTGGGCAGCGAATTTACAAACCAAATATGCGCTACGGGCGTCGCTAACTCAATGTGTCCCATTCTCACGCGGCGCATCTTGCTGCTCGTAACTTCCACGCCGCACTTTTCGCACTTAATTCCCTTGTAGCGCATCTTTTTATATTTGCCGCATATACACTCATAGTCGCGGATCGGTCCGAAAATTTTCGCGCAGAAAAGCCCGTCTCTTTCAGGCTTTAATGTGCGGTAGTTGATCGTTTCGGGTTTGCGGACTTCGCCGAAACTCCAGCTCAGAATTTTTTCCGGGCTTGCGATCATCACTTGGATCGCGTCAAAATCTTTTGCTTTCTCGTCTGGCGCCACTTCTACTTTTTCTAACTTACTCATTGCTCATATCCTTGTAAAGATTTATGTCCAAGCCCAAAGCCTGCAACTCTTTCGTCAAGACGAAGAAAATCTCGGGCACGCCGCTGGGCGGCATATTTTCGCCGCGCGTGATCGCCTTGTAGGTCTCGACGCGGCCGTCCGTATCGTCGCTCTTAACGGTAAGCATCTCTTTAAGGGTGTGCGCCGCGCCGTAAGCCTCAAGCGCCCAAACCTCCATTTCGCCGAATCTTTGCCCGCCGAACAACGCTTTACCGCCTACAGGCTGCTGCGTAACAAGCGAGTATGGACCCGTAGATCGCGCGTGAGCCTTTTCGTCAACCAAATGGTGGAGTTTGAGCATATACATATATCCGACGTTTACGCGCTCCAAAAACTTTTCGCCCGTGCGCCCGTCATAGAGCTCCATTTTGCCGTCTGGTTCAATGTTGCCCATTTCAAAGAGTTTTTTGAACTCCTCTTGCCCCACGCCCTCAAAAACAGGCGCGGCGAAACGCACGCCCTTTGACCAATCGCGCGCGTAAGCGAGCAACTCTTCTTCCGGCAGAGTTTTCAGGAAATCCGCGCCGATTTTATTCGGCGTGGCGCTCGCGACTTGGATCATCTTTTCGCGCAAAAGCGAAATATAATCGGCGCGTTTTTCTTCTAAGATCGCCGCTAATTGATCGCCTAAACGTTTACCCGCGAGACCCAAATGCACTTCCAGAATTTGCCCGATATTCATACGGCTTGGCACGCCCAGAGGGTTTAAGACGATTTCAACGCTCTTGCCGTCCGCCGTATAGGGCATATCGTGCTCCGGCACGATCGTAGATACGATACCTTTGTTGCCGTGCCGTCCCGCCATTTTGTCGCCGACCTTTAACTTGCGTTTTGTAGCGATATAAACTTTCACGAGTTTCAAAACGCCGCTTGGGAGAGGATCGTCTCTCTCGATCGAGGACATTTTTTCGTCGTGCGCGGCGCGGAGAGCTTCTTTTTCTTTGCGGAAATGCGTTTTGATCGCCTCGTAGCCCGATTGCGCTTTTTTGTCGAGCCCTTTTGCCAAAGTCGCGATCGCGAAGCGGTTAATCTCCGATAATTCTTCTTTGGTTACGCTATCGCCCTTTTTGTATTTTTTATCGCCGATCGTAGTCGCCTCCGCGAACTTTTGCTTCGTGAGAAAGTCGTTAATGCGCATAATCTCCTCGCGGTCGATCATTTGCAATTTGTCGCTGTGCTCGCGCTCGTATTCGGCTTTTTGCGCCTCAAAGTCCGCGATCGCGCGATCGCCCGCTTCCTCGCCCTTTTTCCTGAAAATTTTCACCGCGATCACGAAACCTTCCATTGATTGCGGACAATAGAGCGATTTATTCACAACGCGCTTGCCCTTTTCGCCGAAAATTTGCATAATCAGACGTTCTTCAGCGGAGAGTTTCACATCGCCTTTTGGGCTTACTTTGCCGACCAAAATCATTCCGGGCTTTACATAAGTTCCGACTTTCACAATGCCGCTCTCGTCAAGGTGCAAAGTGTCCTCAACTTTCACATTCGGAATGTCGCGCGTAATTTCTTCTTTGCCGTGTTTGAGTTCCAGCGCGTCGACTTCTTTTTCGTAGATATGCACGCTGGTGAACGCCTCTTCGCGAATAAGTTTTTCGCTTACTACCACGGCGTCTTCGTAGTTAAAGCCGTTCCAAGGCATAAACGCCACGAGCACATTGCGCCCAAGAGCCAACTCGCCCTGATCCATATTTGATCCGTCCGCGATAATCTGATCTTTTTCAATCAGATCGCCCTTTTTCACGATCGGCATTTGATCAAAGTTGGAATTTTGGTTCGTGCGCAGGTATTTTAGGAGCGGGTAGTGATCAATAAACGCTCCGTTTTCGTCCTCGCCCAAAATGAAGATATTTTTGCTGTCTACCTTTTCGACCACGCCGCCGCGCCTTGCCTTAATGTTTTGCCACGCGTCTCTAGCGATCGTCTTTTCCATTCCTGTTCCTACGATCGGCGCGTCCGTTTTAATGAGCGGCACCGCTTGACGCTGCATATTTGAGCCCATTAGAGCGCGGTTCGCGTCGTCGTGTTCCAAAAACGGAATCAAACCTGCGGCGACGCCGACGACCATCTTCGGCGAAAGATCAATCAAATTCACTTTTTCGCGCTCAATCAGCATAATTTCGCCGTCTTTTCGCGCCTCTACGAGCTCCTCGACAATATGCCCGTTTTTGTCGATCTTCGTGCTTGCGGGGGTGATGTATTGACCCTCCTCTTGCGAAGCCGTCAAATCCATAATCTCGTCCGTAACCACGCCGTCTACAACCTTTTTGTAAGGCGCTTGAATGAAACCTAATTCATTGACTTTCGCGTATGTGCTGAGCGTGTTAATTAGACCGATATTTTGACCTTCAGGCGTCTCGATCGGGCAAATCCTGCCGTAGTGAGTAGGATGCACGTCGCGCACTTCAAAGCCCGCGCGATCTTTTTCCAACCCGCCCTCGCCGAGCGCGGAGAGGCGGCGTTTGTGGGTGATTTCGCTCAAAGGATTCGTCTGATCCATAAATTGAGAGAGTTGCCCTAAACTGAAAAAGTCAAGGATCGTAGTCGTAATTAACTTCGTATTTATTAGATCGTGGGGCATTAACTCATCGTACGCGCTGATCGTGGCGAGTTTGTCGCGGATCGCCTTTTGCATTTTGATCAAGCCTTGATGAAGCTCGTTCGCGAGCAGCTCGCCGATCGCGCGAATACGTTTATTGCCCATATGATCGCGATCGTCAATGTAACCCAAACCGTTTTTGACGCGCACTAGATATTTAACGGTTTTAATAATGTCCTCAACTGTCAAAACCGTAACATATTCAGGCACCGTCAAGCCCAATTTGTGGTTCATTTTCATACGACCTACTTTCGTCAGATCGTAGCGTTCCGCGTCAAAGAAAAGTTTATCTATAAAGTCTTTCGCCGCGTCTTTCGTAACGGGCTCGCCGGGGCGCATAACTTTGTAGATTCTGATCGCCGCCAAGTCGTCTTCGTTGTCGATTTTTTCAACTTGCGAGAGGAGTTTTAGCGACTCTTGCTCGGCGATCAACGCGAGAATAATTGATTTGTCAAGGTGCGGTGCGGCGTCATTCGCCACGATCACTTCGGTTACGCCGCATTCAAATAATTTTTTCAGTTTGTTTTCGTCAAGTTGCGTTACCGAATTGTAAATCACTTCGCCGCTTTTGGGGTCGATCGCGGGTTCCGCCAAGTGGCGCTCCATAATCGCCTCGATCGGGTATTCCACAAATTTCAGCCCGTCCTCTTGCAGCTTTTTCGCTTTCGCGAGCGCGAGCCGCTTGCCCGCCGCCACGATCAAATTGCCTTTGTCGTCTTTGAGGTCGTATTCCATACGGCTGTTGGCGACAGTTTCGGGATCGAAGGGAGCTAGGAAACGATTGTCTTTCAGCGAGATCGTAAGCAGCGGGTAAAAGAGGCGAATAATGTCCTGCTTAGAGTAGCCCAGCGCGCGGAAAAGGATCGTAACCGGCACTTTGCGGCGGTTGTTGATGCGCACATAGAGGGTGTCTTTCGCGTCATACTCAAAGTGCAGCCACGAGCCGCGATCTGGGATAATTTGCGATGTGTAGGCGAGCTTGTTCGCGACCGAAGCGCTCTCGTCTACCTTGAAAATTACGCCGGGCGATCTGTGGAGCTGATTAACCACCACGCGCTCCACGCCGTTGATGATAAAGCTCGTGCGATCCGTCATAAGCGGGATTTCGCGCACATATAACGCCTGTTCTTTAATGTCTTTGACGCCTGTGATTTTGCCGGTCTTTTCGTCTTTTTCGTTCACGAGCAGGCGGATTTTGATTTTGAGGGGCACGGAGTATGTGAGCCCGCGCTCCATAGATTCGCGGATTGAGTATTTGGGCTTGCCAAATTCGCTGCCTAAATATTCAAGCGTGATGTTGTTGTGCTGATCGTGGATCGGGAAGATCGTGCGGAATACCCGCTCAATGCCGCTTTGATCGCGCTTTTCGCTGTTCATCATCAAAAAGTCGTCGTAACTTTTTTGCTGCAACTGCAACAGATTCGGGATCGGAAGAATCTGCGGATTCTTCGCGAAATCCACGCGCAGTCTGTTGCCTGATCGTAGGTGATTTAGCATTTTTTTCCTTTTGAATTTCTCGCGGGAATAAAATTCCCGTTGCGACCAAAGGGGTTATTGCCCTTGGAAACCTAGAAATTTGCCGCTGCGCCGCTCCCTTCGCAGTAACGCCGCAAGCGGCTACCGTTCCCTTCGCAGTAATGCCGCAAGCGGCTACTGCTTGGCGCGCCGCAAATTTCGCCCGTCATAACGGCGGGTTTATAGGTTTTTGCGCGCGTCAGAAAGTCGCCTAATCGCGCGTTTTGCTCATTGCGGCGGAACGCGCTTAGTCGTCGCCGTAGCGAACGACCGCAAAGCGCGGAGGAAAGCCGCAATCTCAAAACAATAAAATTTTTGCTCTTATTCGCGCACAATCGATACGCAAAATGGAAGGCTCTACCCGTCAAATCAGGCGAAATAGAGCGAAGCGTCCCGTTGCGATCGCGCTAAATCACGATCGCGCCAAAAAGGGCGCAATTATATCTTTTTTGTTCTTAAAGATGTTTTAGCCAATTTGTCGCACGATCTTAGCGATCTCAAAGTAGGGCGGATCGCGAGAGTATGGCAAATCGCGAGAGTATGGAGGGATCGCGAGTAGGGCGGATCGCGGGTTAATCGCGATCTCACCCAAAAAATTCATTTGTTTTTGCCGCGCAAGCCGCGATCACGAAAGTTATCAAGATCAGTGTTTAGCTCGTCAACTTCGCGAATTAAAGTTTTTGGATAATCCGCATTGCGAGATCAGGGTTTTAGCCCATCAACTTCGCGAATTGAGCTTTCAGATAATCCACATTCGTATTCGCCACGATACTTGCGGGATTTACCGCGTTCAGCCCGCTCTTTTCGTAGCTGTTTTGCGCGCTTGCGCCAAGTTTTTCCGCGCCGCCCATAATGCGCGTTTTCACCGCGCTCAAAGCCTCGCCGTTCTCCTTCGCGAAGACGCTCAAATTTTTCTCAAGGCTTGATAAATCACCGCTCAAATCCAAGCGCGATCGCATATTCACAGCCGTTCCGTCCGCGAGGGGGAAGTTTTCAAAGAGGTTCGCGCCCTTATATTTTGCGTTTTCCACGCGCTCTTTAATATCGTTTCGCGCCTCTTCTTCAGAGATTTCGCCGTTTTTCGCCGCCGAAACCACCGCCGAAATCGCTATTAAAGCGCGTTCTGTCGTCTTGATCGCGCCGAAAATTTCGTTGTCGTTTTGCAGGCTGAGGCTCTGCTCTTTAATGCTTTTTTGCTCATCGCTCAAAACCTGTAAATTGCTTGTTTGCGCGGTTTGTTTGGTTTCGGCGGACTTTGGCGCGGCGTAAGCGAACGCTACGTTTTGTACTCGTGAAATCTCCATTTTAACCCCTTTTTAGAATTTTAGACGCTTTAAGCAAACTTTGTTCCTAATTTGTTTTTGGTTACGATCAGCGTTGATTTTACCATAATTTAGGCGGGCAAAATGCAAAATTTGATTAAGCTTTTCAAGGAGTTTAGCGCGTTTGAACACGCGAGCGAAAACGCAAAAAAAGCGCTTGAATTTTTAACGGATTTTTGCCGTAAGCGCGGCGCGAAAATTGCCGTTGACAGCGCGGGAAATTTGCTCGCTACGATCGGCGAGGCAAAAGTTTGTCTGCAAGCGCATTACGATATGGTTTCGATCGGCGATCACCCGCCGAAAATCGTGATAGAAAACGATTGGATTAGAGCGGCTAACGGCGCTTTAGGCGCGGATAACGGGATCGCGGTTGCGGCGATGCTTGATCTAATTGAGCGCGAAGTCGCGGGCGAATATTTATTCACAAACGACGAAGAGATCGGTTTGCTGGGAGCAAGTAAATTAGAGGTGATTCCAAAAAGCAAATATATTATCAATTTAGACGGCGAAAACGATAGCGAAATTATAGTAGGCTGCGCGGGTGGCGCAGAGTATTATTTGAATAAAAAAATTAAATATGAATTAATTAAAGACGCCAAAAATTATAAACCATTTAAAATTTCCGCGAAAAATTGCGCGGGAGGGCATAGCGGCGTGGATATTCATAAAGATATAGAAAACGCTATTTTGAAGGTTGTGGAATTAGCCAAAACGCACGGCGCGACGGTCTCTATGATCGCGGGCGGCGAGAGGATAAATTCAATCGCTAAGCATTGCGAAGCAATAGTTTTAATACCCGCTAAAAAAAGCGTGAAAAGTTTTGATGAAATTTCTAAAAACCCGCTTTATAACTTTACGGAAATGTCGCCGCTTGAAAGCGTTGATTTTAATGTGATCGCGGAAGATGAAAAATTACTTGATATTCTTACGATCGCGCCGCACGGAGTTTTCAGCTTTGATGGTGAAAAGCATATAGTATCACAAAGTAATAACTTCGCGAAAATCAGCGTGAAAAACGGTGAGTTAAACATTGTGTTTTTTGCTCGCGCAAACTCAAGATATTTAATGCAAAAAATAGATCAAAAAATTCGCGCTTTCGCCAGCGTTTGCGGTTTTGAAATAAGCGAAAAAAATCGCTATGCGGCGTGGGAAAATAAAGATAATTTTTTAGTAGAAAAAATATCTGATTTAATGCGTAAAATAGGGCAAAAACCCAAAATTAACATTATGCACGCCGGATTAGAGTGCGGCGTATTAAAAAATAAATCGCCGCAAGCCGAAATAGTTTCGATCGGCATGCAAATAGAGTCGCCGCACAGCGCGAATGAAAGAGTTTATATTCCGAGTATAGAAAAATTTCATAAATTATTAAACGAAATCACGCAAGAGTTTAATTAGATTAATCTCTCGCCAGAACGGCGGAAAACGGCGCGCGGGTTTTAAAGCTTAATTAAAAAACCCGCCGCTACTTTGCGCGGGCGGCGCGGGGACAAACCTTGAGTTGCGAATCTGGTAAATATACACGGGATATTGCACCTGATTATTCTTTAATTCCAGATCAAAAACATCAATTTCTTGCGACTTGTTGCCCGCATTGCGCTGGCTGATCATCGCGGCGAGCGCGGTGCTGGCATAAACCGTCCAGCTAAATCTGGGATCGCTCTCGCTGTTGTTTCGCAAAAGCAAATTCAGATCGCGCAAAACAATATCAATTTCGCCGATTGAGCTCGCGACAAAGAAATTTTTCACATCTTCGCTCTGCATTTGGCTGAGCAAAAGCGGGTTGAAGTTAATTTGCGTACTCAAAATCGAATGCGGGTTCATCTCGTTGTAAGTGATCTGCGAAAGCGCGATAATAGTGCGCTCCGGGCGCGTGTTGAGGACTAATGACGAGCCCTTTACCACTCTGTTTTGGCGGAACAAATCGTGGTAATTTTCACGCGCTTTCGTGATAGAAACGCGAATCGGCGCCGCGGGCAAAACCGTCTCCGCCGCGGAAGTGATCTTTTGGCTAAGCGGGATCGGTTCGTCCAAAACCGCGACTGAGTGCGTGTTTGAATACTTCGCGAGCTCTTGCATTTGGCTTAGGTAGTCAATCGCGCCGAAGTAAAAATTGTCGGGCGCGTAATTTATCTCGTGGCGATTGACGGTCGGGATATAAACTTCAATCTCTGGGCGTAAATTAGCGAGCGTCTGCGCGCCGCCTGCGGTCAATGCGGCGAGGACGCGGGCGAATCCGTCCTTTTGGATATTGGCGATCGCGCGCTCCAAGTCGTGCGCCTGCTCGCCGCCGCTGTCATAAACGCGCAATTCAAAGGGTTTGTTCATACTCAAAAAATACGCGGCCGCGCTGTTTGTAACGATCGTGGAATACCGCCCGACAGCGTCGCCCGGCGCTAAAATCGCAATTTTTTCGCCGCCGCCTAAAGCTGGAGTAGACAACGCTCCCGTAACATTATATAGCGCGGCGAGACGTTGATATTCGCCGTCGAGGCTTTCGGCGGAACTAAAAAACCCTGATGGCGGCTTCTGGCTCTTGTCGCCTGATCGGTAATTGGCGAGGAACGAAAAGTCTCTGCCCTCGTCAAGGTGCGTTTTGAGGCATTGGTAGTCGCACGGCGAGGTTTCCACATTGAGCACCTCGTTTTTTGCCGCGCCGATAGGCGAGGAGTCTTTAGGCTGGCTGATCGCGTGCAGTTGGATCGCGAAGAAGAGCAGGGCGACCGCGAAAATTTGTTTTACGTTAAAAGTGTTTATCATAGCGGACGATTATACCTTTTGCGCGATTAAATAAAAAAGAATGTAAGATCGCCGCCAAAGGGGTGAAAATGCGGCGGATTTTAAGTATTTTTTTGGTTTGCGCGGCGGTTTTGAGCGCGGCGAACATTGATTTTGAAACGCTTTCTATGAATTTTGAGCAGCGCGTTACGAACGAAAAAAAGCAAACTTTGAAATTTCGCGGAAAATTGTGGCTAAAGCAGCCTGATTTGGCGCGTTACGACTATGAGAGCCCGACGCCAAAGACGATCGCGATTAAAAACAAATCGGTTTTGATGATTGAGCCAGATTTAATGCAAGCTACGAGATTTACGAGCGATATAGCGGTGAATATAATGGAGTTGTGGCGGCGCGGCAAAATGATAGACGAAAGCACGCGCGAGGCGTTGATAAACGATGTGAAAGTTACGCTTAAACACGAGGGCGAACGTTTTGATCGCGTCTATTATAAAGATGAATTTGACAATTTTGTTGAAATAATTTTCACGGCGCACAAGCGGAATATCGCGATTGACGATAGCTTTTTCGCGCCGAAAATACCGAATGGTTACGACATTATCAGGCAGTAATTGTTTAACCGCGAAAAGCTTTTTTGCGTAAATTTGTATCGCAAAAGAATGCGCCGCGCATAGTTTGGAATTTTTTATATCTTCAGATCGCGCTTAACATAATATCGCTATCTTTCTAACTCCTCATAAAAAATGTTTTAGTTATTCAGGAACGGGTGTTTGCTAGGGCAAGGGTTGTTGATCAAATCCTCAGGCTTCGCGTTCGTTTCCTCTTCATCTTCTTCGTCCTTGTCCGCGTCCTTAGCTTTTTGTTCCGCGCTAAATGTTACGGGCGCGATCTCGGGCAACTTTTTAGTAGGCGTTAATTTGATCGCGCCGATCGCCGCGATCGCCGTCTTTTCCTCCGCTACGCACAGCTCCATTCTGGGGTTCAAAAGGTCGATAATGTGCGAAGCGCGCAGGTAATAGGTCTTGCCCGCCTCCGCTAACAGGCGCAGAGCGGCGTTCTTCTCGCCCGCGCTTGTGATGATGTAGCCGCCCGCGTCTAGCTCAATGCGGCGGTAGGAGTTGCGCCCGAGTTTGCCAAGCGGCTGATCG
>JAITUT010000025.1 GCA_031286325.1 Helicobacteraceae bacterium
TTTCGTGGGTGGTTTGGGTTTTTTTTATTATTGTAGATTGGAACAAGGCTGGGGGGTAGGGGGGGGGGGGGGGGGGCGCGGATTTATTGCCGCCTTGATCTTCACGATCACGCCTACTACATTTATCTACAATTCATTTATTTTAACAGAAAGGCTCACATCGTTTTTTATGGTTATTATCTACTTTTTGTTTTTGAAATTATTTGATTTAGAGACAAACGATAGCAAGAAATTTTATCTTTTTGTTTCCTCTATCGCCCTTTTAACATTTTTAGCTATTTTTACTCGTCCGGCAAATATATTTTTACCGTTTATCTTTGTGTTTTTCACAATAATTTTTACGATCCGTAGGAAATTCTCTATCTCTCAAACTGCGATTGCCTCTTTTTTATTACTTGCGATCACATTAATTCCAGTTATTTTATGGAGCTATAGAAATTTTGCGGCGATAAATTATAAAGGATTTACCACTATTTCGGCGTTAAATATGTATGAATACAACGCCCCGTTGGCAATTAAAAACCAAAGCGACATTCCAGAATTTTTAAAACAAAATTTGATAGATAAAAATATCACAAAAGATCGCTATGAAAATCTCGGCGAATATTATATGGCTATGCAAAACGAAGGCATTAGAATTATTAAAGAAAATTTGCCCTTTTACGCAATCAACCATCTAAAGACAATTATTCCCACAATTTTTGGCGCGGGAATTCCCAAATTTATTAAAATCTATGCCGCCGATTATGTTTTGGCTTTCAAAGAAAAGCGTTTAGCGGAATTTATTTTGCAAAATTTAGGCGATTTTTTATATTTCTTTTCAGCTACTGGGTTTTTATGCGCGGTTTATTTATTTTTTGCGATTGGTTTTATCAAAGTTTTCAAGCAAAATAAAATGTTTGCTATTTTTACGATCGCGCTTATCGGATATTTTATTTTAATTGGCGGCGGCGCAAGTTATTCCCGCTTTCGCGAACCGATAAATTTTATCTTTCCGATTTTCGCCGCGATCACTCTAACCTTTCTTCCTAATTTCTTTCGTACGCGCTTTACCCGCGATCGCCCATAAATAGAGGCTTGCCGTAGTGCAAAAGGGCGAATAATCTCGTCTGTGCCGCGCGAAAATTTGCGGCGTGATCTCTCTGTATCCATATAACACGCTCATTCCGCGCCGAATCGCCAGATCGTCCTCGCTCAAAATGTCGCCGCGCCGCATAGAAAAAATCATCAGCATCTCCGCCGTCCATTTGCCAATCCCTTTGAGGCGCGTGAGCGCGGCTGAGACTTCGTCATCGCTCATAAGAGCGAGCGCGGTCAAATTGAGATCGCCGCTCGTAACGGCGCGCGCGACCCCCTTGATGTAATCCACTTTTCGCGCGCTCAAAGCACATTCGCGCAACTCGCTTTCACTCGCCGCATAGATCGTCTCAGCCGTCAGCGGCGCGAACTTCGCCGCCACCCGCGCCCAAATTGTCGCCTGCGCCTTTGACGAAATCTGTTGCCCCGCGATCGCGTGAATGAGCGCGGAAAACAAGTCGGGATTGATCTCGCGGCGCACGAAACCAATCTCGTCTATCGCCGCGCCCAGCGCAGGATCGCGCGATTTGAGGTGCGCGATCTCTTGATCGCCGTATTCAAAAAATAACGTGTTTGTCATTTGAAACCTACTTTTGGCGACTATTTTATCCGCTTTTACTTCTTTTTTGTCAATATAAACATTGCGTTGGATTTATATTGAGATTACGAGGCGGAAAACTCTTTAAAATCTTTCGCGCTTCTTCTTCGCTTTGAGTCTCTCTGTTCACTTCTTTTTTAACTTTTCTATAAACTGATCTTTTGTTAATGTATCTTTTTCTCCTTTTTCGTAGCAATCAATATGCCATCTATCTTTGTCAATAATAGGAAGGTAAAAAATTTGTTCAGTTAATTTAGACGCTTGTTTGTAGCATTTTCTGAGTTCGGCAATTTTATTTTCGTAAGCTTCGCGGTCAACATTTTGCTCTCTTGATTGATTTACGCTTTTCACTTCAAATATATGTATTCTGCCGAAATTGTCTTTCATAACAAAATCAGGGAAAGACGAATGTAATCCCCCCCAAATAGTATTCAAACTTGATAGCCGAATTTGAAAAGTAATTTTTGCCCCACAAATAAATCTCCTTTTCGTTAATTTTCGTATCTGTTTTTATTTCTTTCCACACGTTTTTTTCTCCGTCGTATTTGTTTTTTTGATCTTGCCGATTGTCAAAGGCTTTATTGATTTTACGGAAATGTCTTTGAGAATATCCGCCCACTCGCGCTCCGCTTCGCTGTCAAATGAAAACTTGTCAGCTCCGTCTCTGCGTTTCCAAACCCAATTGCCGATATTTACATAATTTCCGTTGTCGGTATAGTGGCTAGACAGAGCGAAAGAAACTTCTTCTTTTATTTCCATACTTTGTTCGTAATCGCATAAGTGTTTATTGTTTTCTTTTTCAAGCTCCTTTACAAGTTCGGCTATTTCCCGCCATTTTAAGTAATCAGTTGCGTAGTCATAGATTATTTTTCTTATTTCGTTGTCTGTTTGCCTAAGTTCTTTTGCTATTTCAAAAATGCTTTTATGCGCTATTCATTCTTTTTGTTTTGATAAAAAGTCAGAAAGATTGAAGTCCGTCTTTTCTGATAATTTTTTAAGTTTGGTAGTTTTAATTTTGACATTCTCTATTGTTTCTTGCGGTTCGTCATACAACTTAACGCCAATTACTTTTTTCTGTTCATCAGATTCAACGCCCCAAACCCAAGCGGTCATTGCAAGCTTCTGCGCTTTTTCGTCCAGTATTTCAAAGTCCGAAAGGCGGGGATTGCGGCGCACTCTGCCTACTACTTGCTCGTCAAGTTGCTTGCTTTGCGTATCGCGCACTTGATATAGCATACAGGCGCGGGGAATATCCCAGCCTTCGGTAATTACCATTTTGAAAATGATTACATCAATGGTTGCGGCGCTTGTTTTAGCATAATCTTTCCATTTTGCGACGGGCATTTTTTTTGCCTTGAAAACATCATTTGTGTCGCACTCTTTTTCTTTATCCACAATGAGCATCCATTTAATATCTGGTTTGGCTTTCAACGCGGGTTTTATTTTGTTTTGCAATTCCTCGTCCGCTTTGTCTTTGTTAGATATTTGAATAATCAAACAGGGATTTATTCTTAATAGATTGCGGTAATTTTCTTTTACTTCCTCAAATTTTGCGATCGCGTCTGAAACGGTATCTGTTTCTTCTCCCCATTCAATTGTTTTGATAAGTTTGGCGTTTTCGGCGTCTCCGTTTTTTATTTCCACATCGGGGTGTTGCCCGCGCGTGAGTTTTGGCGTTGCCGAAAAATTAACAGTTTTTTCAAAATAATCGCTTAAACTATTTAAATTTTTTGTTTCTATATGGCACTCGTCTTTGATAAGAAAAATTTTTTTAAAAAACTTCAATTCCTTCAAAAATGCCGTCATTGAGCCTTGCATAAGCCGTCCGCCACGTTTGTAAAGGTCGCGGGGAAGAAGATAAACATTGTATTCAGCGGGGATAAAAAGCCGTTCTTCGCCCGCGATTTCGCTGTTTATCAAATATGGATTTAGGTTTGGAAAATTTCCTTTTTCTTTATATTCCTCAAACTTTTCGTAATTTTGTCGCGCAAGGTCGCCTTTGGAAAGCGAAGAAACCAGAAATACCACATTCGGCTTTTCGGCAATAACGCGGTTCATAAAATCAGCCATCATATATGTTTTTCCGCTCCCTGTTGGCGCTTTGAATGTGATTTCATTTTTCTTTTTCAATTCCGCTACAAGCTGCTTTACCGCAGATTGTTGCAAGTCAATGATTTCTTGTAGCATAGTTACTCCTCTAATCTTTTTTGAGTTCCCTCAAAATTGTCGCAAACCCACTCAACCTTTTCTTTTATTGTTTTAGACTTCTCTTTGCCGTAAAGCGTTTCGTCTATCACGTCGAAAGGCGTTTTGCCTTTAACGGCTTCAAAATTGGAAACTTCGGCAATATCCATAACTAAAAGGTTGCCCCCAAGCGGTTTATTCTTTTTTGCCCATTCAAAATCACTCGCGCCGTCATAACACTTTCCTGTCATCACCCGTTTTAGGCGTTTGCTGGTAACGTCAATAGCAATTCCATTTGGAGTTGTGTCGGTCTTCTCATTATTCGTAACTAAAATAAATTGCCTATTTCCATTGTCTTCTTTATTGAGCTCCAAAACTGCCTGTCCTGTTGTACCGCTACCTGCGAAGAAATCAAGGATGATAGTGTTATTATTAGATGCAATTTGTATTAAATATTTTATTAGTTTGTATGGTTTGGGATTATTAAAAATAGAAGCCCCAAATAAATCTGAAAAATCAGTTTTCCCTGTCCTTGTTCTCCCAAATCTATCGGTTATAAGTAAACTTCTTGGAATTGCCCCTTCTTTTTGATAATTTTTTGTATAAACATAGCCATCTTTGAAAACTAATTCATTATATCTTTCTTTCACAGTTTCTTTTCCCCAACGCCAACGAGCAATCTTGTTTGTTGGATTTTTATGTTCAACTTTATAAATTTTCCCATCCGGTGCGATTATTGGAAAATCAAGACTTTCAAGCCAGCCTAAACTTTGTTTATCTAATCTATCTAATGCGTATTTTCTTCCTTTTTCGTCTTCCAAGTTATAACTCGTAGAAACTTCCGCCTCTTTATCTAATTGCAAAACAAAATTATTTGTATTTCTTGCGTAAACCAAAACATATTCGTGGTCAATAGCAAAAAAACGACTGTCATTTGCTCCACCGCTTTTACATTTCCAAATTAAATTCGCTACAAAATTACTCTCCCCAAACACTTCATCAAACAAACATTTAATATACGCCTGATTTCTATCGTCAATGCTGCAAAAAATAACTCCGCTATCACTCAAAAGTTGTTTTGCCAAATACAAACGCGGATAAAGCATAGATAGCAAGTTATCTCTTGTGATAGCGTTTTCATAGTTAGTTTCGGCAAACTCGCCCATACTATCCTTGCCATAAGGCGGGTCAATGTAAATCACGTCAATTTTGCCTTTGTATTCCACAAGCAAATTAAGAAGCGCGGGGTAATTGTCGCCAGTGATAAGTTTGTGAGTTTTTGCGCTCTGGTCGGTTACGAAAGAAAGTTCGTTGTTTTTCTTAAAATACGAAATGGCGTCGCCTTGTTTTTCTAGCCTTTTATCAAAATGAAAACCCGTACGCTTATACGTTGTTCCAAGTTCGGCAATTTGTATCGCCTCGCTAAACGTCGTGTCGGGTTTTTCAATCAACTTTTTCAGCAGGTCAAAATTGCTCGGCTCTAAAATTTTCTCAGCCACGCGCTTTTCAAGGTCCGCGAGTATTCCCTCTTTATTCGAGCATATTTCTCTCTCTCTCTCTCTCTCTCTCTCTCTCTCTCTCTTGTCTGGCTTCGGTCATTTGCGATCCCTTATGAATTTTTGCGGTATTTTAATTAAAATTCCTTTTATGCGGCGGATTTAGCGGCTTTTAGATACGCAAACCGCGCTTTTATATATCAAGATATGGATCGTTTGTTTGAATTATGGCGAGTAACAAAAAAGCAAAAGAAGCAAAAAACCGCTAAAATACACGCCTTTTGAAAGGCGAAACAATGGGCTACACCCAAGCAAATCACTTTATCAACCGCGAGCTTTCGTGGCTTAGATTTAACACCCGCGTTTTGGAGGAGGCGAGCAACCCGCGCAACCCGCCGCTGGAACAACTAAAATACATTGCGATCTACGGCACGAACCTTGACGAATTTTATATGATCCGCGTGGCGGGGCTCAAAAAAATGGAGAAAGCGCGCGTCAGCCCAGGGAGCCCAGACGGGCTTTCGGCTTACGAACAATTAACGATGATTCGCGATTATGTCTCGCGCGAGTTGCCAGAGCTAGAAAAGCGCGTTGTCGAAATTTACGCCGCGATCGAAAAGAGCGGGATTCACATTCGCCGCTATGACGAATTAAATCCGCAGCAAAAGCGCAAAGCAAACGCCTATTTCGCGAGCCACCTTTACCCAGTGATAATTCCGATCGCGGTAGACGCCACGCACCCATTTCCGCACCTAAACAACCTCTCTTTCGCAATGGTGGTGAAACTCAAAGAGGCTGAGGGCGACCCCTTGCGTTACGGGCTTATCCGTCTGCCGCGCGTGTTGCCGCGATTTGTGGAAATTGACCATAGCGCGTTCGTGCCGATTGAATCTATTGTTTATCACCACATTCGCGATATGTTTCCGGGCTTCAAACCGATCAGCCACGCGCCCTTTCGCGTTACGCGCAACGCCGATATTTCTATTGAGGAAGAGGAGGCGGACGACTTTTTAGACGAGCTTGAGGAGGGACTGCGCCTGCGGCAAAAGGGCGAGATCGTGCGCCTTGAGATCGCATCGAATGTGGATAAAGACATTCTAGATTTCCTAATCGCGCACCTTAAAGTCAGCCCAAACGACGTCTATATGCGATCTACTCCGCTCAATCTCGGCGCGTATTGGCAGTTGATCGGCAACAAACGTTTTACGAATCTTTTGCTGAAATCGCCGCCGCCGCGCGCTTTGGTGCCCTTTGACACGAAAGAGCCGATCGCCAGCGCGATCGAGAAACAAGACGCCGCGATCTTGTTGCCATACGAGAGTTTTAATCCTGTGGAACGCTTTATCGCAGAGGCGGCGGGCGATCCTAATGTGCTTTCAATCCGAATGACTCTCTACCGCGTGGGGTCGAATTCTCCGATCGTGCGCGCGCTGATCGAGGCGGCGGAAGCTGGCAAAATGGTAACGGCGGTCGTGGAGCTTAAAGCCCGTTTCGATGAGGAAAATAACCTCAAATGGGCGCGCGCTTTAGAAAACGCTGGAGCGCATGTGATTTACGGGGTCGTGGGACTCAAAATCCACGCCAAAATCGCGCACATTATCCGCCGCGAGCCAAACGGCGAGCTTAAGCATTTCGTTCATCTTTCAACGGGCAACTACAATTCGGGTACGGCGCGGATTTACGGCGATGTCTCGTTTTTCACGGCGCGGCAGAATATCGGCGAGGACGCGGTGCGATTTTTTCACCATATTACGGGCTTCGCGAAAAGTACCGCGCTCAATAATCTCGCGATGGCTCCCACGCAGATTAAAAACCGCTTGCTGGAATTTATCGCCGCTGAAACGCGCAAAAAACACGAGGGCGAGATAATCGCGAAAGTTAATTCGTTGGTGGATAAAGACCTGATCGCCGCCTTATACCGCGCCTCGCACGCGGGCGTGAAAGTCAGCCTGATCGTGCGCGGAATCTGCTGTCTTTTGCCGCAAGTTAAGGGCGTGAGCGAGACGATCCGCGTGATTTCGCTGGTGGGGAAATATCTGGAACATTCGCGGATTCTTTACTTCAAACACGCCGATCCGCAGATTTTTTTCAGCAGCGCGGATTGGATGCCGCGTAATTTGACGCGCCGTATTGAACTTTTGACGCCAGTTTATGACGGCGAGATCGCGCGGCTATTTTATTTAATTTTGCGCGCGCAACTCGGCGATACAAAACAGGCGAAAGAGCTTGGGGCTAACGGCATTTATCGCCCGCTGGAGCAAAACGAAAACTCCTACGATTCGCAGCTTGTGATTGAGGAGATCGTAGATCGCCTGCACAAAAAGGGCGAGCCGCACCCGCGTTTGGCGCGCGAGTTAGAGGATTTTCTGAAACGAAGCAATGTAAATTTTTAATCTTGCCGATTGGCTAAGGTTTGTTAGATTTGCGCTTTATTTATTTTTAAGGTTATGTAAAAAGGAGACGCTTTGGAAACAGGCGGTGTGGAATGGTCGGCTGCCCTTGCGGGTTTGGGTATGTTCTTGTTCGGAATGTCGCAGATTGAGAGCGCGATCAAAACTGTGTTGGGCATACACTTTAAGACCCTCTTAAAAAAGGCGACTGGCACCACGCCAAAGTCTATCGCGACCGGTATAGTGGCGGCGGGCGTTTTGCAGAGCTCTACGCTAGTTTCCCTGATGAGCGCGGCGTTCGTGAGCGCGGGAATGATGAGCCTGTTAAGCGGCGTGGGGACTATAATCGGAGCGAATTTCGGCAGCGTTGGCACGAGTTGGATCGTAACGTTGCTGGGATTTAAGTTCAGCGTTAGCGCTTTCGCGAAGCCGATGATTGGAATTGCGGGCGTGGGGCTTTTGGTGAGCGGATCGCAACGTAAAGTTACCGCGATTTTCACGCTGATGATGGGCTTTGGTTTGCTGTTTTTTGGGCTTGATCTGCTAAAAGAGAGTATGGAAAAGCTAGCCGATAGCGTGGATATAGCGCGCTATCACAACTACGGCTTGCTCGCGTATGTCGCGATCGGCTTTTTTCTGACGGCGATTTTAAATTCCAGCGCGGCGAGTATGGCGATTTTCTTGGCGGCGGTCGGCGCGAAAGTTGTGAGTTTTGAGATCGCTACCGCTATGGTAATCGGCGCGAATATCGGCACGACTATTACGATCGTGATTCTCGCGATCTTTGGTTCAAGCGAATCAAGAAGGATCGCGTCGGCGCACGTCGCGTTTAATATCGGAACGGCGATTATAATTTTTGCGCTAATTAAACCTATAAATATATTTATTCAAAGCGGTTTGAATCTTGATAGCGATCCAGTTTTGGCGCTCACGATATTTCACACTATATTTAACGCGACTGGTTTAATAATATTCGGCTTTTTTACGAAGCAACTCACCGCGTTTTTGGCGAAAAGATTCGTGCGTATGGAAGATGGTATTACCCGCTATTTAAACATTGGCGGAAACGAGATCGCGGAGGTCGGCGTAGAGGCGATCAAAAAAGAAGCTGGTTATTTAATGGAAGAATCTATGAGTTTCTGCCTGCAAATGTGCAACATTCCTCCACAAGAAGTTTACGCCAGAAAACGTAAAATTACCGCTGTGATCTATTCGAGAACTTCTGTGATAGAAATTGATGTAAAAACACGTTACGAAAAACTCAAAAAAATAGAGGTGGCGATCTTGGAATTTTCCACTAAGATCGGCGATAGGACGCCTGAGGAAGATTTAGCGATAAGCCGCGCGCTAGCGGCGGCAAGAGAGGCTACTTACGCCGCTAAAGTTTTGAAAGACACGAAAAATGATTTAGATGAATTTGCCGTTAGCGATGACGATTATATGTTGGATCATTACAATCAAACGCGGCTTAGAATCTCTAAACTTTGCGATTATTTGCACCGCATTATGCAGCCCTATTCCTCAAAAGACGAAGCGACTCTTTTAACGAAGTTAAATATGATATTAAATGAGATCGCGGAAGAGGATAAAAACACATTGCAAACAATGAGCGACGCGATCAAAAACGGCGATATAGCACAATCTACCTCTCCAACGTTTATTAGTATGAACCGCGCGGTGGTAAACGCTGGTAAATCTTTGGTGGAGTGCGTGCAATTGTTATATTTGAGCGAAAAAACAGAAAGAGAGGAAGAGATTTCCGAGTTGAAAAACAAAGAAATTTCCGAAAAGAAAATTGCTTAAAAGAATTTCAAGATCGCTATATTACAGATCGCAGGCGGTTTTGGCGCGAAACGCGCTGAAACTATTTGCGTTTTTTTCTATAAAATCAGTACGCAACTTCGCGACTTTTGTGGGAAATATCGCTTGGTTTTTCAACACAAAAAGCAAAAAAATCACGATCAAAAATATAGAGCTTTGCTTTCCAGAATTAAGCGATCCAGAACGTAAAAAACTCGCTAAAAAAAGTTTAATAGAATCGCTCAAAACCGCCGCTGAAATGGGCGCGATGTATTTTTGGGAGAGTGAAAAAATCCTAAAACTCGTAGAGCGCGTTGAAAATTTAGAAATTTTAGATCGCGCAATCAAAAGCGGCAAAGGCATTATTTTACTCGCGCCGCACCAAGGCAACTTTGAGATGATGCGCCACTTCGCGGCGAGCAAAACGCGCTTCATTACGCTCTATCAGCCGCTCAAAACGCCTGAATTAGACGCTTTGTCGGTGGAGCTGCGCAGTAAAAACGGAGTGGAGGCGTTGCCCACTACCGCGCGCGGTATCGCGGCGGTTTTCCGCGAGTTACAAAAAGGAGCGGTTACGGCGATTTTGCCCGACTCATCGCCCGCGCGCGACAGCGGCGCGGTATTCGCGCCCTTTTTTGGGATCGAAACTTTCACCGCGACCCTGCTATCCAAAGCCGCCCGCAAAACTGGCGCGATCGTGATTGCGTGCGCGGCTTTCCGCTCGCCAGAGGGCTTTATCCCGCGCTTTTTCGCCGTTGATGAGACGCTCTATTTAGACGATTCGCGCGCCGCCGCCGCCGCCGTTAATGTCGTGATTGAGGAGTGCGTACGCCTCGATCCCGCGCAATACTTTTGGGAATATCGCCGCTTCAAGGTGCGCCCCAAAGGCGAAAAGAGCTTTTATTGAGAGTTTGCTCAAAGCGGTTATAAAGCTTTTGCTCTCAACCTCTATGTTGTTTGTCTCCAAATAGGATCGTTTTGCCTAGTTTCGCTCATTTGCGATCCATTATGAATTTTTGCGGTGTTTTAATTAAAATTCCTTTTATGCGGCGGATTTATATTGAGATTACGAGAAAGTGCGGCTTCAAGTGCGATTTTTGCCCGAGCGACGCGGGGGATTTAGCGGCTTTGGATGCACGGGAGACGCCGCTCGCGCTATTTCAGATCGCGGCGAGCGAGGCGGCGAAATTGACGCGCGAGGTGAGTTTGCACGTCTTGGGCGATCCATTGCTAGCGCGAAACCTCGCCGAATATCTGAACATTTGCGCTGAAAATAAACTTAAAGCCTCGATCGCGAGTGTGGCGTTTCCGCTTACGGATCGCGCAAAAACCGCGCTTTTGCACCCTGCGATCAAGCAGATAAACTTTTCAGCGAGCGGCTTCGCGGCGAATCAGGAGCGGCTTAAAATTTCTACTGAAAATTATCTTAAACCGCTTGCGGAGTTTGCTTTGATCGCGGTTGCAAAGGGCGATCGTTTCGTGAATTTTCGCTTGTGGGACGATACGCGCCTAAAATTTAATCAGGAAGTTGCTGAAATTTTAGGCGATTTTTATAAAATCGTCGCTGAAAAAACAGGCAATTATCTGCAACTCGCGCCGAGAATTAGAATTGCTTACGATCGGAGGTTTGATTGGGCGAAGCCTAATGAAATCGCGGATCGTGAGATTGCAGCTTTTACTACAATGACAGAGAGCGATTTGACGGCGATCACAAAACGCTTCGCGTATTCTAAATCGCCAAGCGCGAGAGGTCGCGCTTGCGATGACGAGAGGGTGATCGCGCGTGAGTTTGCAATAACGAAAGATCAGGCGAACGCAAGTGATTATGGGATCGCGGATCAAGTTAGGAATGACGGGTTAGCGTATGAGCTTGCGATCGTCAAAGAACGGGCGATCGCTCCAAAACAACCGCCCAAAGCCTTTTGCCACGGCGCGAAAGAGCAGTGCGCGATCCTTTCAAATGGCGTCGTAACGCCGTGTTGCATTGATTATTCGGGCGCGATCGCGTTAGGTAATATCGCCGAAAAATCGCTCGTTGAAATCTTAAAATCGCCGCGAGCGAAGGCTCTGATCGCGGGTTTCAAACGCGGCGTCGCCGTAGAGCCCTTGTGCCAAATTTGCGGTTTCCGCGCGCGATTTAACCAAATCGCTAAAATCCGCGAATGATCGTCCATATCTGTTGCAGCGTTGATAGTTGGTATTTTTTGTCGCGCCTTGCCGAAAACCTCGCGCAAACTCGCTTGTCAGAGCGGCTTATCGCCTACTTTTACAACCCGAATATCCACCCGCGCGGCGAATATTTGGCGCGCCTTGCGGACGCGAAGCGATCGTGCGATCGGCTCGGCATTGAGTTTTGCGAGGGCGAATACGACTTAGACGCGTTCGTTTGCGCCGCGAGAGGGCTTGAAGACGAAGCGGAAAAGGGCGCTCGTTGCGCGGCGTGTTTTGATTTGCGTTTGGAGCGCGCGGCGAAATTCGCGCTAGAACGCGGCGAAACGCGCTTCACGACAACGCTCTTGCAGAGCCCGAAAAAGGACTTCGCGCAACTTCGCGCTTCGGCGGGGGCGATCGCCGCGCGGCACGGATTGGAGTTTGTCTTTGCCGACTTTCGCTCTGGGGGCGGGACGCAGACGGCGTTTGCGTTGGCGCGCCAAAGGGGGGCGTATTTTCAGGATTATTGCGGCTGTCTCTGGGGGCTTTCAAAGCAACGCTCTGCGCAGGGGAGGTTTGCGGCGGAGCTTTCTTCTCCTGTTGATCGCGGCGCGGAAACGTCCGCCGATCGCAGGTTTTTTGCCGCGCGCGATCGCGCTTTGGCGGAGGCGGGCGGCGAAGAAATTCGGCTTTATAAAAGAAAAATAATGAGCTGGCGGCTTTTAAGCGGATTTTTGCGCGATCAAAACGGCGTTTTAGTTTCCAAAATCGCGCGAAATTCCGCGAGTTTTCACGCGGCGAAAGCGCATTTAGTAACGTGCAAAAAAAGCGGTGTTTGGCGATTTGAAAAACAAGCGGGTTTTGTGATTTTACGAGATGTTTTAAATGGCTATGATCCTAGAGAATTTTTAGAATTAGAAAATTACGATATTACGCCGATTTTTGTGGTAAATTATGAGCCTTTTGGCGCGGTTGCCTGCGAAATTAAAAGCATATTTTTCGAAGAGACCCTTTTAGCTTTTTAAGCGATTTTGTTAAAATCAAAGTTAATTTCAAATAAATACGATCTAATCTGCGGCGGGATTTTGCGGATTCTACATAATTCTTTGAATTTTTTTGGCAACGATATTTTAATAAACGGCGCGATGAATATATATTTTTCGTTAAAACCGATCGCGATCTTGCGGGCGGCGATAAAATTTTGATGATCTTCTAATAATTTTCGCTCATTTTTCGTTAATAAATTCCCAAGTTTTTTAATCGCTTGATCCGCCGCGTGGGTTGAGCCTACGAAATAGCGATCAATAATATATAATTTTTCAAAATTTTTAATTGCGGTTTTAGCGAATTTTTGGCGATCGTTGTCTAAATAGATCGCGGTTTGTTTAATCCCGTTTGCGTATTCTTTAATAATCTCATTCGCCCATTTTTTTCTAAATTTATTGCGCGTGTGTTTTAGTTCGCTATTGCTTTTGTCCGTAAAAAATTTAATTTTATTTCGCTCGTTATAACTTTCAATCTGATCGCGCGGAATGCGCAAAAATGGGCGGATTAGTTTATAATTCGCGCGATCTTCAACTTCGCTCATTCCGCATAACTCAAAAAACCCCGCGCCGTTTGCCGCGCGCATTAAAAACCACTCAAACCAATCGTTTAATTGGTGCGCTGTTAAAAGATTATCGTAATTATGCTCCGCAATTAACTTTTCAAAAAAATCATAGCGGATTTTTCGCGCGTTCGCCTCAAAATTTTTATTATCTAATTTCGCCTCTAAGCAATAACGCTTTTTATTGAATTTTTCGCATAATTCTAAAGCGTATTTAGCCTCTAAATCCGCTTCGCTTCTAAGTTTGTAATTCACGATCGCGCAGTCAAAATCAATATCCTTTTCTTTTAATACGAAAAATAGCGCGGAGGAATCAACTCCCGCGGAGAACGCAAGCAAATTTTTTTTGCCGCGAAGTTTCTTTAATAAATTTTCATTAATCATTTTTGATCGCGGCAAAAGTAGCAAAATTATTCCACCGTAAAACACATTCTACAAACGAAAATCCCGCGTTCAAAACCATTTTTTTATTTTCGCTTTCGCTAAACGGCACTAAAACATTTTCTAATGCCTCTCTCTTAGCGGAAATTTCATAATCTGAATAACCCATAGATCGCTTAAAATCATAGTAACGATCTAATAAAATTTTATCTAATTTTTTATGATCGCACGAGAGCTTTTCACTGAAAACAAAAATGCCGCCTTTTTTTAAAAATCCGCAAATTTTCTCTACAAACTTTTCACGCCCAAGCGGGCGAATAAATTGCAGTAAATAATTCGCCGCGATCGCATCAAGATTATTAAACTCCAAATCATTCGCGTCGGCGCAAATAAAATCAATTTTCGCGCCGAACGCGCTCGCTTTTTCGCGCGCTTTTTCGATCATCGCGGACGAACTATCCGCGCCGATCAACTCAAAATTAGGATTTTTCTTAAAAAGTTTCAAAAGCAAGGTGGCGGTGGAGCAACCGATGTCTAAAATTCGCTTTCTTTCGTCGCCCGAACCGCCCAAAAACCTGAAAATCACGTCCGCCGCCGTATCCAAACTCTCGTTATACTGCGGCACGCTACGCGCGAGCATATCGTCAAAGACGACGGCGAGCGCCGCGTCAAATTCAAATTGTTTTTCGGGCGGGTTTTGGAAGTATTGATCGCGCATTGCGGGTCGCTGAAAACCGCCGCGGAATGCGGCGGAGAGGCGTTACGCCTTGTCTTTTAAGCCGAGCGTTTTGATCGTTTCGGCGTATTTGTGAATGTCTTTTTGGCGCAGGTAGCGCAGAAGACGTTTGCGCTGACCGACAAGTTTGAGCATACCGAGTTTGCTGCTGTGGTCTTTCGCGTTGCTTTGCAGGTGCGCTGTTAGCTGGTTAATGCGCTCCGAAAGAAGCGCGATCTGAATGGCGGGCGAGCCCGTGTCCGATTGTTTGGAGCCGAATTTGCCGATAATTTCAGCTTTTTTCGCCTTATCCAAAGCCATAATGACCTCCTGATAGGTAGTGTTTTGAAAGGCGGATTATACTACAAAGCTTATTTTGTTTTTTTTGCCCGCCTCGCGAGTCGATTTTTTGCGTTTGAGAG
This sequence comes from Helicobacteraceae bacterium, assembly GCA_031286325.1. Lineage (GTDB taxonomy): Bacteria > Campylobacterota > Campylobacteria > Campylobacterales > SZUA-545 > JAIRNH01. The sequence continues at coordinate 14,821 of JAITUT010000025.1, forward strand.
AAAATGGCGAGAGCGGTAAATGTCCTTTGGCAACGGGATTTTTGAACGATTTCTGCGCGCTAACGCCTATCGCTTCGGCGCGTTTTAAGAAGCCCGCGAGAGCATATTAAAGCGCGCGAACCAAAGCTAACGAGGCAAAACAAGCCCAAGTCAAATCAGAGATTTAGTCTAAATCCCACGCCGCGCAAAGTTTCAATGCAGTCTTGCCCAATCAATTTGCGCAAATTTTTAAGATGCGTCCGCAAACTCATCTCGCTCGCCTCCTCGCCGTAAGTCCACATACGATCCAACACCTTTTCGCGCGAGACGACTTTGCCGCGATTTTCGGCGAGGAGTTTTAACAGCTCAAAGCTTTTCGGCGGCAACGAAAATTCACCCTCGCTTGTAACCAGCCGATTCGCTTGCGCGTAGAAAGTTGCGCCGTTGCCCAAATCTATCCCGTCTTGCGGCTGGTGAAAAAAACGCCGTTTCAAAAGCGATTCCATACGAATTAAAAGCTCTCGCAACTCAAAGGGTTTGCGCAGATAATCATCGCAGCCCGCCTTAAAGCCTTGCGACAAATCCTCTACGGCGTTTAGCGAAGTAATGAATATAGCGGGAGCTAAAACGCCGTTTTTGCGCTGATCGGCTAGGAAATCAAAGCCGCTCTCTCCGGGTAATTTCACATCTAAAAGCAAAATATCGCACGGGTTTTCGTATAAAATATCGGCGGCGTCATAGGCGTTAAAGACGCCGAAAACTTTGAAACCGTTGTCCTCTAAATGCTCCTTGATGATCTCGTGGAGTTGCGGATCGTCCTCCAAAAGCAGAACTTTTGCGGTCATTTTTGCCTCTTTCGCGGAAATTTTCGCAAATTGTGCCGCGTTCAATGTGAATAGATCGTGATCGCGGCGGCAAGCTACTTAAAGCAACTTTAAAGCTACTTCAAAGTAGCTTTAATGATCTTTTGCTCCTCTATGGGTTTGTCCATAGCGTCCGTTTTAACGCTTTCGATCTTTTTGACGACCTCTTGCCCTTTAATAACGCGCCCGAAGATCGTGTGGCTGTTATTAAGGTGCGGCGCAGCGACGGTCGTAATGAAAAACTGCGATCCGTTCGTGCGCGGTCCAGCGTTCGCCATTGCGAGCAGATACGGCTGAGTGAAATCAACGCCGACTTTGAACTCGTCCTCAAAGGGCTTGTTCCATATAGATTGTCCGCCGCGACCCGTGCCGGTCGGATCGCCGCCTTGGATCATAAAGTCGGGGATTACGCGGTGAAAGATCAAGCCGTTGTAATAGCCGTTTGTGATATGCTTGGTGAAATTTTCCACCGCTTTTGGCGCCGTTTCGGGCAGCAACTCTATCTCTATCACGCCTTGCGTGGTCTCCAAAACCGCGATCGGGTTTGCTTTCGTAGCCTTTTCAGCCGCCTCCATAACTCCTCCTAAAAGACCCGCGATCAGGGTCGCGGTGAGAATTTGCTTAAACATTAAATCTCCTTGTTGTTGATTATTGACGCGAAAATCTGTTATAGTATTATATACAATACTGGGTTATGAAAAAGGAACTAAATGACGCGCTTTCTGCCGAACTCAATCGCCAAACGCGGGATTTTTACTCTTGTCCTCTTTTTCGGGGCGTTATTTGTCGCGCTCTTTTGGTCGTTGGCGCGCGATTACTCCACGATTATCAAGGAAAACACCTTATCAAATATGCAATCTTTATCGCTCTCAATTTTTCAATCTATGCGAATGGCGATGGATACAGGCGACGCGAGCGTGATCAAAGCCGCGAAGGATCAGGCGCGATCGTTTGAGGCAATCGCGCAGCTTGACATTCACAGAAGCCCGCTTATTATAGAGCTCTTCGGCGCGGGCGATAGCCCCGCGGCGGACGACGCGATCAATGACGCTTTCAAAAACCCGAACAGCGAAATTATCGATACGCGATTGGACGGCATACATGTAATCCGCCGCTTTGAGCCTCTGATCGCCGCAGACGCGTGCCTCGTATGCCACGCAAACGCCGAAAAAGGTCAAATTTTGGGCGTAATGGATTTGCGCGTCTCTATGGAGCACCCCGATCAGCTAATAGCCGAGAGTCAGGCGAAGATAACGATCATAATGTTTGGCTCAATGATCTTTATGATCGTGGTTTTTTCGCTCTTTTTCCAAATAGAAGTTTTGCGCCCGATCGCCTCGTTAGGCGAAATGAGCAAAAATATCGCAAGCGGCGAGGGCGATTTGACGCGGCGGCTAAATTTCAGCGGAGAAAACGAAGTTTCAGGCGCCGCAAGTTATATAGATAGCTTTATATCCCGTATTCAAGAGACGGTTAATCACGCCAAAGACGCCTCGCGCGAGACTTTGCAAGCCGGGGAGAGTTTGGGCGCGATCGCGAACGAAATTAGAAGCGGCATTGAGAACCAAGACAAAATGACGCGCGAAACCAGCAATTTGATCACGATAATCCACAAGAGCCTTGACGCGAGCGAAAACGCCTCAATTTCCACAGCCGAAGATATAGAAAAGACATCGTCTACGTTAAATTCGTTTGCGGGCGAGTTTCATACGATCTCGCACAGGATCGCCGAGGCGCGTGAAAAGCAAATAATTTTGCAGGAACATTTAGAGCGGCTGAATACCGACGCCGATCAAGTCAAAAATGTTTTGGCGATGATTCGCGATATTGCGGAACAAACGAATTTGCTCGCGCTGAACGCGGCAATCGAGGCGGCGCGCGCCGGCGAGTATGGGCGCGGTTTCGCGGTGGTGGCTGACGAAGTGCGAAAGTTAGCGGAACGGACGCAAAAAAGCCTCGCGGAAATTGACGCCACGATAGGCGAGCTCGTTCAGACGATCGGCGATTCGGCGGACGGAATGGAGCAAAACTCGATTGAAATGAACAACATCACCGAGAGAGCGATCAAAATGCGAGACGAGGCGCAACGCGCTATTGATATGATGCGCGGCAGTATGAATACTTCGCAAGAATCTGTGCAACTCGCGGTCGGAACGGGTAAACAAGTAAGATCGTTAGTGAAATTTATGGATAGCGTTTCGGCGCTTTCGGAAGAAAACGCCAAACAAGTTAAAAATATATCTGCGATCGCCGCTAATATTTTTAATCTTGCGCGCACCTTAAACGGCAAATTGGATTTATTCAAAACTTGATTATTGCTATTTAAGAGAAAAAAGTATATTATTTCGCATCTTATTTTTAGGGGGTATCCGTATGGCGGATAACAAAGCGTTGGCGTCAGAGTTAGCAGACTTGATGACCTTAGCCGAGAAGATCAGACTTTACACAGCTACCGGCAAAAAAGGCGGCAGACAAGCGAAGAATCCCGGCGCGGTTAAAGCGGGCGATAAAATGTTGTTGAGGGTTCTTAAAACCAAATACAGCCTTAACGAGAGCGAGCGCGCTCAAATTTTGAGTATTGTCGCAGGCAAACAAGTCCGCAAAACCAAAACGGGCGTAGTGCGCGTTTTGAACGATCACGAGAAGGGCGAAGTCAAAAAAGAGATCGACTCTTTGATTAGCAAAATCGGTATCAGTATTCGCGCGCAAAACTTGTCCGATAGAGATTATTACCGCCGCGTCGCGGGCAATGTTTCTATCCGCAAAAACAAAATTTTGGGGCAAATGGGCAACAATCGTCCCAAACGCAGAAGAAAAGCCGCGAAGTAATTTCGCGATCTTTTGCTTTTTGAGCGTGGTTTGCAAGGGGTTTTTACCTCTGCGAGCCGCGCTTTTTTATTGCTCAAAACCTCTCTAAAATCCCGCGCGAAATTTCACGAAAAGTTTTTATTAGGTTAGAAACTTTTTGATTTGCATTAAGATAAACGGATTAAGATAAATTTTTAATTAAAAGAAATATTGAATTTTTTAAGAAAAGCGCGTTAAAAGAAGAAGCTAATTTACTGTAAAATCGCGCGAAAAGAAAGGAATTTTACTTGGCGATTGAAGAGAGCTGGCGGCGCGTTGTGGGCGCGGAATTTGACAAGGATTATATGGGCGAGTTGCGCGAATTTTTGCGCGGCGAGTTGCGATCACGCCAAATTTATCCGCCGAAAGATCGGTGGTTTAGGGCGTTTGAACTCACGCCGTTTGAGAGTGTGAGAGTCGTGATTTTGGGGCAAGACCCATATCACGGCGCGAATCAAGCGCACGGGCTTTGTTTTTCGGTTCAAAGCGGCGTGAAGTTACCGCCGAGCCTTGTGAATATATTTTTGGAGATCGCGCGGGAGTTTGGCGTGGAAAAATCCGCGGCGGAGCGGGCTACGAGCGGCGATTTGAGCGCGTGGGCTCAAAGCGGCGTTTTGCTGCTAAATTCCGTGCTTACGGTCGCGGCGAACGAGGCGGCTTCGCACGGCAAAAGGGGTTGGGAACGCTTTACCGACGTTTGTATTTCAGCCTTAAACGAACGGCGCGAAAATCTCGTCTTTATGCTTTGGGGTAATTACGCGAAATCTAAAATTCCGCTGATTGACCCCGCGCGGCATTTAGTTTTAAGCGCGGCGCACCCGTCGCCGCTCTCGGCGCATAGTGGCTTTTTCGGCTGCGATCATTTTAAGATCGCCAATCAATACCTGCAAGATCGCGGCATAACGCCTATTGACTGGCTATCGGTCTTTAATTAGCAAAAGAAAGACAAATCGCGAAAGGTTTTATCTTCGCTCGCTAAAATTGATACTAATTAAACCGCGTTTCATAAATTCAAATTCATAACTAAAAACTCGCTGTGTATAACGATACGCTCCAAACTCCAAACTAAATGAAAAAGCTCCCAAAAAGCCCGCCCCATTCGGAAATATAAGCCCCATTTCATTCTCTCCGCTGATTTTTAGTTGCTCTTTCAGAGCCGCTCGCACAATCGGCAATATACTTATAACCCTCTTTGACTCCGCGGTTT
>JAITUT010000094.1 GCA_031286325.1 Helicobacteraceae bacterium
TATGACGGCAAAGAGAAAGCGAAAATACCTTTGAGCCACGATCCTGAGATCGTGCGCCGATACCACCGATCCGAAAAGATTGACGACTGATGATAGAGACGCCCGAAACGCAAGATAACGCGCCGCGCAACGTCGCGCCAAGCGGCGACTGGAGCGATCAATTCAGATCGCCGCCCGCGCCAAAGCTGTTATTTGTAACCGCGTTTTTAAGGCGTAACTATAACTATATCGCGGCGTTTTTGCTGGCGATCCTTGCGATCACGGCGGCAAATTGCGTGGGCGATTACCTAGTTAAACGCGAAAAAGAGACGACTTTGGCGTCCGTCAAAGTATTCGCAAACGATCTGCAAAATTGGATAGATCAGCACGTTTATTTCACGCGAGTTATGGCGTCGCTCCCGACATTCAGAAACGGTAGCAGAGCCGACATCTCGTTGCTTTTGCGGAAAATTAACGCGGGGCAATCTTTGCCCGACGAGATTTCTCGTATGGCGTTTGTAGGTTTGGACGGGCGATCCTTTCACGGCGCGGACGACACATTAGATATGTCTACGAGGCAGGTTTATTTGCAGATCGTCCGCGATAAAAGCAGGGAGTTTATAATCTCAAACATCTATTTGGACAGAGTGCGCGACGAGCAAGTCTTTTCAGTCGGCGTTGCCGTGAAAGATCAAAACGACAATGTTAAAGGCGCGCTTTTTGTGCTGATTAAAACCAAAGTCTTTACTGCGCGCGCTCTCAAAGCGACATTAAACCGCAATGCCAGACCGCTTATGATAGATGAAAACGGCGTGATCTTCGCCTATGACTATATAGATAACACGCAGGACAAAATCACATTGAAAAACGCGCGCCAATTTGGCTTAAAAGGCTTAGCGGCTCACTCAGATGAGATTCTTGAATCCAAAACGGGCGGCTACTTTGACTATAACGGCGTGGATAATGTAGATCGCGTGCTCTTTTACGCGCCGATGCTGAAAACTCAAGGCTTTATCTTCGGCGCGGGCGTCGATTCCAGCAAAATTTACGCGAAAAAATACATTTCGTTCGCTTTCGCGTTTGGTTTTATCGCGCTTTCTTTCGTCGCCGCTTACATTTTGAGCCGCAATACCGCTTTGCCCCCGATCGCTAATGGCAAAAATAGCCAAATTTCCACTTAATTCCTAAAATTATTAGCGAAATTGACTTTGTTTTTTTATAATATGGTCGTTAGAATGCCAGCACTTTAACAAAAAGGATTGGCAATGAAACGCATCGTAACCTGTGTTCTTTCCGCTATTTTTCTGGCGAGTCCTATGCTGGCTGACGCCGCGAAAAACTTTATGAGGTGTCAGATATGCCACGGGAAGTATGGCGAAAAACCTATGGCTTCGCGCAACGCGCCCAACACGCTTTCGCGCGAGACGATAGTATATTCGCTTACTAACTACCGCGACAAATTCGACTTGGTTTCAGGCAATGTGAAGCAAATGGCGACCAATGTCAAAAATTACAGTAATCAAGATATTGAGGAGATAGCGGATTACATCGTTAAAATTAACGAAGAACGCGAAAACGAAGAACGCGAAGCCAAAGCGGACGTTGCCGCCGAGCAAAAAACCAGAAAAAATTAGAGATATGTTGTAGCTCGCTATAGCTTTTTCGTCCGTCGCCGCGATCGCTTTACGGCGATCGCAAGGCAAATTAAACATTCATTATAATTCGCGCCATTATGCGCTACCTTTTGATTTCTATTTCGTATAAAAATACCGACATTGTCGTACGCGAGCGGCTCGCTTTTGACGTATCGCGCCAGCAAAAAATCCTAAACGCGCTCAAAGAAACCCGCGCGATCGACGAAGCGGCGATGCTCGTAACTTGCAACCGCGTGGAGCTCGTAATGAGCGCCTACGATCTACACGGCGCGCTCGCGGAGGCTTTGGACGCGTTAAATCGCGAGAGCGGCGTGGATCGCGTTGAGCTTGAGGGCAGGGCGCACAGCTACGAGGACGAGGGGGCGGCGCGGCATTTATTCAGCGTGGCGAGCGGGCTTGAAAGCGTGGTCGTGGGCGAGGCGCAGATCGCGGGGCAGTTTAAGGAGGCGTTCAAATTCGCGCTGGAGAATGGTTTCGCGGGTAAGCGGCTTCGCGCCTTGTTAGACAACGCAATCCGTTGCGCGGCGGCTGTGAGAAGCGGCACCGAAGTCGGCAAAAATCCCGTTTCTGTTTCGAGCGCGGCGGTTACGCAGGCAAGAGTTTTGCTAGGCGGCAACCTCGAAAACATAACCGCGATCGTAGTGGGAAGCGGCGAAATGAGCCGCCTCGCGGCATTGCATTTGATCGGCGATCGCGCGAATGTGATCGTAGTCGGGCGCGATCTGGAAAAAACTCAAAACTTCGTAGCGGAGGAGTTAGGCGGCAACGCCCACGCCGAATCTTTCGCGAAGTTGCCGCAACTTATCAACCAACATCCGTTAATTTTCTCCGCTACTGGCGCGCCGCATACGATCATCACCGCCGAAATGGTAGAGAAACGCGGCTTTCAGCGATATTGGTTTGACATCGCCGTCCCGCGCGACATTGGCGAAATTGAAGACGACAAAATCAGCATTTTCGCGGTAGACGATCTGCAAGAGATCGTGCGGACGAATATGAATTTGCGCGAGGAGGAGGCGAGCAAAGCCTACCGGATCGTGGGCGAATTTGTGGAAAACTTCTTTGGATTTTTGGCGTCGCAGGGGGCGGAGCCTGTAATTAAACGTCTTCGCAAGCGCGCCGAAGACGCGGCGGACGCGGAGATCGCCCGCGCGATCAAAAAGGGCTTTATCCCCGCCGAACACGCCGAAAACGCGCGTCTTTTGGTGCATAACGCCTTTAAAAAATTTCTCCACCAGCCCACTGCGGCTCTGCGCGGCGCGATGGAGAAGCAAAACGGCGCGGAGTTGCTCGAAAGCGTAAAAACCATATTTGATTTGGAGAATGTAAGTTGAAGTGGAGCAGAAGTTTTATTCACACATTAAAGGACGATCCCAAAGACGCGGCGTTAAAAAGCCACAAATTGCTCGCCCGCGCTGGATTTATCTCGCAGTCGGCGGCGGGGATTTACGACTTTTTGCCGCTCGGCAAAAAGACGCTGGACAAAATCCGCCGCGTGGTGAAAGAAGAATTAGACAACGCCGGTTGTCAAGAGGTTTCGCTTGGGGTTATAACGCCCAGCGAGCTCTGGCAAGAGTCGGGGCGTTTTATGAAATACGGCAAGGAGCTTTTGCGCTTTAAGGATCGCAAAGGCGGCGACTATGTCCTTTCGCCCACGAACGAAGAGGCGATGGTTGCGCTCGCGCGCGGGCGCGTGAGTAGTTACAAGCAGTTGCCGCTAAATCTCTACCAAATCAACACGAAATTTCGCGATGAGGCGCGACCAAGATTTGGCTTGATGCGCGGACGCGAATTCTTGATGAAAGACGGATACAGCTTTCACGCCACCGAAGAGGATATGTTGCGTGAATTCGCGCTGATGGAGGCGACTTACAGGCGGATTTTCACGCGGCTTGGACTCGACTTTCGCGCGGTCGAGGCGGATAGCGGCGCGATCGGCGGCAGCGGCAGCAAAGAGTTTATGGTGCTGGCGGACGCGGGCGAGGATACGATCGTAGTCTGCGAGAGTTGCGATTACGGCGCGAATATCGAGGCGGCTTGCCGCGCCGCTCCGAAATACGCGGATTTTGCCGTGAATTTTGACGGCGAAATTCACACGCCGAATATCGCGGCGATCGCGGATTTGGCGGAATTTTTGAAAATTCCCGCGCGCAAGACGATCAAAGCGGTCGTAAAAAAGGCGCTTTACGACAACGGGGCGAAAATTTGCCTATTTTTTACGCGCGGAAATGACGAATTAGAGGAGACTAAAGCGTTAAACGCGGCGAACGCGAACGAGCTTGCAGACGATTTGGAGAGCGATCTCGCAAGCGTAGGTTTAAGCGCGATCGCGGGTTTTATCGGCATAGATTTCGCGCAAAAAGACATATTAAAATTTGTAGATAGCGAGCTCGCGAACGAAGTTAATATGATTACAGGCGCGAATAAAAAAGATTACCATAAAGTTTGCGCAAAAATTACCGAAAGCGAATATAATTTCCGCGATCTGATCGCGGTGCAAAAGGGCGATATTTGTAAACGTTGCGGCGGCAAATTAAATTACCGATCTGGGATCGAGACGGGACATATTTTTCAGTTGCGTGAAAAATACTCAAAACCGTTAAACGCTACATTTTTGGACGAAAACGGCAAAGCAAAGCCTTTTGTAATGGGCACTTATGGGATCGGAGTAAGCCGCTTGATCGCGGCGATTTTGGAGCAAAACGGCGATGAAAAAGGTTGCGTTTGGGGTAAAGAGATCGCGCCGTATTTTGTAGATATTATCGTTGCGAACATTAAAGACGAAATGCAAAAAAATCTTGCCGAAGAGATATATGAGAAATTGCGCGCGGCGAAGTTAGATGTAATTTATGACGATCGCGCGGATTCTTTCGGATTCAAAATGAAAGATTTTGAGTTGATTGGATTTTGCTACGCGATCGTTGTTGGCAAAGTCGCGAACGAGGGCAAAGTCGAGGTAATTGATCGCAAAAGCGGCGAAAAAAATATAATGGATTTCGCCGCCGCGATAGAGTTTGTTAAAAAAGCCGCTTTATGAGAATTTTCGCTATTTTTGCGCGCGTTCGCGGCTATGATCGCCGAATGGGAAATTTACTTCGCCGCTAAACATTTGCGGCTTGAAACGAGCTTACGGCTTTCGCGGCAACGGCGGTCAAACTAGCGATCACAAATTCAAGCGGCATTTAAGAGCTGTGAAGCTTAAATAAAATTTAGTTGCCGCAGAGGGGGCGGCGGCAAATTTCGAGGGTCAAGGGGCGAAACCCTTTCTCGCAGGGGCAAGTTTTTCTCGTCAGCTAAGTGTTTAAGCAACTTAGGATCGCTACTCCTCTACCTCTCCTGGGCAAGCTTTTCTTGTCAGCTAAGTGTTTAAGCAACGCTTTTATATAATCCCGCTCGTTTTTCTTTGGCTCTGTAGCTCAGTTGGTAGAGCAGCAGACTGAAAATCTGCGTGTCGGCAGTTCGATTCTGCCCGGAGCCACCACAAAGTTTCAAAGCTTTTGATTATTTTTCGAGGGTTTTTATTTATTGGGTTGGAAATGAAAAATCCTACTATTAGCAGGATATATTTCCAGCGTTTGGGTAGTTTCGCTATACGACATTTTGCTTGAAAATCCCCAGTTAATCTTCCTAACCAACGCGACGGATAAGGCTTCCGCGCCGCCTACAATAACCGCACAAAGCTTGCGGGTCGTCGTCCCTAATAAAAGGTTGGATTATTTTTATGAACTTGGCAAACATATTTTCCTTGTTAAAAATTCAAATATCCTCTTTCGTGTTTTCCGTCTAAATGTGCCTAGTATTTTCCCAAACCCAAGCGGCATTGCGCATAATTTTGCCAATAGCTTATACCGCTTGAGAATAGCGGTATTTCGCTCTATAAATTCGCGCATACAGTTGCGTTCCGGCACGATCAGCACGTTATCCAAATAACGTTTGTAAAGCCGTTGCCATTCGATATGCGTGATCACATCTTGGAAATTATTCTTAGAGAATAGCGTCAGCCGTTTTGGAACCGATAAATCAAACTGCACCCAATCTAGATTGATAAAATTGGATACAAGATAACGCTCCGTATCCTCGGCAATCCGATCATCGCAATCGCGTTGATGGTCGCATTTTATATCTTTTCCGTTTTTACGCAGGCAGTTTATCCATAGATATTGCTCCGGCAGATATCGAACATATTTTATTTTTTTGAATTGATAATATGCCGCTTCTTCTTTCGGCATAAGCGGAATATCAAAAAGATTTAACAAGTCCGCGCGCAGTCCGAAGAAGGCAATATCGGACGGATGGAACGGAAACGAATTATCTCTGCGTGGGTCGCGCGAAAAAAATACGCAAGATAAAATCTTCTTTTCAAATACACGATACTCCGTGTCGGTTTTCAGAAATTGATTGAAATAATCCAAGAATCCGCGTCCGGTTAAGACAAAATCGGAACGCAGTTTGAAAGCATACAGGCGCGTAGCCGCGCGAAGACCGGCAACGGTAGTCGCGATCTGTCGATTTACATTGTTTTCTTTAGGGTTTTCGGTATTGTCATATAGATAAAAGCCAGGGTCTTCCACCAGCGCGACTTTGTCATAATCCAATCCCGCCGTATTCATACCGATATAGGTTGCCAACACAATTTCCGCGCCAGGGAAGAGACGCCGAATATTCTTTGTGATTTTTGGATACATTTCGGAATTTAATACACCCTGAATGACGAACGAAATACTTTCATTATTTATCATATTTTTCTCTTTAAATTTTCTAACAACTCATTATACCAAGGTGTTTTTTTTGCATACTTCCACCATAATTTCCAATCTTCCATTTTTTTATTCTGAAATTTTTTAGAATTCCAAGGCTTATGATGTGATTCATAATGTCTAATTATCGGATTTGATATACTTTTTCTTTTATCTTTCGATAGTCGTTTTTTATACATAAGAAAAAAGTTCGTAACCTCATACTTCGGGTCAAGTTCTTTGTAATCACACGCAAAGTATACGTTCAATAAATCTTGATCTCCTTGCTTTATACGGTCTCCGAATTTTTCGGCTAGTTCCAGTATGTTTTTCGTGGCGTTTGCCACCCGCCATTTTACGCAATCCATCAATATCATACCAGAGTAAAAGTATTCGTGTTCCGGAGGCAAAGATAAACGATTATAAACATTGTTTTTTGCATCAAGATTTATTTGGTAATACACATCTGGAATAACACCTATGATTTTATCGTCTAGATTTTCATTATATAGCTCTGCTATGTCGCCGGTAAATATGACATCAATATCGGAATATATGACTTTATCCAAATTTGGTCGAATTATAGGTATTAGCAACCTAAGATATGCGGTTTTACTTATGTAATAGTCTACATCTTGAAAGGATTCTAAGAACGAGACATCTATCGGGATAAATTCAATCGTGCAATTTTTATATTTTTTTACACCCGAATAAATTTTTTCTTGGCTACTTATTGTTATCCCGTTTGATAAAATATAAAAATCTACTTTGGATTTTGTATTTTCCATAACAGATAAGATTGTGGTTAAAATCATCGGCGCAAAATTTTCATCGCTGGCTAAGAATACCGGAATATGCGTTTCAGGAGGACGTGCAGATATTTCCAACAGTTCCTTCTGTTTACCTATATCAGTAGTAAGGAATTGCAACATATTTTGCTTCACCCTTGCGACAGTTTCCTTCATCTGAGATTCTTTTACGACGGAAATATTATTGTTATGCCAGCGATAGTCAAGCAAAACCTGCGGTATATTGACAATTCTCCCAAATCGAATCATACGAGACCAAAGTTCATAATCTTCTGCCGACGGATAACTTTCGTCATAACGCAATCCGTTCGAATCCAAAACAGATTTACGAAACATTACTGTCGGATGATTTATGCACCATCCGGAAAGGATAGATAGATATGTTATTTCTGTCGCATGATGCCCATCGCCAGCACGTGGCGGATAATTGAAAAAATTTATCCATGTTCCGCACATAACTACATCATGGTTATCATCCAATAATTTTGTTTGCATAGCAAACCGTTCAGGATAAGAAATATCATCCGCATCCATTCTGGCAACATATTCACCATTCGATAAATCCAAGCCTTTGTTCAGAGTTTTTATCAGTCCGATATTTTTTTCGTTTTTTATATATCGAATGCGTTTGTCTTTGAACGATAGGATTACGTCAGCGGACTTATCGGTAGAGCCATCGTCAATAATCAATAATTCAAAATCATCAAATGTTTGGGACAGAATACTATCGATTGCTTCTGCTACGAAGTTCTGACCATTATAACATGGCATAATAACAGATATTTTTGGCATTTACCTTTCCTTTATTTTCAATATCCGAATAAATCCGAACAAGTAATACTTTGTTTTGTTCCCATATCGTTTAATTTTCATAATTGGCAATCCCAGAAAAGACGCAATACGCACTGAACTTTTATCCGTATGATTGCTTATATATCCCGCCAAGTTCGACACCATTTCTTTGTATAACACCAGCCAATCGCGAACAAATATATAATTCATTTGTAGAGGTTCTATCCCCATTTTCTTCCAAAACTGCATCTGCCATACTTCAAAACAATAAAAATTATTAACATCAATGTTATTGTCAAAATCTTTATATAACGATACCGCTTTATCGGCATTCTTAGGCTCTGCAAAATAAATTAAATCACTGCCCGCAACGATACGTGGATCTTCTATGCCGAATTTTCCACGAAAAGGATTGTATGCGTAATACAGACCATTTTCAGGCTTTTCAAAACCAAATTCATCATATAATGACAAGATACTGTCTATTTTTATCGGATTAAGGAATAATATATCAGGACGTGTGATAAACACATAATCATATTTTGTTGCCGTTTCATTTTCGTATTCTTGTCTTAATTCTGAACCGCGAAAAAGCGTATATGCGATATTCAAACATCCTTTGATAGAGCGTTTTCCTTTACCCAGTTTTTCAATAATAATCAACTCGTCCCTATCTTGTTGAGATGTTATTGATATTTTTTTTGGATTATAAGCTTTTTTGACCCTATCTATTTGTATGTCTGTTAATTTTTCTGGAACAGAAGTTCCATCTTGGCGATAACTGACTGTATTGTGATCATGTTGATCCCAAGTATGAATAAATATATCAATCTCATACCCATCTTCTTTATTCGGCTCAATAACATTTTTCTTAAAATTTTCAAATGTATGTTCAAACGTCCTCAAATGCCCGAATAGTTGTATCGCCAAGCGTTTCGCTATCATAATTTCTCCAATATTTTCTTCATCCAGCTTTTGCGGGCGGCTACACGGACAAAAACCCATTCTCTGCCATGTATATAATTCAAAGTTATGACTGACAGCTCGCATTTGGTGCGCCAATACAGGTTTATGAAAACTTCGTGATTGTAAAACCCGTATTTGTCCAAACACTCGTCTAAACATTCCCATATGCCCATGGCTTTCGTCATTGAAAGGCCGGAGCCGAAAACAAACACATCCTTGCAACCGCCGTAAATCCCCCCTTCAGCTTCCGCCCGTCCCAAATGCTCGCTTTCCGATTGAAGAAACATGATCCCTCCTAAATTGTCATAATCGGCGGACAGGCTGATGCAAGTGAATATCATCGACAGGCATCGGTTTCGTATCCCTGTGTAGAATTCATATATTTTTACGATATCCAATGGCTGGCGAAATTCGACGTCCATCGAAATCGCATAGTCATATAGAATACCGTTTTCCTCTTCGTATTCCGCTCGTAAACGGGCGGCGGCATACATGGTGTAGTACTGTTTATAGATCTGGTCATATGGATAATTTGTTCTGGTGCAAACTTGAAGGACGTTTTTTCCGGGCTTCATGTTTTTTTGCTGTTCGATCAAAAGTTTTACGGGCTTATATTTTTTCTTTATGTATTCAATGTCCTGCGGCGAAAGCGGCTTTTTTTGGATATGGTCGTTTTCGCTCCAGGTGTGTATGAATATATCGACGGTATGCCCGGCATTGATAAGCGTGCGCACTATGCACCGGTCGAAAGAACTGTACGTACGGCGGAATGATCTTGCGTGTCCGAAAAGTTGCACCGCAATTCTCTTATTCATTTTTTGCTCACACTTTACTTTAACGTCAAGGCATTTTCTAATAACTCTATCATATCGCTTTTTCTTGCCTCTATAATTATGTGCGTTTTTTCCAATTGTTCATAAGAATATGTTCTTTTTGAAAGAGTCATTTCGATTTCCCCAAATAATGCGCTTCTGCCGTTGCCGTCGCTATCATACCCGCGATATTCGAACGGCACTCCATAGCATGTGCAAACAACTGCCGTATGAATTCTATTTGTAATGACAAATTTTGCGTTGGAAAATATTTTGAATAAGGTATCCCAATAACCATGATATAAGAATCCTGGCACATCAGAATATTTTGTAGCCGTGTTTTCAACAACATAAACATCTTTATATTTTGATTTTAGATCATTTTGTGCTTTTTTTATATCTTTGATATGATGCTCTATTAAATCTAAATTGATGACGGCATAATCACCACTAAAACCAGTATTGTTGAATGAATCTTTTACAAAAAATGCACAATCTATGCCACTAAATACATTTTCCGCCCCATTGAAAAACCCATAAGTTGCGCTATCACGTGTAAAGATATAATCATATTTTGTCGCCAATTCTTGACATAACTGTTTATCAAAATCGTCGTATTGATATGCCCCGGCTCCCAACAGAATCTTTTTGCATTGCAACTTCGCTAGGCTTAATAAACATGATTTTGTATATTTAGAAATAATAGAGCCAGAAAACACAAAAACCATATCGCACTCTTTGTTAATAAAATCCGCATCATTTGGCAATAGTGGCTCCGACGGATATTTATAATTATGTTCAATGCAACTATCGAAGAATTCAAATGTATAAAAATTTGCATTCGGAAACACTTGACGAACCAGGAATTCTCCTCCCGCATTTATAAATTCATTGCCAACATTCAAGTTCCCACTACATTTTATTAAGGCAATTTTCATAATTATCTATCCTTTCTTAAATACTTATCGTTGTTCGCGCCGGGGATTTTTACAACGACATTTGTCGTGCCATCTTCCATACATTCGAAGTCTGTCGCCTCGTTCGGCTCCATAACGATAATATCGCCCGCATTATATTCGACGCCGTTCATTTTAACGCGGCCGGTTATAATAGCCGTGTATTCGGTCGCTATTTTATGATAATGAGATTCCTCATAGTCGCCTTTTTTATAAGACTTGACGGCGACTTCGCAATCATTCGTTTTAAGCAGAGATGGACTGAAGTTCCCTATAAACCAGCCGCCTTTCATATTCGATAATTTATCGATCTTCATTTCGAATGCCTTTTGTCGTTAAGCTCCATTATGTATTCCGCCATCTGAGCTTCGGTTTTAAGCGGATGGAATTTGTCGTTGCAAATTTTGCGCACGGCTATTTTCTTTTGCTTCAAAATCATCTCGTTCAACGTTTGCGAAATATAGAAACTTCCGTTGATAAGATTATCCTTGCGGATAACTTCCTTCGCGCATTCCACAAAATCGCGCCCGCGCCTGAAATAATAAAACGATACTAGCGCGTTTTTGCTTATCGGCACTTTTTCGCTAAATTCTATTGGAGTTCCGTCTTTATCTGTTTTCACAAACGAATAGCGCGGATGGACAGAGTTAAAAGACACGACCCCAGCGTCGGCATTCGCCCTACGGAATTCGTTTATAATTTCGGCTCCGTCTTCTTCCATAAAATCGTCGATTGCCATCAAAATCAACTCTTCGTCGTTCTCTATATATTCCGCTCCAAGAAGCGCGGTACAGATCGCCCCCTTTGTTTGAGCCATAATTGGAATCACAATGGCGGCTGGGTCTATCTGCTTGATAACGGAATCCGAATGAAATCGTTTTATTTCGGATTCTCGAACGCAAAATAGCAGTTGTTGCGATTGGGCTCCCTTCGTATATTCTACTTGCTGCTCCAAAACCGTCTTTTCGTTGAATTCGGTAAGATACAGCGGGTATTGTTCTTTATTGGTGTCGGGATGTATTCCGCCCATCAAAAACATTGTATTCATTTTGCTCCCCCTTCAATTTGCGCGATACGGGTTTTGATATTGTCATAATTCACGTCGTTCACGCTTTTGATGGTTAAAAGATGTCCGCCGCTTGCCATTGCCGCCTTGATTCCGTTTTCATTATCTTCGCAAATAAGACATTCTTCAGGCTTCAAGCCCATCTTAGCCATCGCAGTTAGATATATCTCAGGATCGGGCTTTGCGTTTTTTACATCTTGATTTGATACCATAAATTCCAAATATTGCTTCAGTTTGGAATAATCCATCATCATCTCAATCGTCATTCGAATAGAATTGGAACAGCAGGCTAGGCGATAGCCCTCGGACTTTAACTTCGACAACGCTAATTCATGGTTAAATCGGGGTCGACATTGCTCGTATATAATCTCAACCGTATATTGTTGTTTCATTTCGTTTATGAAATTATGCAACTTTTCTGGCAAACCTTTTTCCGCTGTCAGCTTTTGCAACTTTATTTTTGTCGGTAAGCCGTCATAACTAGAAAGATGTTCCGAGCGAGTAATTTCATAGCCGAATAAAGCCAGCGCCTTGTTCAACGACTCGTAATGCCAGTCCTTTGCTTCTATAAGAACGCCGTCCATATCAAATAGAATGGCTTTAATTTTCGCCATAAAAGAACTCCTTCGCTTTTTCGGGATAATCGGTGCAAAGTAAAAGTTTTTCGGAATCAAAACTTTTACAATTCTTGATTATTTTCCATTGTTTATCGGTTTCGCGTTTATGCAAGTCGGCGGATACGATACAAACGGACTTTCCGACTAGGATTAAATCGTCGATCGTATCCGCGCCATACCAGTCGGAGTTAAAGCAGTCCAACCATACGCCCGCCGCCTTATTCAAAAGAACAGGTGTTGGAAGAATATCGGAAAGTCCGGTAAAGACGCGTACGGCGCGTTTCATTTGAAGCGCCATATCGGGAATAGACATATCGAAAGTAAAGTAGTTGTTATGTTTATATTTAACCAGCAATTCTATAATCGCGTCAATCAAGCCGTCCGCCTTGATATTTAACGCCAGCGGCAAGTCGCGTCCATTCATTATCCGCAGGACTTCCTCAAACAACATCTCACCGCCTTTTGGCATATCATGGGAAATCACGATTTTCCCGTCGGCGTCGCGCAGATCGGTTTCCGTGCCGAAACCCATATTGAAAGACCGCTCAAAAGCGGCGCGGCTATTACGCTCGTTCAGCTCTTTCCAATATCCGCGGTGCGATAGGATTATCATTTTATTATTCGTTTCCTTTCTTCACTCGTTGCGAAATCGGATGGGCGATAAAGAAATCCAAATCTTTCGGGATACCCAATCCATACATTCCGTTGTATTCTTCCCCGATCGGATAAATGCCGATTTTCTTTCCTTCTTTGACGAGATAATTATAGCAGGGGCAAGTATAGAACTCGTTATTGACGCGAATATCGTCTTTTATCATCTGTTCGGCTGAACGAACTAAATCGCGACCTTCTTTGAAATTGAATATCCCAACGGTAGCGTCTGGCGATATAACTTTCTTCTCGGCGGTCTCGACGACCAGCTCATCCTCGTCCGTCCTAGCATAAGACCATTTTGGGTCTTGCGATTTCATTGTCATAATCATTCCGTCAAGGTTTCGGGAATTCATAGCGTCCAAGTATTCGTTTATGTCAAAGTCAATAAACTGGTCGGAGTTCGCGTTCATAAGCGGCTCGTCATTGTCAAAGAACTTCTTCGCTAAAAGCGCCGTGCAAACCTGTCCTTCGGTAATTCCGTTGATTCCGATAATCTCGACGTTCTTTGCATAGGATTTCAATTTCGGGGTCAGATCGTATTTGTCAATATGTTCCCGCTGAGCGACGAAAATAAAGCGATGTTCGCATTTCGGAGCAAGATTATCAACCACAACCTTTATCATAGGAACGCCGTGTATGGGGATAAGCGGTTTCGGCAGTTCATATCCCGCTTCCGCAAATCGGCTCCCGCGACCAGCCATAGGCAATACTATATTTAGCATTTATATCCCCTTCTTTGTTTCTTCATGACCGGGATTGCCGATAGCTATATCAAAGGCGTAAATCCCGAACAAATTCAGTTGCAGACTGATAATCTGGCGCATCATTCGCGGAAACAGCCACAATAAGAGATATTTTTTTCGTATATGTAATTTTATAATGAGGTTGCTAATTTTTACTCTCGCATGTCGAAAAATTTCCCAGTCGCGCTCTTTTTTGTAATCCAATATGTAATAAGGCGTCCACCCACGCTCTACTACCAATTTTGTTAGTTCGTATTCGGGGCAATAAGCGAGGATAGTGTTCGGCTCGAAACGATTGACGCATTGCTCGGTATTTTTTATAACATCGGACATAACCGTAGGTTCCGCAAAAAATAAAATATCCGTTCCGCCGAACGATTCTAAGCCCGTAATAGCCGGCACGACTGGATTTGATAAAGTAAAGAATCCGCGAGATATTTTCTCTTTCGGATATATCTCTAAAACTTTTCCTATATTCAATGGCTTTTTTAGCCAAATATCCGGTCGAACGAATAATACAAAATCGTATTTTATTTTGTTCTTTTCGGCATATTCTTCGCGCAAGGCGTTTGACTTACGCATACTACTAAACATTGCGTCATATCCAAAAATAGCCATAGTATAGATTTCGCTGTTGTCATGATGCTTTGCTTTTATAAGCCCTTTGTCTAACGGCTCTTGTTTTTCAATTTTGAGTCCCTTAAACTCTCCGTAGGCGCCGATAATTTTATCTTCCTTTGTTTCTCCATTCGTTTTCCGCGCATTATGCCATGCCTTTGTAGTATGGTCGAGCGTAGACCATGTATGCATAAATAAATCGCAGTCGTATTTATCCAATAAGTTTTTACATAAAAAAGGGGCGCATTTATTGAATGTGCGCAAGTGTCCGAAGAAACAAACGGCGATTTTAAGACTTGTCTTTTTTCTCATTGTGCCTCCATATAATAAACACTTTTGCTTTGCGCAAAATCGTCGGAACGCTAACTTTCAATTTGTTTGCCATTCTTATTTTCCGCATTCCCAATTTTAGTATTCTTTCGATTTCTTCGCTCTTTTCGTCATGTTTCTTTCTTTTTGTTGCTTTCCATTGGCTCTCCAAGCGTCAATCCGGACGCGCGATGAATTGCCAATACTTCTTTCACTTGCCATATCTTAAAACTTCCTTTCATTTTCCCACGCCCAAGCGTCGGAGATAATTTCTTCTATATTCTTTTCGGGAATCCAGCCTAGCGCTTCGCGAGCTTTACCGCTTGTAGCGAATAGGCGAGCGGGGTCGCCGTCGCGTCTTGCCGCCCAATTTACAGGGCATTTTTTGCCGCTTACTTTTTCGGAAACAGCGATAATTTCCTTTACGCTTGTGCCGACGCCAGTTCCAAGGTTGAGCGCGCCCGTGAAATCGCCGAGTTTTTCGATCGCTAGCCTGTGCGCGTTGGCAAGGTCTAAAACGTGGATATAGTCGCGGATACAAGTTCCATCTGGCGTGCCATAATCCGTTCCGAACACGTTTATTGCTCCGCCGCCCATAATAGAACGAAGTACCAGCGGAATAAGGTGCGTTTCGGGATTATGGCTTTCGCCAATTCCAAACGCCGCGCCCGCCGCATTGAAATAACGCAAAGCAATCCAGCGCAAGCCATAGGCTCGTTCGTAATCGGCGAAGACCTTTTCAATCATAAGTTTTGATTGCCCGTAAGGATTGATAGGGTTTTGCGGGTGCGTTTCGTCAATCGGCGTGTATTCTGGCTCGCCATAAGTCGCGCAAGTCGAGGAAAACACGATATTTTTGACATTGACCGCCAACATAGCGTCAAGGAGGTTTATTGTCCCAACTACATTATTGCGGTAGTATTTTGCAGGCTCTTTGACGGATTCGCCAACATAGGCAAACGCCGCGAAATGAATTACGGCGTCAAATTTGTATTTTTTGAATAACGCTTCCAGTTGCGAAGGCGACGCCAAATCCACTTTTTCGAAAGAAACGCCTTTGGGTATGGATTCTTTATGCCCATAAATCAAATTATCCGCAACGATCGGGTTATACCCCATTGTTTTTAGATGATACGTCGTATGGCTTCCAATATATCCTGCGCCGCCAAATACCAGTATATTTTTCATCGTCCTATCCCTTTATAATTAAATCCCTCGGCAACAGCGACTTTTGGGTCTATAATGTTTCGCAAATCCACGATCCGCTTATTTCGCATTTGCAAATTAGCAAGCGGAATTTTTTTGAAATCCTGCCATTCGGTCAGCGCCGCGAGAACGTCCGCGCCTTTTGTCGCGGATAAAGCGTCGTCCGCGTATGTAATAGAATCGCCAAGAATTGTTTTCGCGGTTTCGATCGCTTTCGGATCATAAGCAATAACATTCGCGTTACGATTTACCAGTTCCGATACGATTTGGATCGCGGGACTTTCGCGAACGTCGTCCGTCCCATCTTTGAACGCCAGACCCCAAACGGCAATTTTCGGACTTTCAATATCCTTTACCGCGTCAAGAACTTTTAACGCCATTCTTGACTTGCGAACATCGTTTCCAAAAATCGCGGCTTCCACCAGCGATAAATCACATTCGTGGTTTCGCGCCATATATGCCAGCGCGTTTGTGTCTTTCGGAAAACACGAGCCGCCATAGCCGGGTCCGGGATTTAGAAACTTATTTCCGATACGAGAATCTAAGCCCATACCTTTCGCGACATCATAAACATTAGCGCTGACTTTTTCGCAAAAATCCGCCATTTCATTGATATAATGGATTTTTATGGCAAGGAACGCGTTGCTTGCGTATTTAATCAATTCGCTTGAGCGACGTTCTACAAACAATATATTCGGCGTTTCCTTGAATACAGAATAAAGCTCTTTCACGGTTTTGACGGCGCGATCGGAATTTGTTCCGACAACAACTCGGTCGGGATTAAAGAAATCATAAACGGCAAAGCCCTCGCGCAAGAATTCGGGCATTGAGACAACATCAAAATCCGCCTTAGGATTTTTTGTTTTAATAATTTTTTCAACCTTATCGCCTATTCCAACAGGAACGGTAGATTTGTTTGCGACAACCGCGTATTTTGAAATATAGGGCGCAAGTTCTTCCGCGGCGGCATAAATATATTTCATATCCGCTTCTTTCGTAATTGGGTGCGGCGGCGTGCCGACGGCAATTATGATAAACCCAGCGTCCGATACGCCAGATTTCATATCGGTCGTAAATTTCAAGCGACCGTTTGCGGCGTTTCTTTTGAAAAGTTCTTCAAGCCCTTCTTCAAACAGAGTTATTTTGCCCGCTTTCAAATCGGCGATTTTCCGATCGTCTTTGTCTATGCAAACAACATCGTGTCCTAGCTCCGCAAAGCCGACGCCCGTCGGCAATCCGACATATCCCGTTCCAACTACAGCGACTTTCACTTATTTGCCTTTTCTTTGAAATAGGCTATGGTTTTATCCAATCCTTCGTTTAACATTGTTTTGGGTTCCCAGCCCAATTTTTCTTTTGCGAGAGTTATATCAGGTTGGCGTTGCGTTGGGTCGTCGCTTGGCAGCGGCAGCCGCGCCAGTTTTGAATTACCGCCGATTTTTGAGAGTACTTTATTCGCAAGTTCTTTGATTGTAAATTCGACGGGATTTCCGATATTGACTGGACCTGTAAAGCCCTTCTCGCTAGCCATCATTCTGACGATAACTTCAATAAGATCGTCAACGTAGCAAAACGAACGGGTTTGCGATCCGTCGCCGTAGATCGTTATATCTTCGCCATTTAACGCTTGGACGATAAAGTTAGAGACAACACGCCCGTCGCCCGGATTCATTTTCGGACCGTAAGTATTGAATATGCGAACGACTTTTATATCCACGCCTTCGTGTCGCCAGTAATCGAAAAATAACGATTCCGCGCAACGTTTGCCCTCGTCATAGCAGGCGCGGAGTCCGATTGGATTTACATTGCCGCGATAGGTTTCCGTTTGCGGGTGTTCAATCGGCTCGCCATAAATTTCACTTGTAGAAGTTTGCAAAATACGGGCGTTATGTTTTTTTGCCAGTTCCAATACGTTAATAGAGCCGAACACGCAGGTTTTTGTCGTCGCGATCGAATGTTTGCCTTGATAGGCGGACGGGCTTGCGGGACACGCAAGATTATAAATTTCGTCGATCGGCTCGTCAATTTCCAGCGGCTCAATTATATCGTGCAGAATAAACTTAAAATTCGGATTATCCGCTATCTCGGCGATGTTCTCCAAACTGCCTGTATAATTATTATCCACGCAAATTACGCGATTTCCCTCATTTACCAGACGGATACAAAGGTTGGAACCCAAAAAACCTGTTCCGCCTGTTATAACTATGTTTTTCATATTTGTCCTTTACTGTTTTAATTTTCCAATAATTTCTAAGGCGCGCCGTAGCTTTTGTGCTGCCAAACTGAGTTGCAAAGCCAAAGAAAAACGAGCGCGATTATATAAAAGTGTTGCTTTAACGCTTAGCTATCAAGCAAAGCTCGTTTGTGAAAGGCGCAAGACGAGCTTTGCAAAATGAATTTTGATCCGCAAAAACTTTGCGATTCTTTTAGGGATTAAGCGTTTCACTAAGCGCCAAAACGCTAAAATTGCGCGCCAAAAATCCAACAAAAAGGCTAAAGATGAAGTTAGCGAAAGTTTTCATCAGCGCGGCGCTTATTTTGAGCGCGGCAACAGCGGCATTCGCGGCGGATACGCCAATTACGCCATCCCGCGCGAAAGTAGAATTTTTCGTGAAACACAGGTTGCTAGGCGTTGTGCCGGGCTATTTCGGCGAATTTGAGGGCGTCGCGAGCGTGAGCGGCGAGAATGTAACGACGCTCAAAGGCAAGATCAAGACCGCGTCTGTCAATACCGAAAACACCAAGCGCGACGATCACCTGCGCAACGAAGATTACTTTGACGCGCCGAAATACCCGGAAATCACTTTCAACTCCACCGCGAGCGCGGCGGGTACGATCACGGGCGATTTGACGATTCACGGCGTAACCAAATCCGTAACGCTCAAAATCAGCCGCGATCGGGACGCTTTTGTTTTGGAGGGTCAAATAGATCGCACGCACTTCGGCGTAGGCAAAGGTTTAGGCACTAGCGTCCAGATCGCAGACGAAGTGAATATCAAGTTGTGGTTTAGACCGCAAGTTTAAGAGGCTTTTGCTTTGCGGGGCGGCGAAGCTGTTATTCGCCGCTCGCTAGGTTGGATTACGGCTCTTTTTTGCCCTTGCGATCACGAGCGGGCGCGCGATCAGATTAAGCGCGGCTTATAAGGACTTTTGGAGTATTACGGCTGCATTCCTAGCCTCCTTGCGATCGCGCTTATTTTGTGGGCTAGCAAGCGATGTTCTTCTTTCTAGTCGCACGTTAAATCAAAGCGTTTCATAAATTTTGCGGCGGCATTGCGATCGCGGCTTCAAGCGCGAAATGGTTTTGCTCTGTCGAAATTAAACAATTGGCTAAAAATGCCCCAAGCAGGACTCGAACCTGCCGCCTTAAGCTTAGGAAGCCTACGCTCTATCCAGATGAGCTATTGGGGCGAATGTAAATCGCGGCGATAAACGGCGATCGTGAAAATTGCGGACAAAGCCTATAAATCGCGGTTTTTGCGCGGCGCAATTCTAACCAAAAAGCCTCTTAAACCCAATAAAAATTCGCAAAAAGGCAAATTTTTGTAAAATTCGCGCGAAAATTTTGCTTAAATTAAAAGTCCTTTAAGGAAGTTTGAGTAAAATTGCGCCTTTTGAAACAAGGTGGCGCCGGTTTAGCTCAGTTGGTAGAGCAGCTGCCTTGTAAGCAGCAGGTCGGGGGTTCAAGTCCCTTAACCGGCTTTTACAGCGTTAAACCGCGCTGAACGCAATTTCGGTGAGATTCCCGAGCGGTCAAAGGGGACAGACTGTAAATCTGTTGGCTCTGCCTTCGAAGGTTCAAATCCTTCTCTCACCACCACGAACCTCCTATTTATATGGGTAGGGTTTCGCGGGAGTAGCTCAGTTGGCTAGAGCATTAGCCTTCCAAGCTGAGGGTCGCGGGTTCGAGTCCCGTCTCCCGCTCCAAGCGTTCGGCAGTTTCGGGAGCTGTGCAGTCTCGCCCTAGTTCGCGCCAACACGCGATTGCAGGGCAATACTCCACAATTCCGCGCTGTTGGTCGTTAGTCGCTCGAAGCAGCCGCAAGGCGCAAGAGCCGTTCGCGTCTTAAAGCAAGAGTAAAGGCGGGCGACTCCGCGCGGAAACTCACAAAGTCTCCGCAAGACGCCCATATAGCTCAGGGGCAGAGCACTTCCTTGGTAAGGAAGAGGTCGGAAGTTCAAATCTTCTTATGGGCTTCACTCCCGATCGCTAAAGATGCGCAAAAGCTGACCATTCCGCGGCGAAGCGCGGCGAAAATTGCGATTTGAGCGCGAGCGAAAATAACGGCAATTTTAGAGGTTTCCAAAGGCGAAGACTTTGGTCGGGGCAAGAGTTTGGCTCTTGCGAGAAATATGGAAAAAGGATTTAATAATGGCAAAAGAGAAATTTGTTCGCAACAAGCCGCACGTTAATATCGGCACGATCGGTCACGTTGACCACGGCAAAACGACTTTGACCGCGGCGATCACAGTCGTCCTCGCCAACAAATACGGCGGCGAGAAGAAGGCTTACGATCAAATCGACAACGCTCCCGAAGAGAAAGAGCGCGGAATCACGATCGCGACCAGCCACGTTGAGTATGAGACCGCAAAACGCCACTACGCGCACGTTGACTGCCCAGGGCACGCCGACTATGTGAAAAATATGATCACCGGCGCCGCGCAAATGGACGGCGCGATCCTCGTGATCGCCGCTCCCGACGGTCCTATGGCGCAAACCAAAGAACACATTCTTTTGGCTCGCCAAGTGGGTGTTCCCTACATCGTAGTATTCCTCAACAAAGAGGATATGCTGGGCGCGGACGAGCGCGACGAGATGATTGAGCTTGTGGAAATGGAAGTGCGCGATCTCTTGACCTCTTACGAGTTCCCTGGCGACAAAACGCCGATCATTCCGGGTTCGGCTAAACTCGCGCTTGATTCGGGTATGGAGGGCAAAGACGATCAATGGACGAAGAAAATCTTCGATCTTATGGACGCGGTTGATACCTACATTCCGACCCCCGTTCGCGACACCGACAAGCCTTACTTGATGCCGATTGAAGATGTATTCTCAATCAGCGGTCGCGGCACCGTTGTTACGGGCAGAATTGAGCGCGGCAAAGTTAAAGTAGGCGAGGAGATCGAGATTTTGGGTCTTCGCGAAACTCGCAAAACTGTTGTAACCGGCGTTGAAATGTTCCACAAAGAAATGGAAGAGGGTCAAGCGGGCGACAACTGCGGCGTTCTTTTGCGCGGCACAAAAAAAGAAGAAGTTGAGCGCGGTATGGTTCTCGCTAAACCCAGCACGATCAACCCGCACACTGAATTTGAAGCGGAGATTTATGTACTCGGCAAAGACGAGGGCGGTCGCCACACACCGTTCTTCACCGGCTATCGCCCGCAGTTTTACATTCGCACGACCGATGTTACGGGCGCGATTAAGCTTCCTACGGGTACCGAAATGGTTATGCCCGGCGATAACGTCAAAGTCTCTTGCGCTCTGATCGCGCCAATCGCGATAGAAGAGGGCACGCGCTTCGCTATCCGCGAGGGCGGCAGAACCGTAGGCGCGGGCGTCGTTACCAAGATCAACAAATAAGGTCCTGCGATGCGCGATAAAATCGGCTTGAAGTGCGTGGAGTGCGGTGATATTAACTACACCACCACGAAAAACAAAAAAACTCACCCCGACAAGGTTGAGTATAAAAAGTATTGCCCGCGTCTCAAAAAGCACACGGCGCATAAGGAGACCAAAATTTGACTTTTCGCGGGAGCTTTGCTCTCGCTGCGACAAGGGGCGTCGCCCCTTGATCTTTCGCAGATCGCCGTTACGCTCCGCGCGCTAATTTGCGCCGCCGCTTCTCTTGCTTAGCGGCTTGCGCAGGGTCGCGATCGCGGCGGTTTAACTAGGCTTTTTGTGAAGCTTTGCGATCACGGAAAGTCTTTTTGATAGGTGGTTGCTCGCATAATGGCAAAGGCTCGCGTCTTTACCGTATGCGAGCGGTATTTAGGGTAGTAGCTCCAACGGTAGAGCGGCTGATTCCAAATCAGTAGGTTGTGGGTTCGAATCCTACCTACCCTGCCAACTCCGAGTTTTTTAGAGGCGACGCCTTTGATCGGAGCGGGAACTTTGTTTCCGTGAAATAAACGCGAATAAACCTAGTTTTTATAACGGGCGAAGTTTGCGCGCGCGAGTTTTGGATCGCGCGAAAAGTAAACGCAAAAGGTTAATGAGTGGGAAAATTTATTACATATATCAGGCTCTCCAAAGCGGAGTTGTCTAAGGTGATCTTTCCACTTCCGATGCAAGTTAGAAGCGCGTTCGTGGCAGTTTTTTCGGTAGTAACCGTCATAACGCTCTTTTTGGCACTGGTGGATTATCTGATGGGCATTAGCGTCTTTCAGATCGTAAAGTAACTAAAAGGCGATTTATGGCGCAAAAATGGTATGCGATTCAGACTCACTACGGCAGCGAGCGAAGCGTAAAGCGCGCTATGGAGCGTCTGCGGGACGAACTTGGCATCGGCGATCGCATCGGCGAGGTGATTGTTCCGACCGAAGATGTGATAGAGGTCGGCAAATCGGGCAAATCCAAGACTGTAGAGCGTTGTCTTTACCCAGGCTATCTATTCGCCTCTTTGGAGCTAGACAACGATCTGCAACACAAAATTCAGTCTTTGTCCAAAGTTTCGCGCTTTATCGGCGAGGAGATGACCCCCGCGCCTTTGCAAGAGAAAGATATTCAACAAATTTTGGAAAAGGCGCGCCATAAAGGACCCGCCAAATACAAAATTTTCTTTGAGACGGGCGAGCAGGTGCGCATTACGGACGGACCATTTAAGGAGTTGACGGCGGTTGTGGAGGAGTATGAGGCGTCTACGGGCAAACTGCGCCTGAATGTCTCTATTTTCGGGCGATCTACGCCTTTGGAAATGAACTATTCGCAAGTTCAAAAAATAGTATAAGAAAGGAAGACTATGGCAAAGAAAGTCATTGGGCAGATTAAACTCGTTATCCCCGCGACCAAAGCAAACCCCTCGCCGCCCGTAGGACCGGCGCTCGGTCAAAAGGGCGTCAATATTATGGCGTTCTGCAAAGAGTTCAATGAAAAGACTAAAGATATGGCGGGGTGGAATTTGCCCGTTGTGATCACCGTCTATGAGGACAAAAGTTTTTCGTTTATCACGAAGCAGCCGCCCGTAACCGACCTTGTGAAAAAGGCGAGCGGCGTGGAAAAGGGCACCGACAACCCGCTGAAAAACATCGTAGGCAAGATCACGAAAGCGCAGATTAAAACGATCGTGAAGCAAAAAATGGTGGATATGAACACGACTGACGAAGAGGCGGCGTTTAGAAGCGTTGCCGGCAGCGCGCGCAGTATGGGCATTCAAGTAGTGGATTAAGGATTGGTTATGGCTAAAGTTTCCAAACGATTAAAGACTCTAAACGAAAAGTTGGAGAAGGGCGCGATCTACAATCTGGACAACGCCTCCAAGAAGATCGGCGAACTCAAAAGCGCCAAGTTTGACGAAACCGTTGAAATGGCGGTTTGGCTAAATGTCGATCCGCGCCACGCGGATCAGATGATCAGAGGCGCGGTCGTCCTGCCGCACGGCACGGGTAAAACCGTCCGCGTAGCCGTTTTCGCGAAAGGCGACAAGGCGAAAGAGGCGCAGGACGCGGGCGCGGACATCGTGGGCGAAAACGATCTCGCCGAAGATGTGCAAAAGGGCGTCATTAACTTTGACATCGTGATCGCCACGCCGGATATGATGGGCGTTGTCGGCAAGATCGGTCGTATTTTGGGACCCAAAGGCTTGATGCCGAATCCTAAAACGGGCACCGTTACTATGGATGTCAAAACCGCCGTGAAAAACGCCAAAGGCGGTCAAGTCAATTTTAAAGTTGATAAAAAGGGCAATATCCACGCTGGAATCGGCAAGGCGAGTTTCACCAGCGCGGCGATCAAAGAGAACGCTGAAACGCTTATGAAGGCGCTCAACAGAATGAAGCCGTCGACCGCGAAGGGCAAATATGTGAAAAAAGCGGCGATGAGCCTCACTATGTCGCCTTCTATTTTATTAGATGTTAACGAGTTAGTGGAGTTGCGCGGGTAAAAAACTTTTTAGGGATCGTTACCCAGCGATACTTAAAAGCCCAGATCGCAAAGCGGACTTTGCCCGATCGAGAAATCAACGGCGGCGTTTATGCCGCCCGATTTTCGCAGGCTATTGACAGCGGGCGCATTGGAGACGATGCTTAATTTCAACCCGCCGAAGTTGGTCGGAAAGGAGATAGATGACAAAAGCGGAAAAGACGGAAATTATCAACAATCTTACGGAGGGCTTCAAAGAGGCGGACGCTATTTTGGCGTGCGACTTTAAAGGGCTTACCGTATCGGAGTTTGAGGCGTTGCGTAAAGAAATTCGCAAACTCGGCGGCTTTACGCAAGTGGCTAAAAACACTTTGGCGACGATCGCGCTCAAAAACGCGGCGAAAGAGGGGCTAACCCTGAAAGAGACAAATGTCTTTTTGTGGGGCAAAGACGGTTTGTCGCTTATCAAAGCGGCGAGTAAATTCGCGGACAACTCCAAAGAGAAGTTCGCGATCAAGTTTGGTTACATTGACGGCAAATCGGCGGACGCGGCGCATATTGACGCGCTGGCGAAACTGCCCAGCAAAGAGCAACTTATCGGTATGCTCCTCTCGGTTTGGCAAGCGCCGTTGCGCGGCTTCGTTACCGGTCTTGACAACCTGTCGAAGAAGTTGGCGGCGTAAGCCCCGTTTCCGCCGTTTTGGCGCGTAAATTAAATTACACAAAGGAATACAATGGCAATTACAAAAGACGAATTGTTGGATTACATCGGCAAGCTCTCGGTAGTAGAGTTGAACGACCTTGTTAAGGCTTTTGAAGAGAAGTTCGGCGTAAGCGCGGCTCCCGCGGTGGCAGTCGGCGCGGTAGCGGCGGGCGGCGCGGCGGCTCCCGCGGCTGAGGAGAAGACCGAATTTACATTCGTTTTGAAAGCCGCGGGCGACAAGAAACTCAATGTGATCAAAGTTGTCCGCGAAGTTACAGGTTTGGGCTTGAAAGAGGCGAAAGACCTCGTAGAGGGCGCTCCGCAAGTCGTGAAAGAGCATATTTCCAAAGCGGACGCCGAGGAGTGGAAGAAGAAATTCGAGGAAGCGGGCGCGCAAATCGAACTTAAGTAATTTTTTGCGGCGGTTTTTTGCCGCAATTACTTCTTACGGGAACTTAAAATTCCCGTAAGTTTAACTTTGCGGACTAGTTTTAGCTACTCTTTGCGATCAAAAGCGTCGCCTTTGGAAACCATAAAAATCACTCTCGCTTTTGCTGTCATTGCGGAGTTTTGATCCGCGATCTCTCACTGCTTACTCGTTGCTGATCGCTTCGCTTAAGGCGGAGAGAATCTCTTTTACCTTATCCGCGCTCGCCTCGCCTGACGAAAACAAAAAATCGCGGATTTTGGCTAAAATCGCGGCAAAACAAAGGATCGGCGATGAGAAAATTCATATTTTTGTTTATTCTTTTAGCGGCGTTCGCGAGCGGCGCGGAGGTAATGATCTGCAAAAGCGCGGAGATCCAAATCAGCGCGGTTATGAAGTGCGCCTCGCTGGGCAACCGTTACAGCGCGATCTTGAAAGAGACGCTTGACGTTGTGAATGAGGGCAGCTATACAAT
Organism: Helicobacteraceae bacterium; assembly: GCA_031286325.1. Taxonomy (GTDB): domain Bacteria; phylum Campylobacterota; class Campylobacteria; order Campylobacterales; family SZUA-545; genus JAIRNH01. The sequence goes on from JAITUT010000094.1 coordinate 25,601, forward strand.
CGGCGAGTTATACAGAATGGGGTGGCATTTGGCAGTAGTTTCGGGCAATACGCTAGTTTTTGAAAAAGAGCCGCGCCAGATCGTAATCCCCGCGCCGCCCGCGCAAAATCCCGCGCCCGCGCAAAATCCAGCCGCCGAATAACTACAATTTGTCGTGTTTTTTCAGCAAATTTATTGCGGAGACGAAAACAGGCGCGGCGGTTTGATTCGCGAAGTGGCTCTTTTTAGGGTCTATCACAAAGACGCCGATCGTGTATTTCTTATCGCCCCTATTGGCGAACCCAAAAAACGAGTTGTGGTAGTCGGCGAGGTAAATGCCCGCCCGCGCTATGTGCGCCGTACCCGTCTTGCCCGCTGTGAAAATGTCGTCTACTACGGCGACTTGACCGCGCATAGCCGTTTTGCGCATAATTTGCATTAGTTTCAGCGCGGTCGCCTCGCTGATAACGCGCGTTTGTTCGGGCGGTTTCGTAATGTCTTTGCCGTCTTGCCCGCCGCTCTCGCCTATGAGGCGCTTTGCTAGGCGCGGCGCGACCATTACTCCCCCGTTGTTGAATACGTTGTAAGCTTTCATCAGCTGCATAAATGTCGCGCGCAATCCGTAGCCGTAGCCGGTCGTGGCGCGGTAAATATCGGTGCGGTAGCGGTGAAGCCCCGGCAGATCGCCCGTGCTTTCGTATGGCAGGTCAATGCCCGTGCTTTTGGCGAAACCGAACGCGCTAAGCCCGTCAAAGAGTTTATAAGGGCTTAGTTGCATTGCTAGTTGCGCCGCGCCGATGTTGCTCGAATAGACGATCACGTCTTCTACGCTAAACCACTCGCGCGGCGTCAGATCGGTGATTGTCTCGCGCCCGATACTCATTTTGCCGTTGTAACCGCGCACTAGATCGTATTGCCCGATCTGATTGTCGTCCAGCAGCAACGCGACTATAAACGGCTTCATCACGCTGCCCGGCTCAAAGGGGTATTGCACCGCGTTAATGCGCGTATTCGCGACAGAATCATTCGTAATGTTTTCGGCGTCGTAGCGCGCGCTGGTCGCGATCGCCAGAAGTTTTCCGCTGCCGCTCTCCATAATCGCGCAAATTATCTCGCTCGCGTCAATATCCTTTTGCGCTTTATCTACCAAACGCTCTAGCTCTTTTTGTAGAAAAGAATCTATCGTGAGCTGCAGGCTAAATCCGTTTTGCACCGCTTCGTAGCGCATTTGGTTGTTGTAGATGAGGTTGCCTAGCGCGTCTCTGGGAGCTTTGAACAAGCCGTCTTTCGCGGCGCGAAGCTTGGAGTCGTAGAACTTTTCCACGCCCATTTTCGCCTCGCCGTCCGCTTTGCCGGTGTAGCCTAAAATCGGTTGCGCGAGATCGCCGTATTCATATAGCCTCGTATGCGGGTTTTCAGAGAGCACGTCTAACCCGTGCCGCACCGTGTTGCCGTTAATTTGGTGGGTTTTGAACGCGCCGCGCCGATCAAGCTCTAGCGATAAATTTTTCAACGCTTTAGCCTCGCCCACGTTTAAGCCCCGCGCCAAAATTACGCGGGTTTCGCGCGAGAGCGCCTCTAAAAGCTCCGCTTCGGATTTTTGCAGAAAAATCGCGAGGAGCTTGGCGATTAGAGTTTTGTTCGCCGCGTCTTTGCCGTCAAAGGCTAGGTTAAAGCGACGCTCGCTCTGCGACAAAACGCGCCAATCCGCCGTAATGATCGAGCCGCGAAACGCCGGCACCGCTTCGTGTTTCGTATAGACGCGGCTCTGGTGCGAATCGCCCGTCGCCCTCGCCGCCGCGATCACAAAAATCGCCGCGAAAGAGATTATGAGCAAATAAATCGCTAGAATTTTTCCTGTTTTTTCCATATCTCACTTTTCAAAGGAGCTTAAAGCTCCTATCGCGCTCGCCGCGGAGAGCGGGATTATTAGGTTTTCAGCCTAGTTTTCCGCGATCATAGCAAATCGTAAATCTAATTTTTCTTGATCGCAGCGAGGAGCGAGGCGAGGGCGGCGAATAGCACGATCGCGGCGCCGGCGGTAACATTAAAATAATACGAAATAAAAAATCCCACCACCGCGAAAACAAGCGCGAAAATTCCCGAGAGAACAAATGTTTCGGCGAGCGTCCTCGCGAATTTTTCAGCGATCCAAACCGGGATTGTAAGGAGAGCCAAAACCATCATCAGCCCCACGACGCGAATCGCGACGACGATTGAGAGCGAGGCGAGGACGAGCAGAGCTATCCAAAGCGGCGCGACTTTCACGCCCTTTACGCGCGCGAAATCGGCGTCAAAGGCGAGCGCGAGTAATTTGCGGTAAAAGATCGCTGCGAAAAGCACGGCGATTAGATCAATCATAAAAAACGCCAGCAGATCAGCGCGGCTGATCGCCACCATTGAGCCGAATAAATATGTCATAAGTTCGCCGCTAAAAGCCGGGGCGAAATCCAAAAATAGCACGCCGATCGCCATTCCGATCGCCCAGATCGCGCCGATTAACGTATCCGCGCGGTGGCGGTTTCGCAGCGTTATAAACGCCGTCAAAATCGCCGCCGCGACTCCGAAAACTCCAGCGCCTAAGAGCGGTGAAAAGCCGAAAAAGAAAGCGATTCCGATCCCGCCGTAAGTCGCGTGGGCGATCGAGCCGCTTAAAAAGACGATGCGATTTACTACGATTAGCGTCCCTATAACGCCGCAAGAGATCGCGAGCAAAACCGCGCCGATTAGGGCGTATTGGACAAATGTGTAACTGAGAATTTCAGACATCGCCGCTTCTTACGGGAATAAATCCAAAGTTGCGGCAACGGGGTTTTTTTCTAGACTCCCCGATCGCTCTTTTCGCCGCGCCGCGCGGGGCTTTTGCCAGCCGTTCGCGCGCTTTGTTTACATTTCGCCGTTTCGATAGAAAAAATTCAAGCATTTCTGATTTTCTTATCTAAAAAGACGGCGCGATCGGAGATTTTCAGCAGTTTTTCTTTGTCGTGGCTGACGCAGACGATCGCGCGGGTTTTTTTAAGATCGCTCAAAACTTCGGCGATCAAAGTTTCGCCGTCAATGTCAATCCCCGAAGTCGGCTCGTCTAGGAGCAAAACTTTCACGTCCGCGGCGATCGCGCGCGCTAAAAACACCCTTTGCCGCTCGCCGCCGCTTAAAGCGGCTACTTTTTTCTCCGCCAAAGCCTCCGCGCCCAACATTTTCAACGCTTCAAAAGCTTTTTTTTTGCTCGCTTTTTCCGCTAAAAACGCCATTTTCACGATCTCAATCGCCGTGATCGGAAAGTCAAGATTGTGCGCGGTATCTTGCGGCGTATAACCGATAAATTTCGCGCTTTCAACTGGCGTTTTGCCAAAGATGAGAGCCTTGCCGTTAGTCGGTTTGCAAAGCCCCGCCAGCGCTTTAATAAAGGTGCTTTTACCGCCGCCGTTAGGTCCTAAAACGCTCACGAATTCGCCGATTTCCGCGCTGAAATTCACGCTTTTAAGCGCCCAGCCGCCGTCTCTAAAGACGCTCAAATTTTCCGCAAAAACCGCCGGCAAAAGTTAAAAACTCCAGACAACTCTCGCCACGATCGTTACAAACGTCGCGAAAATCAAGATCGGCGCGAAGTAACGAATCATAAAAAACCAAACGGCGATCGCTTTTTTGTCGATTCTCTCCTTTTTTAGCTCGACCGCGATTTCTTCGCGATTGGCGATGAAACCTATAAAAAACGCCGTAAAAAACGCGCCGATTGGCATCATTATATCAACGGTAAGAAATTGTGAAAATTCAAAGAGCGATTTGCCGCAGACGCTCAAAAATTCATAACCATTAACATTGCTGAATAAGACCGCCATACTCATTAAATAGGCTAACAAGAGCGGCAACAAGATAGCGCGATCACGCCTCCACCCAAAACGTTGGACTAAAAACGATGTCGCGGGCTCTAAAAGCGAGATTGAGCACGCGAGCGCGGACAATAAAAGGACGGCGAAAAAGGCGATCGTCAAAATTTGCCCGAAAGAGTCGAATGACGCCAGCGCGGAGGGTATTGAGGCGAATACTAACTCAGAGCCTTGATTTAAGGGGAGATTTTCGTTAAACAAAAATGTGAAAATGATGATTCCCGCGGCGATCGAGACTAATATGTCTACGATCGTAACCACGACGCTAGATCGCCAAGTTTTGATTCTGGCGGTGCTCTCAAAAGAATATGTGATAAAGACCGCCATTCCCAAACTCATTGAGAAAAACGCTTGCCCGATCGCGGCGAGTACGACGTTGATTGAGAGATTTGAAAAATCAGGCGCGAACATAAAACTTAGGGCTTTGGTAAAAGATGGGGTGGCGATCGCGTAAGCGAGCAAAAATAAAATTATAAAAAATGCGAGCGGAATCAGGATTCTATTGGCGCGCTCAATTCCTTTGTGCAGACCGCACAAAACTATCGAGCTTGTCAAAAAGACGATGATCGCGTGGTAAATTAGTTGCGTAATCGCGTCATTTTTTACGATGTCCGTAAATAAATCTTTCGCGAGAGCGCCGCTGTCGGGAAGCGTGAAAATCGAGTAGATCAAATATATGAACACCCAGCAGAGCACGACCCAATAAAACGTTAAAGCAAAAAGCGGCGTTATGAATTGCAAACCAATCCAACGCCAATATTTTTTCTTTGCGGGCGCGAGTTTGTCAAACGCCGAGATCGGCTCTTTGTGCGTCATTTTGCCGATTAGCGTTTCGGCGATTATGAGCGGCAACGAGAGGCATAAGGACATAGCGATATAGAGGATTACAAAAGTGCCGCCGTATTCGCCCGCGAGGTAAGGGAAACGCCAGATATTGCCGAGTCCTAAGACGCCGCCAATCATCACAAAAATAAAGCCGATTCGCGAGAATCTTTCGTATTCTTCGTTCATTTTGCGCCCGTTTGTAAAGTTAAAGAACGAAGTCTATTAAAGCTTTGCTTAATAGCGGGATTGGCAAATTAGCGGGAGAAGGGTAAAGAGGAGGGTTAAAGAAGAAAGGCAAACGCCCCGATCGCGCCGATCGCGAGAGAAAATAACTTTGCGGCGGCGCTAGCTTTCATCGTTAAATAAGGCAAATAACCGCCGTCAGATAAAATCCTGTAAAATCGCTTAAATTTTTACGAATGGCGGTTTTATGGGACGGATTAAAGTTTTAACGACGCTTTTAGCGTTTGCGGTTGTGATCGGCGGCGCGATCTTCGTGATCGCGAAGTTCGATCTTTTGGGTTTCAAAGAGGCGGCTTTTGACAAGGCTCAAGTAGCGTATAACGCGGGCGATAAAGAAAAGGCGATCGCCCTTTGGACGGAGGCGATCGGAAAATACCCCGAGTTTGCGAAAGCTTACGGCGCGCGCGGCGCGGCTTATATGGATTTAGACGACATTGACGCCGCGACAGCCGATTGGGAAAAAGCCGTAGAATTGGGCGTGAAAACCCCCGACGCGTATCTGCGCCTCGCCAATAGGTATTTAATTACTCCGAGATACGAAGAGGCGATAGAGCTTTATACGAAAGCGATCGAGATTAACCCCGCGCTCGGCGAAGCTTACGCCAAACGCGCTTTTTCATATCAAAAGTTAAAAGATTACGAAAAAGCCCTAGCCGACTATGACGAGGCGGTGAAATTTGAGACGGACCCAGAGATTTACCTTGATCGCGGCGATTTGCGCGAAGCTTTGAAAGATTACGAAAAAGCCGCAGCGGATTACAGCGAAGCGATCAAATTAAACCCCGAATTAGCGGCGGCTTATGAGAAGCGCGCTAGAAATTATTGGCGGCTGGGAAATTGCGATCAGTTGGAAATTGACGCCAAAAAGGGTTGCGAGCTAGGCAACTGCCAAGCTTTAACCCTCGCGGCGCGTTGCCCGCCTCCTAAGGAGCAAAGCCAAGAAATGCCATAATAAAAGAAAAAAATTAAAGAGGAAGTGTATTTGAGACGCGGCAAAAAAGTATCTATTATCGGCGCGGGGCACGTAGGCTCGACGGTAGCGTATTCGCTGGCGTTGCAAGGCACGGCGCACGAAATTGTTCTTCTGGACTCAAAGCCCGATATCGCTATGGGCAAGGCGCTTGATATGTCGCAAGCGGCGGCGGTTTTGCGTATGCACACAAAAGTCAAAGTCGCCGTAACCGCGAAGGATTTAGCGGATAGCGACATTGTGGTAATTAGCGCTGGAACGCCTAGAAAACCCGGAATGAGCCGCGATGATTTACTCGCCGCGAACGCCGAAACCGTCAGAAGTATCAGCAAGCAAATTCGCGAAAATTGCGCGAATCCAATGGTGATCGTGGTAACAAACCCGCTTGACGCGATGACCTATGTCGCTTTGCGCGAGTGCGGCTTTGATCGCAGACAAGTAATAGGTATGGCGGGGCTTTTAGATTCGGGCAGAATGGCGAGTTTCATCTACGAAAAGTTAGGCTACGGATCGGGGCAAATTCGCGCGATGGTTTTGGGCGGGCACGGCGATTCTATGGCGCCTTTGCACCGATATTCAACGGTCGCGGGCGTGCCGCTTACGGACTTTTTAAGCGGCGCGGAGATCGCCGAGATCGTAAAACGCACAAGAGGCGCGGGCGCGGAGATCGTAGGCTATTTGCAGAGCGGTTCGGCGTATTACGCCCCTGCGATCGCTACCGCGCAAATGTGCGAGACGATCCTGCGGGACGCGAAGCAAATTTACCCGTGCGCCGTCTTGCTAGAGGGCGAATACGATTACCGAAACGTCGTTATCGGCGTGCCGATCGTGCTCGGCGCGAACGGCGTGGAGAAGATCATTGAAGTTACTCTAAACAAAGAAGAAAAAGACGAATTTGCCAAAAGCGTAGCCTCCGTCAAAACGCTCATAAACAAACTCTTTGAAATGGGATTTTATGTCCAATAGTTCCCCGAATTTTCGCGGCGAGTTTCGCGTGGAGCGCGACTCAATGGGCGAGATCGCGGTTGCCGCCGAGCGTCTTTGGGGGGCGCAGACGCAACGTAGTTTGGAATGCTTTAAGATCGGCGAAAGAATGCCCTTTGAAGTTATCGCGGCGCTGGCGACTTTGAAACGCGCGTGCGCGATCGCGAACCAGAGTTTCGGCAAATTGAGCGCGGAGTTTTGCGAGGCGGTTATTTTCGCGTGCGATCGTATTTTGGCGCGGGATTACGACGATGAATTTCCGCTCGTTGTTTGGCAAACGGGCAGCGGCACGCAGACGAATATGAACTTAAACGAAGTCATCGCGCGGATCGCGGGCGGCAAAATTAACGCGAAAATCCACCCCAACGATCACGTAAATATGAGCCAATCTAGCAACGATACGTTTCCCGCGGCGATGAATATCGCGGCGGTTTTGGCTGTCGAGGACGGATTGTTGCCCGCTTTGGAGCGATTTGGCGCGATTCTCGCCGATAAATCGCGCGAATTTGCCGCGATCGTGAAGATCGGTCGCACGCACCTGCAAGACGCCACGCCGCTTACTTTGGGGCAGGAGTTTAGCGGCTACGAATCTATGATCGCTCAAAGCGTAGAAATGATCAAAGCCGCTTTACCGTTCGCCAAACGGCTCGCGATCGGCGCGACCGCGGTCGGCACTGGGTTAAACGCGCCAAAGGGTTTCGGCGGCAAAGTCTGCGAGGAGCTATCGCGTTTTTTAGGGCGCGATTTCATTAGCGATCCGAATTTTTTTCACGCGCTCACCAGCCACGACGCGATCGTGAATCTGCACGGCGCGATCAAAGCCGCCGCCGCGAATTTGTTCAAAATCGCCAACGATATTCGCTTTCTTTCTTCGGGTCCCCGCTGCGGTTTAGGCGAGATCGCGATCCCAGAAAACGAGCCCGGCAGCTCGATTATGCCAGGCAAAGTCAATCCTACGCAGTGCGAGGCGCTGACGATGGTCTGTTGCCAAGTCTTTGGAAATGACGCGGCGATCGGTTTCGCGGCGAGTCAAGGCGCTTTTGAGCTCAATGTCTTTAAGCCCGTGATAATATATAACTTTCTGCAATCCGCGCGGCTTTTGGAGCAAGCCGCAACGAGTTTTTGCGAGTATTGCGCGATCGGCATTGAGCCGCGCCGCGAGGTGATTGATCGCCATTTGAAAAACTCGCTGATGCTTGTAACCGCGCTAAACCCAGAGATCGGCTACGACAACGCGGCGGCGATCGCCAAAGCCGCGCACAAAGAGGGTTTGACCCTGCGCGAGGCGGCGTTAAAGAGCGGCTTAATTAACGCCGAAGACTTTGACCGCGCCGTCGATCCCGCCAAAATGGTATGAAAAAGTTTTATTTACTCCTTTTGTCGCTTTTGATCGCGGGAGCGTTACGCGCCGAAAGCGTTTTGAATCTCACGATCTCAGGCTTTCCCGCGCGCCTTAACCCGCTTCTCGCCACCGATTCCGTGAGCGCGGAAATTTCAGACTACCTCTTTGAAGGGCTCGTGAAATACGATAAAGACGCGAATGTAGTCGGCGAGATCGCGGAAAGTTGGGAGTTCATTGACGATCGCGCGATCGTCTTTAAGCTGCGCGAGGATCGCTATTGGCACGACGGAAAGAAAGTTACCGCGCAAGACGCGCTTTTCACATACCAAACGGCGATTAGCGATCGCGTCTCTTCGCCCTACGCCTCAAACTTTCGCGCCGTTGAAAAAGTGGAAGTTTTGAATGATTTCACGCTGAAAGTTACCTATAAAACGCCGTATTTTAAGGCGCTTGAAACTTGGATGATGCCGCTGATTCCAAAGCATATTTTAGAAAACGATCTCGATCTTATGACGAGTACTTTCAATTCGCGCCCGATCGGGAATAGTTACTTTCGCATTGACGAACTTTCGATTTCAAAAAACATTGAGCTCAAAGCGTTTAAGGATTTCAAGCCGCGCGCGCCGTTTATAGACAAGGTCGTCTTTGAGTATATTCAGGACGCGAGCGTGCAGTTTTTGAAGTTGAAGTCGCGCCAAATCCACATCGGCTCGCTTGACGCCTTGCAAGCCGATCGCCAAATCGACGCGAAATTCCGCGAGGATTTCCGTATTGTGGAGACTTCGTCTCTCACCTATACTTATCTTGGTTTTAACTTGAAAAATCCGAAGTTTGCCGAGCCGAAGCTGCGCGAGGCTTTGAGCCTTGCGATTGATCGCCAAGAGCTAATTGACATTCTTTTTTTTGGGCACGGCAAAATTTGTACGCAGCCGATTTTAGAGGGCGCGCTGGGTTTCAATCCTACGATCGCGCCAGTAAAACAGGACATTTCGCGCGCTAAGACGTTGCTTGCGGAGTTGGGCTACACCGCTCGAAATCCGCTGAAAATCACGATTTCCACGAACGCCAACAGCCCGATTCGCAACTACGCGGCGGAGATTATACAACAGCAACTCGCAAAGGCGGGGGTGATCGTAAAAATCCGCTCGACTGAGTGGCAAGCGTTTTTGACGCGCCTGAACGCGCGGGATTTTGAGGTGATTTTAATGGGCTGGTCCGTGCCGCTAATGCCCGATCCATACACGATTTGGCACTCAAAAAGCGATTTTAAGGGCGGTTTTAATATGGTCGGTTACAAAAATGACGAGGTAGATCGCCTAATTGAGCTTTCGCAAAAGACGAGCGATCGCGCCGAAGTCGCGCGGATTTTTAGTGAGTTTTCGGCGATCGTCGCGCGCGATAATCCATATTTGTTTCTCTATGCGCCGAACTCAATCGCCGCGATCTCGCGCAAACTTTCGCCAATTGAACCAACCGCGATCGGTTTTGGGCACAACCGCTTTGATTGGCGGATTGAGCCGTAGATCGGATTTGCTCAATTCCGCTTCCTCATTTCGGCGAAAGCGGGAATTTTAAGCGGTTTCGTAGCTCACTTGGCGTTTTCTATATCGTTTCCTAACGAAATTCTATAAAAACACTTATCGCTAAATCGCAAGATCATATTGAAGTAGCAATTTTTTAAATACGGAAAAAACTTAATTTGCAGTCGTTGTATCCCACGCATTTTTATTTTGATGGGGGATTTAAGGCAAAGCGCGAGAGTTTGCAAATTTGTTCTCCACGCTAATGGTAAGGATTTAATTTCTTTAATTGCTTTTTTGGGGCGGCGCAACGCGTAACTAAAGGGAATTAGCTTAGAAAATATGGGTATATAGTCTCTATGATCGCTTTCTGTTGAATGGAACACAAGAGCCATATTTTTTATATCTTTTGCGCTCGGATTATCGCAAAAGATATTTATCCATTCAACGAGCGTCTTAGAATCTAAAAATATATCGTTTCCGCCGAAAATTTCTTTAATATCTTGCGCGAATAATAACGCGCCGTTTGATACGGCGGGGTATAAATTTTTGCGAGTTGTTTCATATTCGGTTGGGTTTTGATCATATATTGGCGAGCCGCTAGCGTCTATACCTTTGATTGGGTATTCGGGCGCGGTCAGCAACAACTCGACAAAATCCCAATTTTTTATATTTTTGTGCGTCTTCCAATCGCAGAAGTTTACATTTTGATCAATATTTGCGCGGCTAGCGTCTATTATTGTCCAATAAATACCATATATTTTCCGCCGCAGCGCGTCTTCTAATAATCTTTGAACCGAAAACATACCCGTTATGGTTTCTACAAAACAAATTTTATCGTCAACTACAATTCGCGAAAGATAATTTTTGTATGGTTCATACTCTTTATCCGCTAATTTTTCAATAACTTCGCGGTTGTTTAATATAAAATTATGATAATCAATAGAATCGTTAAATATCACAGATTCATAAGCGCTCTTTAAATCCGCGCTTTTTTTAATATAATAATCAACAATAATTTTTGGTTGAAATTGATGTCTTTTCTCGTAATCTAATCTGCATATTAAATTCAAAAATCTCGGCGCGTATACATAATTTCCTTTCATATCGGCGTTAAAAGTCTCAAAAACTTTTTGCAAAGTGTAGCCGTCCCGCGCGATAAACAAAATTTGCTCAATATTATTTTGTTTCGCTTGCGCCTCTATAAATCTGCTATATCCGTAAGCGACCGCGCCCGCGTATTCATAGCCGATCTCAAACCAATAATCGGTCTCTAAAATCCCCAACATTTTCTTTTGCCAACGTATTGCGAGCAGCATTAAAAGTATGCTCGCGCCTATGCTCTCTCTCTCTCTCTCTCTCTCTCTCTCTCTCTCTCTCTCTAAGCAAAAAAGCGCGTTTGTTTGATCGCAAAAATTGGGACTTTAATTGCCTGTATAAAACTGCGGAAATTTTATTATTTTCCGCGCTTTTATAATCGGCGTTTTTATTATCGCCGATGTGCAAAATTTCTTGCGGCGAAACCTGCAGATCATTTAATATATGTTTATATAAATTTCCGCTCGCTTTTGTTTTGCCAATTTCGCTTGAAACATATAGGCGATCAAAACCCTCGAAACCATTTTTCTTCAAAGCCGCCGCCACAAAATCCGTAGGCAAATACATATCGCTCGCGATCACGATCGTTTTGCCCGCTTTTCGCGCGTAATCATAAACCTCTTTTAGTTCTGGATTTTGGCGCAAAACCATCATCTCCCATTCAAGCTCAACATTTTTTAGCGGCTTAAATTGATCGTCGATTTCCATATAAATATCATCAAAAGTTATCTCCTCGCGATCGGCTCTGCGGCGGCGCGCGTCATATTCCGCCTCGACGCGCTTTTGACGAAAACGCGGCGCGTTTTTAGCCATTTCAATATGCGAAAAGAGATCGGTCGGCTCCAAATACGGGCGCAAAAGCAGGGTGTCAAAGACGTCAAAAGAGACGACTCGCGCGCGGTCAATTCGACCTTTAATTTTCGCTAAGAGCGTTCGCGGCTGATTAAACATAAAAAACCTTTTTTTGAATTAAACTTTTATAATACCACAAATCCGATTAACGAGCCGATTGATAATCTTCGTTTTATTCGCCTCCGATCGAAATTCTATAAAAACACTCATCGCTAAATCGCAAGATCATATTGAAGTAGCAATTTTTTAAATACGGAAAAAACTTAATTTGAAGTCGTTTTATCCCACGCATTTTTATTTTGATGGGGGATTTAAGGCAAAGCGCGAGAGTTTGCAAAGAAGATCGGCGCTCGGCGCAATCATTTTTAATAACAGGCGACTCGGCGTAATCGTTGCTAATAATGGGCGTGATCGCGAGATAATTTGCGAGCTGGGCATCATTTTTGAACGCTACGGCGATTATATTCGGCGTCAAAATCACATCGTTTAATCCAAATTCTGTGCGATATAAACGCATCCAAGGGAGTTTCAATTTTTGCACCTCTTCCGTCTCTTGGTGTTGCGCCCTGACGACAATGTGATGAAAGCCCGCGTTATTCAGCAGAAATCGCATCGTAATAGGCGTGTATGAGACGGTGTGCGTGAAATCAATATATCTGTAAAACGCAGCGAGCGGCGCTAAAGCGTTCGGCACGGCAAAAACCGCGAAACCGTCATCGCTCGCAGCCGCAAAGATCGCCTTCAAAAACGGCAATTGTCGCTCTTTTTCAATATGTTCCAAAAGATCAAAAGCGTAAATCGCGTCGTATTTTTCCGTGTTATTCGCGAGAAATTCCGCAGCGTCCGCCAACACGACATTTAAGTTTTCTTTTTGCGCGATCTCAATTTGCGATTTATCTATATCAATCCCCGTTAAATTCGCGTATCCCGCGTCGCGCAACATCAGCATAAACCTGCCCATACCGCAACCGATCTCTAAAATTCGCGCTTCTTTTTGCGCGGGATAAATCGCGTGCGCGTCAAAAAGAGATTTGGCGGTTTCTATGTCTCTTCGTTTGCTTTCGGGAGTGTCGCTATGCCAATTCCCGTAATGGCGCGAGTAGTCAAAGTTGTTGTTTTTCATTGGCGACCTCCGATCTTAGCCCGAACGCGCGGATCTTTACTCATTTCACGGTAGCCGTATTGGGCGAAGAAAGCGCGCGCGTTTATGAAAGACAAGAAGTTTCGGGGGTAATTTAGAGAATTTACCCCCCCCCCCCCCCCCCCCCACATTCATATCACAAAAAAACCTTTATCTAACTCCCAAAAAAAAAACACAAATAATTTCTTGTTCATT
>JAITUT010000023.1 GCA_031286325.1 Helicobacteraceae bacterium
CAACTTACAGAAGCGGCAGGGCATTGGTACACAAATATTCCCATAAAAAATAGACCGAAGTATAAACATTTAAAAATAGTTCCATTAAAAGAAATTCCCGAAAAGTATAAAAAATATGACGATCTCGGTACGCTTTTGGTAGACGAGGGTTATATTCCGAGCGATCTTGAGAATCCGTTTGCGATCTCGGCGCGCCCGATATTAAACGGCATTTTGGAAAAGGGATATGAAATTATTGAGCAAAAGCAATATATTCCGTATATTGACGGCAAAAAGCAATTTTCAAGAGTTTTAGCGCGGAAAATGAAATAGCGCGTATTGATTTTGACAACGATATTCGCAGATCGCAAGGCGACAGAAAATGCCGCGCGAAAACAAAAAAAATAATATAAATTGCGGGGTCAACTTTCCTGCGAGAATCCTTGACCCCGTAATGAGGAGAAAAGGGCGCATTGCGCCCCAAATAAAACGCGAAGCCTCACACGCCCGCGTCTTGGCGGCGGCGCAGATAATCCCAATAAGCGTCAATATCTTTCTGCCATTGGTCTAAAATATGCGCGTTTTCGGGCTTAAACAAATGCTTAAAACGTCCTTGCATCGCGATATAATCGCGCACCGGCAACTTGTTTTTCGGCTCGTATGTGATCGTGAGTTTGTAGCCGAAGTCGTTGTCGTTGTGCTCAATCTCGTATAGCGGACATACGCACGAATCAACCATTACTTTGCTCACTTCCATAGAGAGAGCGGGATCAAACTTCCACTCGGTAGGGCAGGGACTCATCGCGTTAATGAACACAGAACCTTTCGCCTGATACGCTTTCTGCGCTTTCGTAACGAGGTCTTTCCAAGAGCTAGGCGCCACCTGCGCGACATAATCGCAGCGGTGCATAGACATAATTGAGACGAGGTCTTTTTTGCGTTTTTTCTCGCCGTAACTTACTTTGCCCGACGGGGAAGTCGTAGTCGCCGCGCCCACAGGCGTAGATGAGCTACGCTGACCGCCCGTGTTCATATAACCCTCGTTATCCAAGCAGAGATATATAAAGTTGTGCCCGCGCTCCGCCGCGCCTGAGAGCGACTGAAAGCCGATGTCATAAGTGCCGCCGTCCCCGCCTAACGCTACGAATTTGACCTCTTTGCCGCTATAGCCTTTGCCTTTGTTTTTCAGAGCTTTGTGCATCGCTTCAACGCCGCTAATCGCCGCCGCCGCATTCTCAAAGCCGATGTGAATCCAGCTAGCGTTCCAGCTCGTAAAGGGATAGATCGTAGAGCAGACCTCCAAACATCCCGTAGCGTTTGAAAGGCACAACTCATCGTCCGTAGCATTCACGAACTCGCGGATAATTACCCCGTGCGAGCAACCCGGGCAAAGCCTATGCCCGCCTTGGAAGCGCTCCACGCTGGTAGAAAAGTCTTTTAGGTTTTTGATCTGTTTCATTTCGCCCATTTTGCGCTCCTTTTAGGGGTAGAAAGACAGAGGCTTGCCTCTGAGGTTGATCGTCTGCATTATCGGTTTCACGCGCTTGCCCGCTTTAGTGCACTCCGCCGCGTCATTAAAGATGCCTTGCAGGTGTTCGATCGTGGTGTCGCGCCCGCCGATGCCATAGATGTAGTTGAGGAGAATCGCGTTAATGCCATTCTCTACCATTACCGCCGCCGTCTCGCTGTATAAGGCGCCGGTCGTGCCCATTGGCGCGCTGCGATCCAGCGCGGCGATTGTTTTAGCTTTTTTGATCGCCGCCGCCAATTCGGCTTTCGGGAATGGTCTAAACAATCTGATCGCGACCAAACCTACTTTGCGCCCGCTTTTGCGCAACTCGTCGATCGTCAGCATTGTGGTGCCCGTTACGCTACCGATCGCGATGATAATTTCGTCCGCGTCTTCAGCTTTGTAAGTTTCTACGGATTTATACTTGCGCCCCGTAAGTTTTTCGAACGCCGCGAAGTTTTCCTCCACGACTTTCTGGCTCTCCACGATCGCGTGGTTATGGCGCATTTTGTGTTCGTAGTGCCATTCGCCTTCGGTTTGCGCGCCGTATGTAACGGGACGCTCCAAATCCAGCATAGGGTTTAACGGCTTATAATCGCCGATAAATCCGTAAGCGCTCTGATCGTCTATGCTTAACACGAGCTCGGTTGTGTGGCTCGTCAAAAAGCCGTCTTGATTGACTGCCACAGGCAGGCGCACGCGCAAATCCTCCGCTGTTTTGAAGGCGATAAAGTTTAGATCATAGACCTCTTGCGGATTGAACGCGCAGAGGTTAATCCACCCCGCGTCGCGCCCCAAATACATATCCGCGTGATCGCCGTGAATGTTTAACGGCGCCGCCAACGCGCGATTTACCACATTTAAGACGATCGGCAATCTCATACCGCTCGCTTGGTAAAGCACCTCAATCATTAACGCGTAACCTTGCGAACTCGTAGCGGTCGCCACGCGCCCGCCCGCCGCCGCCGCGCCCACACACGCGCTCATCGCGCTGTGCTCGCTCTCTACCATCACAAACTCGCCTTTTACATCGCCGTCCGCCACAAATTGCGAATATCTTTGCACGATCGGCGTAGAGGGCGTGATCGGGTATGCAGCCACTACATCTATTTGCGCCTGACGCATCGCTTGCGCCGCGGCGGTATTGCCGTCCCAAACTACTTTTTCTTGCGTCATTATTGCTCCTTTTTCGCCTCTTTGGCGGGCCACATTTTCAGCGCTTCGTTCTCTTTCGTGAGATCAGGGAACATCACCAAAGATTTCGGGTTAGTCGGACACTGATCGGCACAGATGCCGCAACCTTTGCAGTGATCGTAATCTATATGGTCGAACTTCTTGTCCTTCGCGATGATCGCGCTATCGGGGCAAGCGACCCAGCAAAATTGACAGTGAATACAACCCGCTGGATTAAAGATGGGCTTAACCACGCGCCAATCCGCAACGCTGTGCATTATGGAGTTGTTCTCGTGAAACTCGTTGTTGGCGCGATCGCCTTTATAAGAAAACAATATAGCGCCCGCCTCAAAATCGCTCCAGCCTAATAGGGCATTTTCGTCATGAACCATTGCCGCTCCTTATTTGACTTCGTTGTAGGCGCGTTTGATCGCCTCCAAGTTGCCGTCTATGATCTTTTGCGGAAACTTCTTCAAAATTTTCGCCATAGACTTTTGGAAATTCTCGAGGCTAAAAGCTCCCGAAACTTTCACAAACGCGCCCAGCATCGGCGTATTCGGCATTGATCTGCCGATCGCCTCTTGCGAAATTTTGATGCAATCTACGACATTCACGTTTTTGCCCGCCAAATCCGGCGTTTCTTTTAGCAACTCCTCTTTGGAGAGGTGCGTTGTGATGATAAATTGCGTGCTGGGTTTCGTATCGTAAGTGATATTCGTATAGACCAGCGAAGGGTCTATCACAAGCACATAATCCGGAAACATAGACTTGCTGTGGTCTATGATCGGATTGTCGTCTATGCGGTTAAAGGCGTGCATCGGCGCGCCGCGCTTTTCCGCCCCATAGACCGAAAAGGCTTGGACGAATTTGCCATCCTCCGCCATTACATCGCAAAGCGCCTTCGTCCCCGTAACGGCGCCTTGACCTGCTCTGCTGTGCCATCTGATCCCAAGCATACTTGCTCCTTTCGGCGTGTTTATACGCCCTGATTGTAGCGATCTCGCTTTTTGGGCGAGTTACGAGTAGATTGTATCAATCAAGCCTTAAAAAACATAGCCCAAAATACCGCTTTAATGCAAAATTGACGCTAATCTTAAATTTTGTGGCAAAATGCGCGCAAAATTATGGCAAGGATTTAATATGGGCGGCGAACTTGAAGAGATAGCGTTGCAGGACGAGCCGATCTTTAACTATCCGCTGATCGCGAAAATTATCGCCTCCGCGTTGGCGGCTTCGCTTTTTTTGTTCGCCGTTTTCGCGCGCGATTCGGGTTTTGACGCGGCGTTTAGAGGCGTAGATGAGCGCGCCGAAAAGTATTTGGAGGGCACGCTCGCGAAAACCGCCGTGGCATACGCGGCGGTGCGCGGGATTCACGCCGTTGTGGCGATCTTTCGCGGCACGGAAGTGCATCCGCCGTTTGTAACGCTTGCGCTTGGCGAGGCGCTTGATCCCGTGCAGGATTTAATTGAGCGCGTTTCTGATGTATTAACTCTCGCGATCGCCTCGTTGGGCGCGCAACGAATTTTAATGGAGCTAGGACAGATGATCGGCGCGGCGGTATTCGCGGCGATCGGATCGTTGCTTATTTTAATAGGTTTGTGGGCGAGGGCGGGGCGCGAACACTTTTTGCTTTGGGGCGCGCGGCTTGTGGTATTCGGCTTCGCCGCGCGACTTTTGATTCCTTTTATGGCGGTAGGCGCGGACATCGCGAGCGAAAATCTGTTGGCGAGCCGATTTGAGCAGGCGAATGCGCAGGTGGAGAGCGATAAAAACCAAATTTTATCCGAGCCGATCGCGGCTAACGAGGACGCGGGATTTTTCGAGAAACTCAAATCGTTTACGAGCGTTGAAGTTTTCAAAAGCCGCATAGAGAATTTCAAGCAAAAGTGCGAAAATCTCGCGCACTCTTTGGTTACTCTATTTACGCTTTTTGTATTTCAAACGCTCGTTTTTCCGTTAATTTCTCTCTTTGTGTTGCTCAAACTCTGTTCGGCGCTCACGCCAAAATTCGCTAGCTAGCGATCTTAGGTTGTATCGCGGGTTACTCGCGCACAAACTTGTTTTTTTGCAGATATTCAAGCCCAGAGCAGCTCTTTAATTGCTCGCAGGCGAATTTCGCGTCTTCCGTAGCTTTTTTATACTCGCCGATGTCCGCGTATGGGAGGACGCGCCCGTTGTAAGCCGCCGCGTTTTTCGGCGCGTATTCAATCGCCTTTGTGTAGTCGGCGATCGCCGCGTGGTACTCGCTGTTTTTGCGGTACAAGCCGCCTCTGTTGATGTAAGCCGCCGCATAGTCGCCTTTGGCTTTGATCGCTAGCGTGTAATCCACAAGCGCGTTCTTTGCGTCGCCTAAATTTTGCCGCGCCAAGCCTCTGCCGAAGAAAGCTTCCGCGTAATCGGGGTTAATTTTGAGCGCTTTGTCAAATGTTTTTATGGCTTCGTCGTATTCGCCAAGGGCGTTTAATGTCGTCGCCGCGCCCCACACGGCTTTTTCGTCTTTGGGGTCAACTTTTTGCGCCGCTTCGTAGCCCGCCAAAGCCTGTTTATGATCGCCCAAACGCGAGTAGGCGAGGGCGCGATTTTTGAGGGCGATTGTGTTTTTACCGTTCTCTTTGAGCGCCATATCGTAGTGCGCGATCGCGCCGTGAAAGTCGCCCTTATTGAACGCCGCCATAGCCATATCCATTTGGCTTACATCTTCTTGACTTTGCGTTGCTTCTTGATTCTGCGCTACTTTTTTACTCTGCTTCGCCTTTTGGCTTTGCGTCGCTTTTTGACTTTGCGTTGCTTTCTGGCTCTGCGCCGTCTTTTGACTTTGCCCCGCTTTTTGATTCTGCGCCGCGAAAGCGCCGCTTGCGATCGCGCCTACGATCAAAGCCGCCGTTATGAACTTTCTCATTTTACCCCCTTTTGAAAGTGAATTTTAGCTTATTTGCGATAATTCATCTTTTGTCGTATTCGTAATTTTAAGCCCATTTTAACAAACTATCGTTTCCACTCTATATGCCCGTTCATATTGTTTTTCTCATAAACAGCCAAAACTTCTTCGCAGAATTTTTGCGTTTTTGTATCATTAGCTAATTTCGCTAATTCATACAATCTTATAAACATCTTTTTACCGCTTTCAGTTTGTTTATAGTTTTTCTTTCTAAAGTTGTGTTCGGCGCACAATGTTTGCCCATTTTCTATTGCGGCTTTCCCTCCCAAATCTTTGGGTTTAATGTGATCTACGTGCAACTCTACGCCGTCAGCCTCGCCGCGCCCGCAAACAACGCATTTGTAATTGTCGCGTCTTAAAACCGCCTTTTTCTGCGCCTCCGTAAAATTCTCCAACTCTCGTTTGATTATATGTTTGGGATCGTGCTTATACACGCCTTTCGCGATTTTTTGCAAAAATCCCTGTTGTGCCAAATTTCTAATCGCGCGATCTGGATCGCGAAAAACTTCGCCCGTCCGCTTGCGCCACTCAGCGGTAAGCCAATCAACTACTTCGGGGTGTTCAATATTGCGATTAGGGTTCTTTGTGAAAAACTCTATCACTAAATCTTTTTGCGAAATATTATTCATATAATACTTCTTTCGCTCAATATTCTTTTTCGCGCGACTTCGCAATACTTTTGATCAATTTCCAGACCAACCCCTACGCGATCGTTATTAGCCGCCGTAAGTATAGTAGTCCCGCTACCGGAAAATGGATCGAAAACCACATCGCGCGTGTAACTAAACAACTTGATCGCTCTATATGGAAGTTGGATCGGAAATGGCGCGGGATGCCCAATGCGTTTTTTGCTTTCGCCGTTGAATGTCCATAACCCATTTGTCCAATCCATAAACTCTTGTTTAGAAATATCGGATATTTTTGTGCCGCTTATTTTTTTCCAATCATTTTTATACAAAACCACTATCAACTCCACAGGCGCGATCACAAACGGCGACGACGCTGAAAGCCACGAACCCCAAGCGGTACGGCGCGAAATGTTGCCTTCATTCCACACGATCGTGGAGTGATATTTCCAGCCAATTTTCTGCGCGATCACAGTTATATCCGCGCCCACGCTCCTCTGTCCGCCCTTATTTTTATCAAGCGGAATGTTTAATAAAAATCTGCATTGATCTTTCGCCCATTTGTAACAATTCGCGATCCATTTTCGCGTGAAATCTAAATACTCTTCATAACTCAAATCGTCGTTATTTGAGTTATATTTTATATCTACATTATACGGCGGCGAGGTTACGATTAAATCCGCAAATTCGTTGGTAAAAGTATTTTCGCTCAAAACGTCGCCGTTGAATAAAAAAACATTGTTTTCCGCAAAATATAACGGCGCGTTTGAAAGCGCGGGGCAAGAGGCGATATTAAGCTGTTGCCTTTCGTCAAAAATTATGTGATTTTTAATTGTTCTTTCTTGCTCAAATACCGTTTTTTTAACCTCTAAGGTATTGAACATTAAAACACATACTCCTGCAACGATTTCGGCTCCAATGTTTTGCCTTCTTGCAACTGCTTAATCGCCTCCATTGTCGCTCTAGCGGCGGCGATCGTAGTGAAATACGGGATTTTGTTCGTCAAAACCGCTTGGCGCAGACGTTTGGCGTCATCTTTTGACCGCTTGTTATCGGAGGTGTTGATCGCGAAATCCACACCCTTGTTCTTAAATAAATCTTCCACATTCGGCCGCCCCTCGCTAACTTTCAAAACGCGCTCCGCCGCCACGCCGCCCGCTTCTAAAGCGTTCGCCGTTCCGCTCGTAGCCACGATCGCGAAACCCAATTTGACAAACTCCGCCGCTAGTTTCGTACCAAGCTCTTTATCCGCGTCCGTGAGCGACATAAAAATCCGCTTGCCGCGCGCTGGAATCGGGTTTTGGCACGCCATTTGCGACTTCGCGAAACTCACGCCGAAAGACTCGCTAAGCCCCATAACTTCACCCGTGCTGCGCATTTCGGGACCCAAAATCAAGTCCGCGCCGGGCAGTTTGTTAAACGGAAACACGGCTTCTTTGACCGCGACTAAATTTCGCGCTTTTGGCTTTAATACGCCGCCTTTCGCGCGGACGATCTTTTTCTTGTCGTAAGCGGCGATCGCCTTTTCAAGCGGTTCGCCCCACATTACGCGCGTGGCGATCTTCGCCAGAGGCAAACCCGTAGCTTTTGACACAAACGGCACGGTGCGGCTCGCGCGCGGATTTACCTCAATTAAATAAACCTCGCCCTGAAAGATCGCGTATTGAATGTTGAGCAGCCCGCGCACGCCGAGCCCAAGCGCGATCGTCTTCGTCTCCGCCTCAATTTCCGCGAGCAACTTTTCGCTGATCGTGGCGGTAGGTATTGAGCACGCCGAATCGCCGCTGTGAATCCCCGCCTCCTCAATGTGCTCCAAAATGCCGCCGATATAGACTTTTTTGCCATCGCAGATCACATCGACATCTAGCTCCACAGCGCGATCTAAAAATTTATCCACGAGCAGAGGCGCCTCGCTGCTCACGCTCACGGCTTCATCAACATAGAGTTTGAGTTCGTTTTCGTCATAGACGACTTTCATTCCGCGCCCGCCTAGCACATAACTAGGTCGCACCAGCACGGGATAGCCAATGCGCGAAGCGATCTCAAAAACAGCCTCGCGCGTAGTCGCCGTGCCGCCCGCGGGCTGGCGCAACTTATGCTCGTCCGCGAAACGCGCGAACTTCTCGCGATCTTCCGCCGTGTCGATCGCCTTCGCGCTTGTGCCGATAATTTTCGCGCCCATCGCCGAGAGACTCCGCGCGAGTTTCAGCGGCGTTTGCCCGCCGAAATGGACGATAATCCCATCTGGCTCCTCGCGCTCGATTATGCTCCTAATGCGCTCCAAATCTATCGGCTCAAAATACAAAACATCGCTCGTGTCGTAATCGGTGCTGATCGTTTCAGGGTTGCAATTGACCATTATCGTCTCCACGCCCATTTCGGCGAGGGCAAACGAGGCGTGGACGCAACAGTAGTCAAACTCAATTCCCTGCCCGATACGGTTGGGTCCGCCGCCTAAAATCATCGCTTTCGGCTTGGAATCGTCTTTTAATTTGCGCGGCTTGATCGCCTTTGGCTCGGCGGGCATTGTGGAATAGAGATACGGCGTTAAGGCGTCAAACTCCGCCGCGCAGGTGTCAACTTCGCAGTATTTGGGCTCTAAACCCATTCGTTTCCGCGCGAGGTATATGTCGTTTTCGTAGAGATCAAGCCCCTCGTTTTTGTTTAATAAACGCGCGATCATCTTGTCGCTAAACCCCAGCGATTTAACTTTCGCGAGCGATTTTGGATCGCTTAAAAGCGAGATATTCATCGCTTTTTCTTCCGCTACAATTTTTTCGATCTGGCGCAAAAACCAGCGATCTATTTTAGAGAGCTCAAAGATCGCGTCTACGCTCATTCCGCGCCGCAACCCCTCCGCGACATACAAAACGCGGCGATCATTCGGGCGGCGGATTTCGCGCTCTAATGTCTCGGCGTCGCACTCGATCGGATCAAACCCCGTCAAACCCGTTTCAAGCGAGCAAAGCGCCTTTTGGATCGCCTCGCAAAAAGTGGCGCCGATCGCCATTACCTCGCCCACGCTCTTCATCGCGGTCGTCAGGCTGCTATTCACGCCCGGAAATTTCTCAAAATTAAAGCGCGGAACTTTCGCGACAATATAGTCGATCGCGGGTTCGAAACTCGCCGCCGTGCCAGTAATGTCGTTTTTGATTTCGTCTAATGTGTAACCCACCGCGAGCAATGTCGCGACTTTCGCGATCGGATAGCCTGTGGCTTTGCTGGCGAGCGCGGAGGATCGCGACACGCGCGGATTCATCTCAATCACCGTCATTCGACCCGTATTAGGATTGATCGCGAACTGCACATTGCTGCCGCCCGTATCCACGCCGATCTCCCGCAAGATCGCGAAACTCGCGTCGCGCATCTTTTGGTATTCTTTGTCGGTTAAAGTCAGCGCGGGCGCGATCGTAATTGAATCGCCAGTATGGACGCCCATAGGATCAAGGTTTTCAATAGAGCATACGATAATGCAGTTATCCGCGCGATCACGGATTACTTCCATCTCAAACTCTTTCCAGCCCAATAGCGATTCTTCTATCAGAATTTCGTTGATCGGGCTCGCGTCCAAACCTGCTTGCGCGAGGGCGTGGAACTCGTCAATGTTATACGCCACGCCGCTGCCGCCGCCCGCGAGGGTGTAAGAGGCGCGGATAATCAGCGGAAAACCGATCGTCTCCGCCGCCTCTATAGATTCGGCAATGTTGTATGCGTAGCGGCTTTTAGGCAAATCCATACCGATTGAAAGCATAGCTTCTTTGAACGCTTGGCGATCCTCGCCCTTTTTGATCGCCTCTGGCTTCGCCCCCAGAAACTTCACGCCGTTTAACATTCCGCGCTCGTGCATTCTCATCGCGACATTCAGCGCGGTCTGCCCGCCCATTGTGGGCAAGATCGCGTCAATGTTTTCGCGCTTGATAATTTCGGCGACAATCTCTTCGGTGATTGGCTCAATGTAGGTGCGATCGGCAAATTCGGGGTCGGTCATTATCGTAGCGGGGTTGGAATTGACGAGAACTACGCGGTAGCCCTCCGCTTTCAATGTCTTCGCCGCCTGCGCGCCGGAGTAATCAAACTCGCAAGCCTGCCCGATCACAATCGGACCTGATCCTATCAGCAAAATGTTCTTAATATCGGTGCGTTTGGGCATATCGCGTCCTTAAATTTTTTAGAATTTTACCACGCGAAACCCGATCAAATTAAAATGCCGTTTTTGAAAGGATCAAAATGAAGGCGGCTTTTGCCAACGCAGGGCGGCGCATACGGCGGTTTGTCGCGCCGCGATCGTCAGAAATCAAGGCTTGCCTTGTTAAAATTACGCTAAATTTTGCGATAGCGAAAATTTGCGCTCGCTAGGATAGGAGAAAAATGGATAAAAACTTTGTAAACGCTTTGCAAAAGCTAATAACGGAGCAGGGTAAAGATGTTTTGTTGGACGTAGAAAAGACAAAAACTCTATTGTCCAACTATATTCAAAACGAGTATGAAAAAGAGCGGAAATTATTGCTAATCGCCGTAGAAATAGGCGCGGCAAAAGAGATAGTAAACGCAAGCGATCTTGTAGCTTGCAAAAAAGCGCAAATACGCAAATTAGAGGAGAATTTTACAGACGAGAGCGCGGCGGCTGACGTTATAGATACTTTAGCCTTTGTATTAAGAGGCGATAGCTCTAAAAGTATAGCGGCGCAAAATAACACGTCTGCGCCAACCAAAAAAAGCAATGTGTCAAAAAAAAGCTACAAAATAATAGGCGGTTGTATTTTTGTGATTTTGTGTTTATTGGCTCTTGGTAGCTATGTGTATTATGGAACTGAAGTAGGCAAGACATACAAACTCTTTAAGCAAGCCCAGAACGTCGCGGAACGCGGAGATTATCAAGTCGCCGTAAATTTATTTTCGCAAGCAATAACTATAAATCAAAATAATTCTGCGGCGTATAACAATCGCGGCGAAGTATATTATAAAATGAAAAATTACGATCAGGCGATCGCGGATTATACGAAAGTGATCGAGCTTAACCCGAAATACGCTTTAGCTTACAACAATCGCGGCGCTACGTATTATGAATTGCGAAATTACAATCAAGCAATCGAAAATTATACGCAAGCGATCGAGCTTAACCCAAAAAACGCTTTATATTACAACAATCGCGGCGATGCGTATTCTAGGTTGTCAAAAAACACTCAAGCGATTGAAGATTATACGCAAGCGATCGCGCTTAACCCAAAATACGCTTTAGCTTACACCAATCGCGGCAACGCGTATTTTAGACAGCAAAGTTACAATAAAGCGATCGGGGATCATACGAAAGCGATCGCAGATCTTACGAAAGCGATCGCGGATTATACGCAAGCAATCGAGCTTGATCCAGCAAATGACGACGCTTACTTTGGTCGCGGCTCTGCCTATTATGCTCTGAAAAATTACGATCAAGCGCTTAAAGATTTTACGAAAGCGAACGAGCTTAACCCGAAAAACGTTTTATATCATACAATGCGCGACCTTGCGTATAGGGTATTGCAAGATTACGATCAAACGGAAAAAGACTCTCAAACGGAAGAAGATTCTGAAATAGCGTGCGAACCGGGAGACTGTAGAACTTGGAATATACCAAATCGGTAGGATAGGAGACAAAAATGGATAAAAACTTTGTAAACGCTTTACAAAAGCTTGCAACGGAACAAGGCAAAGATGTTTTGCTGGACGTAGAAAAGACAAAAACTCTATTGTCTAACTATATTCAAAACGAGTATCAAAAAGAGCGAAAATTATTACTAACCGCCATAGAAACAGGTGCGGCAAAAGAGATAGTAAACGCAAGCGATCTTGTAGCTTGCAAAAAAGCGCAAATACGCAAATTAGAGGAGAATTTTACAGACGAGAGCGCGGCGGCTGATATAATAGACGTTCTAGCGTTTATCTTACGCGGCGATAGCTCTAAAAGTATAGCGGCGCAAAGCGCGCAAAAGAACACGACAGGGCGAAAAATCAAGATAGCTCTCATTATTATTCTTCAGATTTTTACATGCTTATTGAGCGGCGGTAAGATTTATTATGCTAAAACGATAGCCCCAGAAATTCAAGAGGTAAATAAACTCTTTGAGGAAGCCTTGAGCGCCGCGCGACACGGAGATTATCAAGACGCCATAGATTTATATTCGGAACTAATACCTATAAACGGCGAAGCGCATTGGTTCAAAACGTTGATCATAAATTTATATTCGCGAGCGCCAAACCCCCCAAATAATTCAATAGCTTACTACAATCGCGGCATTGCGTATATTAAACTGAGAAATTACGATCAAGCGGTTAAAGATTATACGCAAGCGATCGCGCTTGACCCTAAAGACGATCAAGCTTACCACAATCGCGGCGGCGCGTATTGCAAGCTAGGAAATTACGATCAAGCGATCGCGGATTTCACGAAAGCGATTGAGCTTAATCCAAAATACGCTTCAGCTTACTTCAATCGCGGCGTTACGTATGATAAACAGCAAAATTACAATCAAGCGATCACGGATTTCACGAAAGCGATTGAGCTTGCTCCAAAAGACGCTACATATTACAACAATCGCGGCAATGTGTATTATGAACTGCAAAATTACGATCAAGCGATCTCGGATTATACGAAAGCGATTGAACTTGACCCAAAATTTGTTATGGCTTACAGTAATCGCGGCGTCGCGTATAAGAAGCTACAAAATTACGATCAAGCGATTAAAGATTGTACGCAAGCGATCAAGATTGACCCAAAATATGCTTCAGCTTACAACAACCGCGGCATTACCTACTATGATCTGAAAAATTACGATCAAGCGATCGCGGATTATACGAAAGCGATTGAGCTTGAGCCAGAAAACGCTATATATTACAACAATCGCGGCGAAGCGTATAATGATCTGAAAAATTACGATCAAGCGAGAATAGACGCTAAAAAAGCTTGCGATCTAGGAAATTGCGAGCTTTGGAATCAATTAAATAAGTAGGATAGCGCAAAAATGGGTAGAGATTTTATAAACGCTTTGCAGAAGCTAATAGTTAAACAAGGTAAAGACGTTTTAGCGCGCGTAAAAATGGCGAAACCTTGTAAAACGCCGTTTTTCAAAGGATCAAAATGAAAGCGGCGGGCTTTTGGCAGCGCGCGGCGGCGCAACTTGTAGATGTTTTTATGATCTTAACGCCGATAATTTTCTTGACGCATATCGCGATCGGCTACGAGGAAAAGCCGCTGATCGCGTGGGCGGCGCATACGGCGATCTACGGCGCGGTGATCGTCTGGTTTTCAGTCGCCAAAGGCTACACCCCCGGCAAAAAATACGCGAGGCTCATAATAATAGATACAAAGGCAAACCTCACGATGACTTTCCCGCAGGCGATTTGGCGTTTTGTTTGCTTTATTTCAACTTGGTTTTTCGGGTTTATTTGGGCGATCGCCCGCAAGGACAAACGCGCCTTGCACGACATATTATCCCGCACGCGCGTCATTCGCCTTTAAGTGATTTTTTTATACTATATGCGAATTTTTTAGCATAAGGAGATGTTATGAATTTGAAGTTTAAGGCGGCGACAGCCCTAATTTTGCTCGCGGTATCGTTTTCCGCGTGTTCTACCAAAGTAACCCGCGTTGAAGGCAACGAGGCGATCGATCTTAGCGGCAATTGGAACGACACCGACTCGCGCTTAACAAGCGAGGAGATGATCAAGGATATGTTGAAGCAGCCTTGGCTCGCTCGCTGGCAATCCAAAAAGCGCACGCCGCCAGTTTTGACCGTGGGCGACATTCGCAATCTCAGCGTGGAGCACATCAGCTCGCAGACTTTTGTGAACGACATTCAGCGCGTAATCATCAATTCGGGCGAGGCGGAGTTCGTCGCGTCTAAAATGGATCGCGCGCAGCAAAGAGACGAGCGCGCCGAGCAGGATCGCTACGCAAGCGAAAGCACCCGCAAAAAAGAGCGGCAAGAGATTGGCGCGGACTACATACTGGGCGGCACAATCAATACGATCATAGACGCGGAGGGTAAAACGGCGGTCAAGTATTATCAAATTGACCTCACTTTGACCGAGGTTGAGACGCAAAAGATCGCTTGGACGGGGCAGAAAAAGATTCGCAAGCTAATTGAGAACAAAAAAATCCGCCCGTGATCGCAAATAACAATGTTAATCCTTGCGATCAAAACCATAAACTCAATCGCGCGAGTTAAGAAGCCGCCAGCCGCGAAAAGCGCGGGCAGCCGCATAGCGATCGGCGAGCAAGAGGGCGGCGTAACGCTCGCGGCGGGGCTTTGCTTCGCCGTTAAACGCGCAGCCAAGCCGATAGGCGCGGCTTTAGTCGCGGCGGCGCTGCTTACGTCTTGTTCGGCTCACAGCAACGCCTTTGCTCCTGTAGAAAACGCGTTAAATAACGGCGATCCCGAACGAGCCGAGAGCGAGCTCTCAGCCAAAACTCCAGACGACGCCGATCTTTTAATGTATGAGTTAAACAAAGGTCTCATTTTGCAGATCGGCGGCAAATATAAAGAGAGTTTGCAATCGTTTGAGAACGCTAAAACCCTTGTGAATGAATATGACGCCGCCAGCGTGAGCGAGCAACTCACCGCCACGCTCACAAACGATACGATGATCGCCTATTACGGCGAGGATTACGAGCGGCTTTATCTGCACTTTTACGCGGCGGCTAGCTATTTAATGCTGGGCGATTTGACGGGCGCGCGCGTGGAAATGGCGCAAGCTAACGAGCTAATTAAAGGTTTCAAAGGCAAATACCAAGACGACGGCGCGGCGCGGTATTTGAGCGCGTTAATTTATGACGCGCTGGGCGAGACTTCAAGCGCGATGGTCTCATACCGCCAAGCGATTCGCGCCTACCGCGATCAAGCGGGAATGAACGGCGCGCCGAGCGCGTTAATGATAGACGCTTTGCGTTACGCGAAACGGTACGGCGGCGCGGGCGAGGCGGCGAAATACGAGAAACAATTCGGCGGCGAGATCGCGAAAAAGGCGGCGGAGGCGGGCGGAAAAAATACGGGCGAAGTTGTGGCGATCGTTAGCTCTGGTTTCGCGCCGATCAAACTTTCGCACAAACAGCTCTATCCCGCCCCCGCGGGCGCGCTCGTTAGCTGGGTGGAGATTGCCTTGCCTTATCATCAAGCGCGATCGCGCGGCGATTTTACCGCGCAAATTGACGGCGCGGCGAGCTCGGCGGAGATGGTTTCGAATGTTTCCGCGCTTTTCACTCAGGCGTTTGACGAGAAGCAAACGGAGGTAATCGCCCGCGCTATCACCCGCGCTGTGGCGAAAAAAGCCGCCGAATACGCGGCGCGTCAAGCTAGCGGCGGCAAAAACACTTCCGCAGGGTCGCTCGCGGCGGTCGCGATGTTTCTCGTCAACGCCGCGACGGAGGTCGCCGACACGAGATCGTGGCTCGCTTTGCCAGATCGCATTTACTTTGTTCGCGCCAGACTTCCAGCGGGAGTTCATAAATTGCGCGTTAACAATAAGGAATACGAGATCAATATAGAAGAGGGTAAAAGAACCTTTTTCGTTACGCGGGTCTTTTAGTTCCGATCGCGCGAAATTTTAAGCGCGTTTTTAATTAAGGAGCGAGTTATGTTTGTCAGAGCGGTTTTAGCGATAATTGTCGTGTTTGTCTTTGTTTCTTACGGCGAAGCGGATAACGTCGTTAAGCCGCCTGTAACTGTAGGCAAAACCCCGCTTGAGATTGTTAAGCAGTTAGAGGAAGAAGGGAAATACCCTAAACTAGATCGCGACGAGCAAAATCTCTTGGGCGAGGACAAAAACAACGACGGCGTGCGCGACG
>JAITUT010000062.1 GCA_031286325.1 Helicobacteraceae bacterium
TTCGGAGAGGGATTTTCAAACGCGATCGCGGAGTCAATGTCCTGCGGGACAATTTGCGCGGTAACGGACGTAGGCGACAGCGCGAAGATCGTAGGCGATCTAGGTTTCGTCGCGCCGCCAAAAGACCCTGAAAAACTGGCGATCGCGATCAAAAACGCGATTGAGTTTGGCGAAAAGACGCCCTATATTAAAGAAAAACTTCGCGCCCTAGTCGCCGATCGCTTCTCAGTCGGAGCAATGCTAGAGCGTACAATTTTGGCTATAGAAAAGTTGTTTTAGGCGCGAAACATACGCAAATACTAGTTTTGCGCCAAAGAAATCGCCAGACGAAACCGCCAAAACAAAGGCTTTTTGAACGCCAAAAAGGGCGGGAAGCCAGATTTGTTAGATTTATAAAATATAAATTTATAAAATAAGTTTAAAAAATAAATACAAATTCCAAAACGGTTTCGCTAAAATCCCTCACTCTACATCCAAAACATAAAGTTGGAAATGATAGAAAGTTAGAGATATATTAAAATTGGAGATTATAACATGGGCGCGGAAAATTTGTTTGTATCAAAACCATCTAAGACAAGCGCGAGAGAGTGCGACTTCACGCAGGCGAGCCTGAAAAAGCAAGTTTGCTGGAAGATATTGATCGTAGACGCGGACAAAAACGAACACTCGCTTACCAAATTAGCTCTCGCGGGCTTTCTCTACGACGGGCGCGCCGTTGAAATTTCCAGCGCGTTCTCTAGTGTGGAAGCCAAAACTTACCTTGAAGACAACCCCGACACCGCGATCGTGCTAATGGACGTTGATTTAGAGGAGGACAAATCGGGCTTTGAAGTCGTGCGATTTGCGCGCCACGAACTTCACAACCGCCTTGCGCGGATAATTTTGCGCGTCTCTAAATCCTACGATCTGGCGCGGCAAATTATGTTGGAATACGACATCAACGACTTTCGCTCCAAATCCGAGCTCAACGCTCACAAACTCCATATGTTAATAGTCGCCGCGCTTAGATCATATTCGGATATGCGGCTTGTAGCGGAGAACAACGTCTCGCTCACGAAGATCGTTTCGGCTACCGCCGCGATCTACAAAATGCAATCGGCGCCGGAGCTTTTGCGCGGGGTTTTGACGAAAATCGGCGAGATAATGAACCTCCCGCACGAAAACTTCAGCGCGTTTTGTTGCGTCTCCGATCGCATATTGCTAGAGCCTTCTAATACGGTTCTGACAATTTCTACTGGGATCGGCGACTTTGTGGGTTGCGAGGACAAAGCGGTGTGCGACGTCCTGCCGCCATACGCGATCACGGATATTTACGATTGCGCAAAAGATCAAGATCATTATATTTTGCCTGACGCGCTGATACTTTTTTGCAAGACGCACAGCGCGAAAGCGATCGTGATTTATGTAAAAAAGTCCGCCGAAACCGCGCCGATCGCGAGATCGCTCTTAAACATTTTGAGCGCGAATATCGCGATCGCTTACGATAATATCGCGCTCAATAACGAATTGGAGCAGACGCGCCGCGAAGTAATTGAACGTATCGGCGTAATGGCGGAGTACAGATCGCAAGAGACGGGCAACCATATTAAAAGGGTCGCGCGCTACTCGTATATGCTGGCGATCGCGGCGGGAATGGTGGAGCCGGAGGCGAAATTGCTCCAAGAGGCGTCCACTATGCACGACATCGGCAAAGTCGGGATCGCCGATAGTATTCTAAATAAACCCGGCTCATTGACCCCCGAAGAATACGAGGAGATCAAAGAGCACGCCAATCTAGGCGGCGAAATTCTGCGCAACTCGTCAAGCCGCCTAATGCAAATCAGCGAAATTATCGCCCGCGAGCACCACGAGCGTTGGGACGGTTGCGGCTACCCGCGCGGTTTAAAAGGCGAGGAAATCCACCCATACGGGCGCATTGTCGCGATCGCCGATGTTTTTGACGCGCTGACGACCGATCGCGTCTATAAAAAGGCGTGGAGCGCGGACGAGGCGCTGAATTTTATCCGCGATCAGGCGGGCAAGCACTTTGACCCGCATTTCGCGCAGTTGTTTGTGGAAAACAGAGATCGGGTTTTGGAAATTTTGCGCGAGTGTAAAGACTAATGGCTAAGACGCTTTTATTGCTAATTTGGGCGACGCTGATATTTATTTTATTTTTCGCGATCAATGTATACGCGCTTATGAAAATTTTTGAGCGTCCGCCGATCGTCAAAAAGCCCGTAAAACCGATTCCGCCCGATATGCCTATGGACGAGATGAAAAAGATTGCCGAGAGCAAAGCGAGCGTAGACGCGGATCTCAAACGTGTTTTCGGAGCGATCGCGGCGCACCACCCGATCGCGCCCAAAGAGGCTGGCAAAACCCCGAAAGCGGCGAAAGTTTTCTTAGATTTGATCTTCACAATGGCCGGGCATAAAAATATGTCGCACGAGCTCCGCACCGAGATGTATAACGAGCTCTCAACCGCGAATCCCGGTTACGCGGCGGATTTTCAGAAAGCTTTGGGGGCGTAAATTTCGCGTTTTTAGGCGGATTTTGGCTAAACCGTTTACTAGGTTTATACCGCTTGCGATCATAATTAAAAACGCTTTTTCTATTGCGGTGGCGATCGCTATTTTAATTTTCATAGCGCAAATCGGATCGCGAGTATTACGGAAAGGAGACGGCAAAGAAACCCGCGACAGCATAACTTGGCGGGCAGGGCTTATTTCGCCGCTAGATTTGCCTCTTGCGTTTTACGGCGCGGCAAAATTCCCGCGACTAGCATTAACGCGGCGAACAAAGCCAAAGGCGCGAAAACCAAAGTTGTACCGCTCATTTTCCGTGCTATTTGCCGCCAAGCTTGCCTGTTGTGGGATCGTAGTTTGCCGCCAGCATAGATATACCGCCTATCAAAAGCGCGAAAATTAACAAAATTGTCCACATTATGTTTTGATCAGACATAGCCGCCCTTTAACTTAAAATCGCGGATCGCGCGGTTTTTTTCTCTATCTTGATCGTGAGACAGAGGCTTATAGCGGCAAAGACAGCCGCGACCATAAAACCATAAACATTAAACTGAAACAATGCCACCAAAAGCGCGCCAACCGACACTTTTTCATTCCAATCGGCAATTCGCTTTAAAACATAAGGCGGCGAAAACGGCGCGAGGATCGCTTTGAGCAAGTACATCAAATTAACCCCTTATTATACTATCTTTCTCGTATTATCTCATTTTAAGCCTTGAAAATTCTTCTTGCCAGCTCTTCGGCGAGTTTTGAAACGGCATAAAATAAATAGGTTGCCTATCTCCTGAATTACATCTTTGCTCAAAGAGAAAGTGATTGTGGAAGTATTGACAGCCATTGCCCGATCCTATATGAAAATGCGTTAATTTTAGGCGGCGGGGCTTAAATTAAACTTTGCGCCAAAATCCGCGTTGCGCCCGCTCCCTGTTTCGCGGCGATCCAATAAAAAAGGCGGGGAGACCGAAGTCTCCCCGCCTTGAAAGCGCGTTTTAACCGAGCGGTTAAAACGGCGAGAGAAATGAGAGCGATTAGAAGCTAACTCTCATACCAAGACCAAACTCGGTCGCGGATTTTTTAGCCTCTTTGGTAGCGGTAGCGGTGCCGATTGCGCCAGTACCGTCTTTATTTTTTGCCGCAGAGTTTTTAACGCCGAGGTAAGCCATAAAGTCTTTACCCCAGTTTTTGCCAATTTCCGCGCTTATTTGCGTAACAGATTCATCAAATACGACAGGCACTTGGCTAAAGCCTCCGGCTTTTGCAAAAGCTTTTGCAATATCGGCATCGTAGGCTTGGAGGTCGCTAAATCCTGTGAACTTGTCGAAGCTAACTTGGCGGAATGCCAAGTTCACAAAGACGCCGTCGCTAAGGCTAACGGTAACAGGCACAAGGATCGTGGTAGCGATTGCGTCGTCGCCCTTAACCCCTAATGGATCGACGGCTTTTTTCAATGCGTCGCTTGCGTCGATTTGCTCATAGTACGCGCCTACGCTAAAGCCGCTCGTAGCGAAATTTACGCCGGCGAAGAGCGAAGTTACCGCTTCATCAACTAGTGGAACATGTGCGCTCTCATAGCCTAAACCGATTTTAAGACCCGCCGCCTCAACAGGGACGATCGCGCCGATTGAGTAGTGGAAGCCGTTGTTCGGTTCGTCGGCGGCTTCATCTACTACGGGAACGATAGCCAACGCTAAAGTTGTGCCGCCAATAGCCGCCGCGGGAGCTACATAAGCAATCGCGCCTTCCAAGCGGCGATCAGTTAAGAGGCGAAGCTCGGAAATCGTATCCGCGCTAGAGATACCGCCGGAACCGCGAGCCGCTAATTTATACGGAGTATCGTGGTTGCCGATAAGCACGGTGCCGAAGCCGCCGGCAAGACCTACGTAGCTGTTGCGGTTGCTTAAGCCGGCATTATCGCCCTGACCATAGCTTGTAAGAGGAGTTACTTTGGCGCTATCCTCAGCCACGCCGGGAACGTCGTTGCCGCTATTTACAGGGTTAAAGCCCGCTTCCACTTGATAAACAGCGGTTAAACCGCCCGCGAGACCGTGCGCGCCAGTAAGACCGAAGCGGGAGCTGTATGATTTCACGCTGATTGCGTTTTTGGCTTGGTTGCCCACAAAATAAGAGCCGACTTCGCCAGTAATCTGACCATAAGGTTTAAGGGCATCGCCATCCGCCGCAAACGCGGAAACTGCAAGAGCGGCTACAGCCGCAACGCTCAACTTGATTGCTTTCATTTACTCTCC
>JAITUT010000063.1 GCA_031286325.1 Helicobacteraceae bacterium
TGCCAAAGTAATTTAATCTTTGAATTATAACATAAGACAAATAAACTTGCGGCGATATTAAATCTAAATCAAAGAGAAGATTAAATCTAATCAAAGACAACCGAAATTATATGATCAAAAAGTCGTTTTATATGCAGCTTCCTAAAATTTCAACGAGATTTGGCGCTTGGGGAGGGCGCTATTCGCGAACGATCTTGACTTTCAGGGCTTTGAAGCGCGGGGTCATTGTGATTTGATCACTTTCGCCGCCAAAGAGCCTGTTAACGCGGCTTCGGGCGTGGTGAAACGTGCAAAAGAGCGTTCGGGGTTTGATACCGTCGTCGATTTTGAGGCGCAGAGCCGCGCTTTTGCCGTAATCACTCGCGAGAAAATATCGTTTCGCGAGATCAAAACGCGCCGCGTCAACAGGCGAAATCAGCGCGAAATCTTCCTCGTATTTGTCGTTTAAGCGCGGCGTTTCAGAGGTCTGCGCGGCGTTATTGTATTGCGTTAAAACGCGCCCTGTCGAGAGGGTAAAAATATCTTGATCGGAGTCTAATGTTATATCGGGGGTTTTCGCGTAAAAAAAGTTCGCTTTTTTATTGTCCGTATGAAAATTATTTACATACAATCGCTCGCCAAACCATTGCGCGCTTTTTTCGCGCAAATTTTCATATTTTAAGTCGCCGAAACGATCGGAGGCTTTTTCGCAAACTTCGCGCCAAATTTTTTCGTTATTTATCTCTAATTTTTCGCCGCTAATTTCACTTTGCAATAACGCAAAAAATTCATAATCCTCTATCGCGTCCGTATAAATTAACGGAGTAGTTAAATTCGCGCGTCTTTCGGCGTTAATATAAACGCCGCTTCTCTCATACGCGCTCTTAACCCCGATCACAATATCCGCGCGTTTTGCTATGCTGCTCATAAATAGTTCGTTTACGCATAAAAATTCTAGCTTTTCTAACGCTCTTTCCACTTTCGCGAGATCGCCGTGTATATGCGCTATATCTTCGCCCATATTAAAGATCGCGCGGATTTTGCCCTCTAAAATCGCGTCTATCATTTCTGGCGTCTTTAAGCCCGTTTTAGCGGGAGTTTTATACCCTAAATCATAATTCGGCAGCGCGCCCATATCGCACGCGCCTTGCACATTATTTTGACCGCGAAGCGGCATAACTCCAGCTCCGATTTTGCCGATATTTCCCGTTAATAACGCGATATTTGAGATCGCGCTGACAGAATCGCTTCCTAGCGTATGCTCCGTAACTCCCAAACCCCACAAAAAAAGCGTTTTATTATTAGCGATCAAATTCGCCAAATTTTCAATTTTTGCGTCAAGATCGCGATAATTTTCAAAATCGGAGAATTTAATACTTTTATCGCTCAAAATCAACTCGCGAAATTCATTAAAATTATTTGTTCTTTCGCTCACAAAACCCAGATCAATTAAATCGCGTTCCGCGATAATTTTCGCTATCTTATTAAGCGCGGCGAGGTTACTCTCGGGCGGCGCAATCATTTCAATATCCGCGAACTTCCCGATCGTAACTTTTCGCGTATCAATCACGGCGAGCTTAGCTCCGCGCCGCGCCGCCTCGATAATTTTCCCCCCTACGATCGGGTGCGCCTCAGTTGTGTTCGAGCCGATAATCACGAGCAGTTCCGCCTCAAAAATGTCCGCGAACGGATTGCTCGCCGCGCCCTCGCCCAGCGTTCGGCGTAACCCAGCGAGGCTGGGCGAGTGGCAGACGCGCGCGCAATTATCCACATTCGCCGCGCCGATAAATTCGCGCGCGAACTTCTGAAAAAAATAGGCGTTTTCGCAACTAGTCCTCGCGCCGCCAATGAAGCCAAAGGCTTCGCCGCCGCTCCCCTGCAGAATTTCCGCAGTTTGCCACGCCGCGATCTTAACGGCGATGTCAAGCGGCGCGGCGAAAAAGTCGCAGTCAAGCGGCGCGAGCAAAAAAAGTTTCGCGCGTAGATCGTCGGGCAGGCGATCTCGCGTTCGATCAATATACGATCGTCTGATACGCGCGCCGCGAACGCGCGAGGGCGACGAGACGAAATCAAAGCCGTAACGTCCCTTTACGCAGAGTTTGCCGCCGCTTACGACGCCGTTTGGATCGCCCTCAACGCGCAGGATCGTTTCGTTTTCGACTTCGGCGATTATTTCGCAGCCCACGCCGCAATACGCGCAGATAGACTTTCTAAATTCGCGCAACTTTTATCCTCAAAATTTTCGCGGATTTTAGCGCAAAACGGCGTTTAATCTTTCGCTGGTTATATTTGCGGTTTCAAAAGCAAAATAACATAAGGCTAAGTTGTGAAAAGATTGATTATCGTGGAATCACCGTCCAAAGCGCGGACGATCAAGAGTTTTTTAGAGAGAGACGATCAGGTGGTCGCCTCAAAGGGGCACATTCGCGACCTGCCCAAACGCACGATGGGCATTACGATCAAGGACGGGCGTTTCGAGCCGCAATACGAGATCAGCAAAGACCACGCGAAGCAAGTTGACGAGATTAAAAGCCTCGCGAAAAAAGCGGAAAAAATTTATATCGCGACCGACGAAGATCGCGAGGGCGAGGCGATAGGTTGGCATATCGCGGCGTTGATTGGCGGCGATGCGGCGAAATTTCCGCGCATTGTCTTTCACGAGATTACAAGATCGGCGATCAAAAACGCGCTTGCGAATCCGCGCGCGATTGATCTCAAAATGGTAAACGCGCAACAGGCGCGGCGTCTTTTAGATCGCCTCGTGGGTTATAACCTCTCGCCGCTTTTGGCGCAGAAGATTCAGCGCGGGCTCAGCGCGGGGCGCGTACAAAGCGCGGCTTTGAAAATTATCGTAGATCGCGAGCGGGAAATCCGCGCCTTTAAGCAAGAGGAGTATTGGGTAATTACAGGCGTTTTTGACAAGAAAATTGAGGCGGAGTTAATCTCTTTTAACGGCGAAGAGATTGAGAAAATGAGCGTAACGAACGCGAAACAAGCCGAAAAAATTAAAGAAACTTTGCTTAAAGCCGCCTACAAAATAGGAAAAATTGAGAAAAAAGAGCGCAAAGTCGCGCCCTTTCCGCCCTTTATGACATCTAGCTTGCAACAAGCCGCGAGCAGTAAATTGGGCTTCGCGCCGAAGCGCACAATGGGGATCGCGCAGAAACTTTACGAGGGCGTGCCTACCGACAAAGGCGAGAGCGGCGTGATAACCTATATGCGCACGGACAGCCTGAATGTCGCGCCTGAGGCGATCAAAGCGGCGCGCGAGGCGATCGGGGCGACTTACGGCGATACATATCTCTCCGCGAATGAGCGCCGCTACAAGACAAAATCCAAAGGAGCGCAGGAAGCTCACGAGGCGATCCGCCCGACAAATATCGCGTTTACCCCAGCGATCGCGGCGAAGTATTTAGGGCGCGACGAACTTAAACTTTACGCGTTAATTTACAACCGCTTTTTGGCGACCCAAATGAGCGAGGCGGTCTTTGAGAATGTGAGCGCGATCTTTGAAAGCGACAAGGGCGTATTCCGCGCGACTGGCCGCAAATTGCTCTTTGACGGCTTCTATAAAGTCTCAAACGAGGACGAGGACAAAGACAAGTTATTGCCAGAATTAAAGAGCGGCGCGGCGGCGAATTTGAGCGACATTAAAACGGAGCAGAAATTCACCGAGCCGCCCGCGAAATTCAGCGAGGCGGGACTCATCAAAGAACTTGAAAAACTCGGTATCGGACGCCCCAGCACCTACGCGCCCACGCTCTCAATTTTAGAGGAGCGCGACTACATTCATATAGAAAAAAAGCGCATTGAGCCGCAGGAGATTGCCTTTAATGTGATCGCTATGCTCGAAAAACACTTTCCTGAGATCGTAGATAGCGGTTTCACGGCGAAAGTTGAGGAGGAGCTAGACCAGATTGAGGAGAGCGGGCGCGATTGGCAGGAGATTTTGGCGGAATTTTACGAGCCGTTTATAGCGAAAGTTAAAGCGGGCAAAAGCGCGATCGAAAGCCAAAAAGTCGCGGAGGAGATCGATGAAAATTGTCCCAAATGCGGTTTGCCGCTCGTGAAACGCAAAGGACGTTTCGGCGAATTTATCTCGTGCAGCGGCTATCCGAAGTGCAAGTATTCGCGCAACATTTTGAGCGAGAGCGAGAGCGCGGCGGTTTCGACTGTCGAGCAAAAATGCGAAAAGTGCGGATCGCCAATGGCGGTCAAACGCGGGCGCAACGGGCTTTTCCTAGCCTGCACAAGCTACCCGAAGTGCAAAAACGCGAAACCCCTGCCGCGCGAGGGCGAAAAACACGAAAAAATTGAGACGCCCTGCCCCAAATGCGGCGGCGAGATCAGAAAGCGCACAAGCAAACGCGGCGACTTTTACGGCTGTTCAAATTACCCTAAATGCGACTTTATCGCGAAATTCGCGCCGACATCGCGCAAGTGCGATCGTTGCGGATACCCGATGGCGTTGCGCACTTTGCGCGGCGAAGAAATTTACGAATGCGTCAATAGCGAGTGCAAAAATAAAGAGAAAGCCTAATTTGCGATCCTGCGCGATTACGGGCGCTTTGCGCCCTATCGCTACGCGTGAATGAATTAGCGGTATTTAAGGCGCGTAAAGCGCGGATATAATCTTCTTTGTTAAAACGCCGAAAAATGGAGCAAAAATAAGGGCTTTAATTTCTGTTATTGCGGCAATTGCCGCTTTTGGCTTGGGGTGCGCTCCTGCTAAACCCGTTACTACTGCCGCCGCCGCTTCCGCAAAAGTTGAATGTCCAAATGGGCAATTCGCTTTTAAGGATTATGCTTGGCAAAAAACCGCCGCCTGTAAACCTGTCGCTGAATACTCAAGATTTTACGACGGGCGTTCTGTTGGGGACGAGATAACTTCTGCGGTCGCGCAATACCGCGAGGGGCTTCCGACCCTCTTTGACGATCTAAAATATGATGCGTACGTTGGCGGTTCTGCTACTAGGACGGAAGCGCGCGTTTATCGCGACGGCAAAAAAGTAGGCATTATTTTTATTGACGGCGGCTTTGAGAAATTAAAAGAGCTTATTCTCTCTAAATCCGCAAAAGGGCGCGAGGCGATCCTTAACGCGGCTTTTGTTTATGAAGTTGAATATGATAAGGTAGAAAAAAAGTTTATTTTTCGCGCCGACAAAAGATATAATAACCCCGATAGATATAAATATGTTATTCCTTTTTCTGTAGTTAAGGACGGCAAGGGATATTTTTATATTAAACTTGTTTATCAAGATAGCGATTGGATTTTTTTTTGATCGCGCGACTTTTTCTATAGACGGCGTAAATAGCAAATATGACGCGCCAAGCCCGACTCGCGAAACAGCGTATAAAGGCGTGCGCGAATACGCAAGCTTGCCTGTGCGAAACCCAAAAACGATCGCGAATAAAATTATTAAATCAAAAGAAACTATCGCGCGCTTAAGCGGCAAATACTACGCCGATATTGACGTAAGCGAGCAAATGAAAAGCGATATGAAATTGATTATAGAAATGTTAGACGCGATCGGCTATGACGGCAAAATTAACTAATTTCGGGCAATTTGGGCAGGGCGATCCTACGTTTATAAAACATATTGTTCCAGTCGCGCGATCGTCCTGTCGCCGCGCGCGAGCGAATTGGCGGTGTTTAAGGCGCGTAAAACGCAAATAAAAACATAGTTGATCTCGCTAATGAGGCAAAGTTGTCGGCGGTAAGAGAAGCGGGGGAAATTACCCCCGCGGAAATCGCGTTTTTTACGCGGCGCGATTTTCTATTTAGGCGAGGCGAACGAAAAACCGCCCCGCCGCGGCGAACCAAAGCCCAACGCCGCATAAACAAAAAAGCGCGCGCTTTTACTAAAGCTTGGCTTGATTTTTGGAGAGATAATCCGCCACGCCCTTATGGTCGGCTTTCATACCCTCGTCGCCTTTATGCCAACCCGCGGGGCAAACTTCGCCGTGCTCGTTCGTAAAGAGCATCGCGTCGCACACGCGCAAAGTCTCTTCCACGTTTCTGCCGATCGGCAAGTCGTTGATCGTGATGTGGCGGATTTTTTTGTCTTTCGCGTCAATTATGAAAGTCGCGCGGAAAGCGACCGCCGCAGGATGCTCCACATCGTAAGCTTTCGTGATCGCGTGGTTTGTGTCGGCTACGATCGGAAACTGCACCTGACCAATGCCGCCGTTATTGACCGACGTGTTTTTCCACGCCCAATGGACGTGCTCGCTGTCAATAGATACGCCGATAACGCTAAAGCCGCGATCGGTAAATTCTTTCACGCGCTTGTCAAACGCGATGATTTCAGATGGGCATACGAATGTGAAATCCATAGGCCAGAAAAACAAAACCGCCCCTTTCGGACCAATATTTTTGTGAAGCTCAAACTCCACGATCTCGTTGTTCGGCAAAACCGCTTTCGCCTTGAAATTAGGCGCTTCCTGGAAAACTAACGACATTTTTACTCCTTTTTGAAAATAGAGGGCGATCGTAGCGAAAGAAAACTTAAATAAAATACCGGCCAAAAGGCGTGAAATGAGCGAAATAATCAAGAACGGCAGGCGAGTTTTGAAGATTGAGGCGGAGACGATCGCAAACCTCGCGATTGGAGAAAGTTTCGAGGGCGCGGCGAGGGCGATCCTAAACTGCGCGGGCAGGGTGATCGTAAGCGGTATCGGCAAATCGGGGCTCATAGCGCGCAAGATCGCGGCGACCCTCGCCAGCACGGGCACGCCCGCGTTTTTCCTGCACCCTGCGGAGGCGTATCACGGCGATCTGGGAATGATCTCGCGCGATGATATTTTGCTGATTTTAAGCAACAGCGGCGAGAGCGACGAGGCGCTCAAAATCGTGCCGTTTTTGCAGGATCAGGGCAATACGATCGTGGCGATCACGGGCAATGAAAAATCCACCCTCGCCCGCGCCGCGCGTTTTCACATTCACGCCAACGCGCCGCTTGAAGCCTGCGCTTTGCAACTCGCGCCTACGAGCAGCACCACAGCCGCGCTCGCTTTGGGCGACGCGCTCGCGATCGCGGTAATGCAGGAACGCGGCTTCAAAGAGGAGCATTTCGCGCGCTTTCACCCAGGCGGATCGCTGGGGCGCAAATTGCTCGCGAAAGTCCGCAATGATATGATTCCTCTGGCGGATTTGCCAGCGGTTTCGCCAGAAACTTCGGCGTTAAATTCTCTGCACGCGATCAGTAGCGGCAGGCTCGGCACGGCGATCGTGCTGGATAACGGCGATCTGCTGGGAATTATCACGGACGGCGATATTCGCCGCGCGGCGGAATCTCAAGGCGAAAAGTTTTTCAAAATGACGGCGGCAGAGTTGATGACGAAAAATCCCTCCGCGATCAGCAGCGAAGCGCGTCTTGCGGAGGCGGAGGCGTTAATGGATTCGCGCGGTATTCACCAGCTTGTCGCGCTGGACGCTAACGGCAAGATCGCTGGTCTTTTGCCGTATCGCACGGCGATCAAACGCAAATAAGGAGCGAAAATGAGGAAATTTTTAACGGCGATCGCGGCGATCGCGGGCGTGATTTTAGGCGCGATCTTGCTTTCTGGTTGCAAAGCGGCGACCCAAGAAAAGGCGAAATCCGCGCTAGAAAAGGCGCAAAATTTAGCGCCGAGCGAGGCGCAAATGATAGAGGCGCTCAAAGTTGCTTTGACGGACGGCGCGGAAGGGGCGGCGGCAAGCCTCGCCAAAAGCGGCGGTTTCACAAAGTCGGCGTATAAAATCCCGCTTCCAAGCGAGGCGGCGGCGATTGAGAAAAACATTAAATTAGTGCCGGGCGGCGAAAAACTCGCGGCGGATACGACCGAGCGCATTAACCTCGCGGCGGAGGCGGCGGCGACAAAAGCCGCGCCGATATTCGCTAAGGCGATCAAAGATATGAGCGTGAAAGACGCGGCGGGGATTTTGCGAGGCGGCGACAACGCGGCGACCGAATACCTGCGCGCCAAAACTGGCGGCGATCTGCGCGCGGCGTTCAAGCCTGAGATCAAATCCGCCCTGAACGCGCCGATCGCGCTTGGGGTTTCGGCGCAGAGCTCGTGGGATACTTTGACGAACGCGTATAACACGACGGCAAACTCTATCGTGGGCAAAGCGGCGAAATTAACGCCCGTTAAAACTTCGCTGGAGGATTTCGCGCTTGATAAGGCGCTTGACGCGATGTTCAGCGAAGTGGCGAAATCGGAGGCGGAGGTACGCGCCGACCCGCTCTCTTCGGCGAAATCCGTAGTGCGCAACGTCTTTTCTTACGCCAAAACGATGAAGTGAGCGAAAGAGCGAACGCCATTGTAAGGGTCGTTGGCGCGATCGGCGCGGGCGCGGGTTCGCTGGAGAGTAAGCGCGACGTCGCGATTGGCGCTTCGCGCCAACTCCAGCGAACCCCGCGCCCACAGTAAGCCGCTGGGCGTTGTATGTAACGCGGGTACAATTTGGAAAGCGTAAAAAACGCTAAAATTATTGAAAAAATTGTATCCTTACGCATTTAAAAAAGTAGGATAATATGGCAAAAAAAGAAGCATTAACCGACCTTTGGGTTTATGAATTGCTTAAAGAAGCAAATATAGAACTGCACCCGCAAGGCAGTAATATCAAGGATATTAGCGAGGCGTTACAATCCGCTTCAAAAGCCGGTACGGGTAATGCGGGCTTTCCCGAATATTGCGGAGTTGTGAAAGATTTTGTCTTGATTATTGAAAATAAAGCCGATATTTCGCAACATATCAAACGAAACGAAAAAGACGTGATTTGTTCCGAAGTTACAAGCGTGAAAAACTATGCCGTAAACGGCGCGCTTTTTTATGGCAAACATTTAGCAAAAAATACTTCGTATAAAAAAATCATTGCATTTGGAATTTCGGGCAATGAAAAACGACACAAAATTTCTCCTGTTTTTATTGACGAGCGCGGCAACTACAAAGAGTTAGAAGATGTAGAAACATTCGCGC
Source organism: Helicobacteraceae bacterium (assembly GCA_031286325.1). Taxonomy (GTDB): domain Bacteria; phylum Campylobacterota; class Campylobacteria; order Campylobacterales; family SZUA-545; genus JAIRNH01. Next base: position 8,944 of record JAITUT010000063.1, read on the forward strand.
TTTTCAATGAAAAAAATATTGACCAATACTACACAAAAAATATTCTCAAAGAGCAAACACCGGAGGAAAAAACAACCGAAGAAGTTTTGAAAGACGCAGAAAATCTTCACGAAGATTTGCGCAATTATGGCAGTATTCAAGACACAGATAAACCGCTTGTTGTTTCGGGCATTTTGTTGGCATTGCGAGAAATGGAATTTAAAAATTTCAGCATTGAGGGTTTAACAGGCGATGAAACAACAATCGATGGCGAAAAAATTTACGAGGCAATCGAAAAGAATTTGAAAAGAGCCAATGTTTCGCCGCAAGTCAAAAAAGATAAACTGCTAAGTCAGTTTTCGATTATCAAAGACGCTACAGCAATAAACAAAGTTAATGAGTATTTAAAGAAAACTCCACTCAAACACTATACCGAGTTTTTATACGAAAATATCTACAAAAACATTAAATACATTCAATCTCCTGAAGATTATATCGGTCGGTTTTATGGAGAATTTATGTCATATTCGGGCGGCGATGGTCAATCGTTAGGCATTGTTTTGACTCCGAAACATATTACTGAATTATTTTGCGATTTAGTAGAACTCAAACCAACCGACAGCGTTTTTGATCCTTGTTGCGGAACGGCAGGTTTTCTTATTGCCGCAATGCACAATATGTTGCAAAAATCGGATAAGCCCGACCAACAGCGAAAAATCAGAAAAGACCAACTACACGGATTAGAATCACAACCGTATATGTTTGCCATTGCTACAACCAATATGATTTTGCGCGGCGACGGCAAAAGCAACCTTGAACAGGAAGATTTTTTAAAACAAAACACCGATGAATTGCAATTAAAGGGTTACACGGTTGGAATGATGAACCCCCCTTATTCTATGGGGAAGCAAAAGAACCCAAGTCTTTACGAAATTAATTTTACCAAGCATTTGCTCGATAGCATAACGCAAGACGGAAAAGTAATCGTAATTGTTCCGCAATCGTCAATGACGGGGAAAACCAAAGAAGAACAAGCAATTAAAGAAAATATTTTGAAGCGACACACATTAGAAGGCGTAATTACGCTAAACAAAAACACATTTTATGGAATTGGCACAAATCCTTGTATTGCTATTTTTACCGTAGGCGTTCCGCACGATAAAGATAAAGAAGTAAAGTTTATCAACTTTGAAAAAGACGGTTTTGAAGTGCAAAAACACAGAGGGCTTGTGGAAACCGTTGAAGCAAAGGACAAAAAACAACACTTGCTTGACGTTTGGTTTGATCGTATAGAAGCCGAAACAAAATTTTGCGTAAAAACTACTATTGAAGCGAAAGACGAATGGTTGCATTCGTTTTATTATTTCAACGACGAAATCCCAACGGAAGCCGATTTTGAAAAAACAATGAGCGACTATCTAACCTTTGAGTTTGGCATGATAATGCAAGGTCGCGGCTATTTATTTGATAACGAAAAAGTAAAAAAACTAGTTTTAGCATCTGAAAGCATTGTTCCGTTGTCGGAAATTGAATGGAAAGAGTTTAAAATCGGAGATTTTTTTACTATTTCAACGGGTTCACTAATACCGAAAGAGATTTTGAAAAAAGGAACAATTGCACGGTTGACAGCAACAGACAACAATAATGGAATTTTTGATTTTTATGAAAAAGTCGAACATAAAAATTATCGCGAAGTTTCAAATTTCATTTCCATTTCATTTTTGGGCAGTGTTTTTTATCACCCATATTCAGCAAGCCTTGATATGAAAATACACGCGGTTCAAATACCAAATATTGAAATGAACAAATACATTGCAGAATTTTTAGTTTTTTGTTTCAAAAGAATGGCTTCAAGTTTTTCTTATGGCGACCAACTTTCAAGCACCGACTTGCCGAAAAAGAAAATATTATTACCAACTAAAAATAAAGACGAACCCGACTTCGCTTATATGGAAAACTATATGAAGCAAAAAGAAGCGGAGAAAATAAAGCAATATTTGGAATACAGAAAAAAGAAAACGTAAGAATGATAAAACGCGCTGCCGTTACGCGCGGTTTGCCGCAAGCGTCCTTATACGATCGCGGTTTATAAGCCCCCAAATCGTAGATTTTGAAGGCAAAATTGATTTAGCGATCGTTGTTTTGCGCAAGTTTGTGATCGCTTTAAGAAAAACATAGCCGAAACTGAAACCTTTTATAAATTTTTCAGCTACATATATAAATTCAACTTTAATTCTATGCAAAATAAATAATAACTTAAGAATATCTCTGCTACTATATAGCAAGTTTAGGTTTTACGGTTAAAAAGTTTTATTTAATTATTGACCGCAAGTAAAGCCTATAAAGCGTCGTGAGCTCAGGAAATTCCGCCGCTAGCGGAGGGGAGGGAATCCATGTTTAAGGTAAAAAAATTAGTAATCAGCGCGGTTAGCGCGGCTTTTGCTTTCGCGCTCGCGATCCCAAGTAGCGCGCAAGCCGCGGTCGGCGTGAGCAATGTGGAGTTGCGTTTCACTACGGCGGGTACTTTGCGCGATCAGAACGACGCTGCGCGCTTTCAAAATCCGAACACAATTACGGTCGCGAGAGGGGCGAGAATAGGCGTGAGAGCTTTTATCACGTTAACATCTTCCGGCACAGGCGCTAGAATGAGTTGCGTGCAGTTAAATGTGTTGCAAGGCGGCAATGTCGTATTTAGCGCGGCGAATAACCGCTTTACGGAGCGGACGAGCGGCGGAACATACGCCGTTGATTTCACCGACGAAAGCATCGCTTGGAGCGCGGCAAACGCGACCGCCGTTACTTTGACGGGACGCGACGGGCAAAAGTTAAGGGCTCCCACCGCCATCGGCAATCACAGCGTAGAGATCAAAATCTACGACGCGAGAGCAAGCGGCGGCGCCAACGCGCAAGTCTGCAATAGCGGCGTCAGCTTTCACACGCAAACATTTAACAATGTAATAACCGTAGCCGATACGCCTACCACTACAACCAGCGGCGCCAACTCAATCCCTGTTTCTATGGCTGTAGACCCGGTTTTCATAGGTTTTAGAGACGGTTATGGCGCTATGGCGGAAACAAACAACTTGCCGCCCTCAAGCGGTATGCACCCCGTAATGGGCTATTACTTCCCGCGTTTGATGAACGCGAATCAATACAACCCTCTGAAAGTTTTTAGAGGCGGGATCGTAGGCTACGAGATCGCCGCGTTGCACAGCAAAACTTGGGCGCAGAACCAAAACGCCGCGACTGGCAACCCCAACGGTCTCGCTTGGACTTGTACGGAAGTAGAGATTTTAAACGGCGCGACGGGAGGCAATCTCATTGCTAACAGCAGGGTCTATAACGATCACTCTCAGCTTATAAACGGCTACCTAAATTACAACGCCGCCGCCAACCCTGCTATTTCGGCTGGCAGAATTACCAACGGCGGGACAAACAATCGCGCCCTCTGGGTACCGCCAACGGTAACGATCGGCAACAAATACGCTATTAAATTTAGATTCTACGACACCAACAACAACAGCACGGGCTTAAACAACGCAAGCGATCAGCCTCTCATAAGCGGCGATAGGAGATGCCAAGGGCGCGTAATCAGCGAATTTATAGTACCAAACGCGATTGAAATCATCGGCGAAAAAGTCAAAAATGTCTCGACCTCTTACAGCGCGGGCGGCACAAACCCGGGAGATTTCGCGCCCAAAACCGCAAGTATCGCGGGCGGTATGCAAATGCGCGCGCGAGTAACCGCGGATGTTGATAGCGCGGGCGGGCAAAACTGGGGTTGCACGCAAGCGCAAGTCTTAGGCACGAACCTTAATGTCTATTGGAATCATGATAACTGGACGAGCGGCAATGGGCGATCCACATATTCTAACGTTTTTTACGCTCCGACGGGTAATAAAACTTACGATGCGCAATACACATTCTACGCGGGCGATCTTTCAGGCGGTATTTGCGGCGGCGCGGTCGTAGGGCAATACCTAGAAAAGGACGCTTTTCGCACCGAAACCATAGCTGAGATCGGCGTCAATAACTGGGTTACGCAATATAGAGAAGTGCTTTACGGCGATTTCGCCGTGATCGGGCACGGCGCGTTGTGTATACCATACGGCGGTACTGTTAGCAATCCGCAACGTCCAACAAACCACAACGGCTCAGGCGATATGACGGACGCGCCCGGTAGAACCGACGGCGCTCGCGGAGATAACTCGGAAAGCGATTGTATGCCCGGGCAAATTGCTAGCGCTAATGAGAATATGGGGCTGAAATTCGCCTATATTCCGGAGACCCACAAGCACAGTAGCATTATAAAGCCAGGAGGTTACGATGCGGCTAATAAATCGGTTAAAGCGCACCCCAGCAAGTCTAGAACTGCGGCGAAACTGGACATTCCAGAAGACGCGGTAATCCGCCACGCTAAATTGTATTGGATCGGCGCTCTCGTCTATCGCGATATGTTCGGCAAAGACGCCGGTTTTGATACCAGCGGCTCGCTCGGCGGTAGCAATACTGATTGCCAAAAAGTTTTCAACGGCGATCCTATGGGCGCAAGGACGGGCAGAGGCGCGTTGGAGCTAGCAAAAAACATTAAGTTAGAGATGAAAGACGCCGCGCCTACGCCATTATACGCCGAGCGCGTGTATATTGCGGGCTACGATCAGAATTGCCACTATTTAGCGCAGACGGACGTAACCCACCTCTTTGGCGGTAAAACGGGCGAGGAGATGAACGGCTACTACTTCGTAAGCGATCTTGTTACTAGAAGGAGCGGGAATCCATTCGGAACAACCGGCGGCTGGAGCTTGGTTATGACTTGGGATCGCAAACACGATCTAGCTCAGCCCCCCAGAGTGGTAACATATTGGGATATGTTAGACGGCGGCGCTAGCGATATGGCTACTACGATAGACGGCTTTTTGACGCCGCAGGGGGGCGATGTAAATACCACGATATTCGTTATGGGCGCGGACGGAGACGCCGAGGATACTGACAGGATGTGCTTGAATCCAACCGGAAACAGTTGTCCCACCACAAGCATAGGCAATCCGCATAACGGCACAAGCGGGCAAGACGATATTCCGAACATACCGCTTTATCCTTATGAGAGCGGCAAAAAACCTACTTGCTCCCAAAGCCCTTACCATTGCAATCCAGAGTTTACGGGCAGGACTACTATGGATGGACCGATCAACGCTTTCACCAACTCCGTAACCGTAGGTAATGTCGGCAACAGCAAACGTCCCGCAGGGCAATTGCCGCACTACCCAATGACTAAAAGAGGCAGCGCGTATGTGCCATACAACAACACAAACGGCGATCTGAGCTGGAGTTTGGACGATCCGCAGGCAAACTATAATTTGGGCTTTGATCTGCACGTTTTTCATCTTTCGAATTACATAGGGCACGGCAGAAAGACGGCGAAGCTCAGAGTCTCTCCAAATAACGACCACGTTGAGCTAGGCGTCTTGGGCTTTTCTACAATGGTTTTCGCGCCAGACTTTAGGCACGGGTTTGAGAAAAACTCCACGATTGAGTATTCAGAGACGGCTCCTAGCTGCGACGCGGACAAGTCGGTAGAGGACGCGAATGTTTCTTACACCGTCCGCTTCAAAAA
>JAITUT010000003.1 GCA_031286325.1 Helicobacteraceae bacterium
GCGAACCGCTGTTGTTTGTAACCGAAACATTTAAGCAAAAAATTGAAAAAGCGAATTTCAAAGGTATTTCGTTTCAACAAGCCGTTAAACATTGGATTGTTTTGCTTGAATGGGAAAAATGGGATTTGACCGCCGATGAACCCGCGCTTTATCCTTCGGGCGATATGGACGCGGAAGAATATATTGTTAGACGAAAGCACAACGAAAAATTGGCTGCCGAAATGGAAACCATTTGGGCGGTTGTATTGCCGAAAAAAGGATTTGTAACAAAAGAAACAACGATAGAAAAACCCGCCTTAGTAGAACAAACCATTGGATATTATGATATTTTTTCGGCGGAATATAAGTCCCACGAGATTTTTGTATCAGAAAAAGCCGTTTTATGGTTTAAGGAAAATATTGACGACGAACTTTACTTTGAAAAATTTCCCGTTACGAAAATCAGTAAAGAAGAATTAGACAAAACGCAAAATGATTACAATCAATCTCTAATCAAACGGGAAAGAGAAAGTAAAATGACAAAAAAAGATTGGCAATTATGGCATAGATTGTTAGACGAGGCTAAAAAATTATTGACAAATCTTGAAACAGCCAAACGAGAAGAAACAAAAATAAAATGGAAACAAAAAGCGTTAGAAAATATCAGAATAGCAAATGAAATGTATCCGCTTAACGAGAGAGAAATGGATACTCTTCAAAAAATAATGGATAAATAAAGCGCAAAATACGCGGATACATTTTAATAAAAGTAGTTACGCTTCGCGCGGCGGCGACAAGGCGAGATCAACGCCACGCAATTTTGCCGACATTAAAAATCTCGCTAAAGCCGCGCGGACGCCAAAAAATTCTGGACGAAGAGAGCCCGCGAAATAAGGCAAACGCCCCATCAAGAAAAGTCGGCTAAAATGGCGGAATGAAAATAAAATTTTGCGTTTTTGTTTTGTTGGCGGCAAGCGCGTTCGGCGCGGTTGGCAACGGTGTGATCACGTTTGCGAAAGACGGCGTAATTGAGGCGCGCGCCGAAAAGATCACGAACGGAATGAGCGCGATCGTGGTTTACAGATACGGCGATCTAATGGGTGAAGTTGAGGAGTTTGAGGGCGCGACGGACGAGAATGAGAGCTCTGAAATTATCGCAAAGCCGACCGCTTACAGCGAGTTGCAAAATATCGCGCCCAAAGATCAAATAATCACGAATCGCTGCGAAGTTATAGCAACGCGCGAGGACGACTTTAACTTGCTCGGCAAAGTCTTTGTGATCGCGACCTTGAAATGCGAGCCTTTCACCGCAATAGATCAAAATTCCGTGCCGACATTAAGGATCGCTCCGCGCGAGGGCGATCGCGTAGTTTTCGCCCCGCTCTACCAAAACGCCGTGATAATCGCGCCGAGTGTGGAAAGTTTGCTTGCCGCGCAGGATCGTTACAAAGAATTTCGCTTTATCCACCCCGATTTGCTCGCGCTTGTTTTAATGAAAGAAGATCGCGAAACGCCGATCAAAGAGGATTTCGCCGCGTTTTGCGACCGCTATCTCGTGGGAACTTTGGTATTCGTTTTGGAAGACGGCGATTATTTGGCGGATTGCCACACATTTAAGGAGTTTAACTTTTTCGCCGCCGACAACGCGATGCAAAACGCGCGGCGGAACGCAATCTCATCGCCCTTTTATCACAGGTTAAAGCCCTTTGACGAGGTTTTGAAGACTAAGGCGGATTTCGCCAACTACTATAAATCAATTTTCAAGTGAGGTTTTATGCTGTCCGCAAACCATTTTAACGCTCTTGCGAATATAGTCGGCAACGAAAATTGCTACTCTGATCAAGCGCACCGCCTCGCGTACGCTTATGACGCCACGAGGCAGAGTTACGCCCCTGATTGCGTGGTTTTCCCGCGCGGCGAGGCGGATATTCAAGCGATCTTGCGCTATGCGAACGAGCACAAAATTCCCGTTGTGCCGCGTGGCGCGGGCAGCGGTTTCACGGGCGGGAGCTTAAGCGTAGACGGCGGGATCGTCCTAGCGTTGGAAAAGCATTTCAACAAAATCCTAGAAGTTGATATGGAAAATTTGCTCGCCCGCGTTCAGCCCGCCGTGATCAACAGCCATTTGCAAGCGGCGGTTGAAAAGATTGGGCTCTTTTACCCGCCCGATCCAGCGAGTATGGATTACAGCACGATCGGCGGAAATGTCGCCGAAAACGCGGGCGGAATGCGCGCGGCGAAATACGGAATCACGAAAAATTTTATCCTCGCGCTTCGCGCCGTGCTGCCAAACGGCGAGATAATCCGCGCGGGCAAAAAGACGATCAAAGATGTCGCGGGCTACAACATCGCCGGGCTTTTAACGGCTTCTGAAGGCACTTTGGCGGTCATCACCGAAATCACTTTGCGCCTGATGCCCAAGCCGAAATTCGCGCGCACAGCGATGGCGATCTTCCCAAATGTAGAAGCCGCGATGAACGCGACATTCCACTCTTTCGCGGCGGGCGTTACGCCTGTGGCTATGGAGTTTCTGGACAATTTGACGATCCGCGCGGTGGAGGCGACATACAAAAAGGGTCTGCCTACGGACGCGGGCGCGATTTTGATCACCGAAACGGACGGGAATGTTGAAGAGGATTTGCGCTGGCAACTTAGCGAATTAGAGCGCGTATTTTTGGCGAACGACGCGAGCGGCTTTTACGTAGCGCAGACCGAAGAGGAGAGATCGGCGATCTGGTTTGCTAGGCGCAACGCCAGCCAAAGCCTCAAAGTCTATGGTCCGACTAAACTCAACGAGGATATTACGGTGCCCAGGGCGCGCTTGCCCGAACTTTTGCGGCGCATTAACGAGATCGGCGCGAAACACGAGCACCAAATTCCGTGCTTTGGGCATACTGGAGACGGCAACGTCCACGTGAATGTGATGACGAATAAAGAAGACGCGGTGCGCTACCACAAAGCCGAGCGCGCGATCACTGAAATTTTTGAGGCGGCGATTGAGCTAGAGGGGACTTTGAGCGGCGAGCACGGCATAGGGCTTAGCAAAGCGCCGTTTATGAAACTTGCGTTCAGCGAGGGCGAGATGAATTTGTTCCGCGCGATCAAATCGGCGCTTGATCCTAATAACATTTTAAACCCCGGTAAAATGGGGTTATGATCGTTAAAGATGACGATCGATTTATATACGCTTTTGCGCTGGAGTTTAGCGGCGATCACGGTATTTATATTTTATCGTTTGATCGTCCGAAAATTCGCGAATAAAATGTTGGAATTACCCACAGAAAAAAATGATGAAACTCTTGAAAAAGTTTTATATTTTGAAGATGATGTCGAAGAAGAAAAAAAAGATAATAAAAATTTGCTAAAAAAGGTAGAAGACTCATTAAAACTTAGCGAGTCTCAGGAAGAGGCAAAGTTAAGATACGAAATACTCCGCGATCGCTTAAAAGAGATGGTGGAAAAATCACCTAAAGAATCCGCGCAATTATTCACGGATTTGGTGAAAGATAAAGAGTAGGCAAAGACGTCTCAAATGGATAAAAAAGCAAAAGAAATCCTCTTTAAAACTTATTGGAGCGGCGCGGGTTGGATAGACGATCCGCAAATCGCGCGGAGGATTTTTTATACGCAAAAGAAAAGGGCTTGATGTTTGAGCCGCTTGCGATTGCGCACGACGAGTGCGTCGAGCGCGTTATTAAAGCCTCTTCGCTTGTGAGCGAAAATCAAGCGGCGGCGGCGTTTTTGGGCAGTTTATCTACTCGGGCGCCTCGCTTGCGATCGGTGCTCGCCTCTTTGCGTATCGCCAAACGCTTTTCGCCGCATAAATTTACGCCTGTTGCGTCGGGGCAATCTTTTAACGCGGACGGCGAGGTAACGCGCGTTTCATATACCTGCGGAATTTGCCGCGCCTTCAATGATGATCAGGGCGACTCTGAACGATATGAAAACACGGATTTAAGCGTATTAAATTTTGAAAGGATTAAGCGGGGCGGCGTGCGACTTGGCGATCTGATTTATACATTTTTTGATTTGGAGCAATTCACGCGTGAATTTGCGAGCGGAAATTCGTCAAAAGCTACGGCGGAGGGCGCGCGAATTTTAAAAGCGATTTTGCAAGCGGCGGATTCGTGCGAAAAGGGCGCGTATCCCGGCGTTTTGCGCGATAAAATTAAAGCGATCGAAGGCTTCAAAACAAACAAAGACGAAATAGATCGCATACTTGAAATTTTAGGCTGTATCGGCGTCTTAAAACCCGCCTCGTTTGATCGTCCTAACAAAGGTCGCAACGATTGGCGTTATGTTGAATTTTGGCGCGGCGAAGACGGGTATGATAGAGAAACCGCCGAGAGATATTTCGGAGAGTATTTGAAATAAGAAATATGAACGTAGCGCCGTTTTATTTAAAAGAATATACGAAATCAATAGAAGTCTTGCCGGGATTTGAATATAACGACTGGTTAAAAGATTTGACATGGAAAGGACAATTATTTTTTAATAGAGAAAAATACTTCCAAATATATTTTGAAGGTATCAAACGCGAAGATGGTTTGATAATAAATAAAGATCGCGCGCCGTTAAGAATATTTGCAAAAAATATTAATTTTAATAAAGAAATACTTTTATTTGACGAGCAAACAAATGGAATTAAACCTTTGTTGATAGAAAAAATATATTTTGACGGAATTGTTAATAAAATTCTTTATCTTGATAATGATGAAAATTCTTTATTTGAAGTTTTTATATGGTCAAATACAAGTACGGATTTTATAGATGAATTTCAATTTGATAACGATGGAAAAATTAGCTTACTAAATGGAGAAAAAGTTGATATAGAATATTTAAATATCAACGCATTTGACGCTTTCGGCATTATATTGAGAAATGTCAAGAATGAGTATATACAATTGGTAGAGTTAGAATTAACATAAAACTTTTTACTTGCAGTTAAATTTCACCCGCGCAAATAACGCTGAAAAAACAAAAAATCTCGCTAGATGAATTCCCGTTTGCGACAAATCCGCGCGTTGTATGGCGGAATTCATTCTCCTGTTTGTTGTTATTCATTTATTTTTTGATTAATTGTTCTTCAACGACATTCTAACAACTCTCCTATTTCTCCTGTAACGATATTGACTAAAAACCTAAACTCGCAGTTATTTATAAATATATGAAAATACAAATCTAACGCTTCATAAATCGGATAATAAAAGGTTACATCGCGACTATTTCTATGTTTTGCAAGAAACAACTCTTTAATATCCCATACTATTTCCCCTTGACTATTAACAATATACGCTTTGTTTTTGGGATTTTCATCGAATGGTGCTTCTACTAACGCTATTTCAATTTCGCTTTTAAGAAGAATTGCGTTAAGCCGCCTCTCGTTAGTTATTGTGTAATCGCGTCCATTGTAACTCCACGAAATTCCTAACGAAGAAAGTTCAAAAACATTCAACCTATCGGGATTATTAACTCTGTCATAGGTCTCATCTGTAGAATAAATTTCACTAAATTTTTCTATTTTCACTTTTCTTCTTTATTTGGTTTTATTTTACCCAACATCGTCCGCCGCGTTGTCGTCCCTTGTTAAATTTCGTGATCTTTTAGCGCGTAAAACGCTAAAAACGCTTGAAAATGCTCAAATACATCGTGGCAGCGCACGATTTTCGCGCCTAGCTCCGCCGCGCGCAAATGAAGCGCGATCGTGCCGCCGAGCCGCTCCGCAACAGGCGCGGCTGGTGTAATAAGATCGCTTGCGATCAGCGATTTTCGCGACGCGCCAATTAAGAGCGGGTAGCCAAACCGCGCGAAATCAGCGTGCGCGTTAATGAGCCGCAAATTATCCGCCGCGCTCTTGCCAAAACCCACGCCGCAATCCAAAATAATCTCGCTCACGCCGCTTTTTCGCGCCTTTGCAATCCGTTTAGCGAAAAACTCCGCGACCTCCAGCGCGACATTCTCATAACGCGGGTTTTCCTGCATATTTTTTGGTTCGCCCTTTTTGTGGGTCAGCACGATCGCCGCGTTGTAACGCGCCGCAAGGCTCAAAACCGCGTTATTTTCGCCGCCCGTAATGTCGTTAATGATTGTAAAACCGCGATCCAAAGCATAGTTGATAGCGATCGGCTCAAAGCTATCAAGGCTTAACTTCGCGCGATCGCAGATTTTCGCGGAATAGAGCGCGTCAATCGCGGGCTTGAGCCTTTGTAACTCAACTTCTGCGCTCACGCTTTCGCTCCCAGGTCGCGAACTCACCGCGCCGATGTCCAAAATCGCCGCGCCGTCATTTATCATTTTCTCCGCGCGATCAACGATTTTCTCCGCGCTAACGCGGCTCGCCGCGTTAAAACTATCTTCGTTTATGTTCAAAATACCCATAATTTGGGCGCGATCACTCTTAAAATCGCGCGAGGGCAAATTCGCGAAAATTTCTAACTCGCTCGCGATCTCTTTTAACTCGAAAGGCTGTGATTTTTCCTTTTCAGCGAGACGTTTTAACTGCGAATTATTCGCGATCAAAAGAGCGTCCGCACGCTCCACGGCACAATTTGCCGTTCCTTTATGCGTCGCGAGTTCCGCGCCGATCGCAAGCGCGTCTTGCTTTAAGATATTCGCCGCGCCGCAAGAAAGATCGCGCAAATAAAAAAAGCCAACTTCGCCCTTCGCCGCCATAATTTTCGCCCCCGCTGGATCGCAGGCGATCGCGGCTAAAATTTTCGCTAAATTTGCGTTATTTGGCAGTTTTTGTACGCGCATTTCTTGAATCTATCTCCATAAATAGCAATAAAATCGGCAATATCGCGTTCTGCGAATTAGAGTTTGTGGAAAGCAACATAAACCCGCGCGAAATAGCGTCCAAAAATCGCTTTCTGAGCAAATGGCTTTCAACTTTTCTTTTTTGAAAACTTATAAACGCCTCTTCTATTAAATTTTTCGCGCGATCTTTGCTCAAAAATTTCTGCGTTTTCAAAAATTCGTAAATACTCTCCAAACTCAAATTATCAAAATCTATTAAACGCTCAAAATCTCTTTTAGGAGCTTTAATTACTTCTAGCGGCAAACGCGATCGCACGGTCGGTAAAAACGCCGCTTTGCTCGGCGCTATTAAATATATCGTGATATTTAACGGCGGCTCTTCAAGCAACTTCAAAAGCGCGTTTTGCGCGGCGATATTATAGCCGTTCGCCAGACAAATTAAAAACTTTTCGCGATCGCTCGCTATATACGCTTCGGCGATTACTAAACGCGCCTCTTCTATATTAAAGTTATCCTTTTGGGCTATATAGATTCTATGCGGCGAATCGCCTATTGTTTTCACCACATTTCTAAGCGCGAAATCAAGATCGCTGGAAACTATCAATTTACCCATATTATTTGCCGAAAATTATCGCGTCAATCGTCTTGTCAAATAAACGCGCGAGGTGCATTAGCTTAATATCTAAAATCGGATCGTTTTGAAACAATGTAAAGCCGTTTAACGACTCTTCGCCGCTCTCGCCCAGCGACCAAATCAGGCTGCCGTCCCTGCCGCGCGGCGCTTCGGCTCTCGCGTCGTCGGCGATCCCTACATACCAATAGGCGAAACGCTCGCCGAACGCGATTGAGAGCATATTTTCAACTAGCGCGAAATCGCCTACGGCGGCGCAACGATCGTAGTGCGGCATAAACTCCGCCGCGCCGAAAAACGGCAACAAAAACGGTCGTTTTTTATCGGCGCGGTTTAGCATTGAGATGAGATATTTCGCGAACCACTCGCGATCGCGATCGGTGATGATCACAAGCGGCGCGCCCTCGCCGACAACGCGCGTTAATGTGCGTGAAACCGCAGTCGCCCACTCGTGCCGCCACTCCTCAATCCACGACCAGCCCGCCATCATTTTGTCGTCCGATCGTATGACTTGAATAGACCAGTTTTTGAGCGCCTCTAACTCCAAACTACTTGTCCAGTTCGTATGTGGCGTGCAGGATTCGCACCGCGAGCTCGCCGTATTTTTTCGCGACAACTACGCTGATTTTGATTTCGCTCGTGCTGATCATCAATATGTTGATGTTCTCTTTCGCGAGGGCGGCGAACATCTCCGCAGCCACGCCGCTGTGGGACTTCATTCCCACGCCCACGATGCTTAACTTGCAGACTTCGTTGTCAAACTCCTGTCGCCCCAAAGCGCCGCCGAAACCCTCTAACGACTTCCTAGCCGTTTCCAATTCGGTCGCGGGGATTGTGAAATCCAGATTCGTCTTACCGTCTTGCCCCACGGTTTGCACAATCATATCCACATTGATCGCCGCGTTCGCCAGCGCGCCGAAAATCTCCGCCGCGATTCCAGGGCGATCCGCGATCCCTATCAAACTCACTCGCGCCTGATTTTTATCCAGCGCGACCCCGCTTACAATTGGCTTTTCCATACACTCTTCCTCGCTTGTGATTGTCGTTCCTTTATTTTCGTTGAAGCTGTTGCGCGTTACGACTTTTACGCTCAACTTTTTTGCCAGCTCCACCGAGCGGTTTTGCAGTACTTTTGCGCCCAAACTTGCCAGCTCCAGCATCTCTTCGTAACTTATTTTGTCAAGTTTCTTCGCCTTATCCTCAATGCGCGGATCGGTCGTATAAACGCCGTCTACATCTGTGTAAATTTCGCATAAATCGGCTTTAATCGCCCCCGCGATCGCAACCGCCGTGAGATCGCTGCCGCCGCGCCCCAACGTGGTTACTTCGCCCTCGCGCGTAACGCCCTGAAAACCCGCGATCACTACGATCTTGCCCGCTTTAATCTGCGCCATTACAGGCTCCGCCGGGATTTCCTCAATGCGCGCTTTCGTATGCACGCTGTCGGTTACAATCCCCGCTTGCCGCCCCGTTAAAGCGATCGCCTCGTAGCCCATTTCCGTAAGTGCGATCGCAAGAAGCGCGCTCGTAACGCGCTCGCCGCTGGAAAGCAACATATCCATTTCGCGCGTAGACGGCGTTTTGCTGAACTCAGCCGCGAGAGCGATTAGCTTGTTCGTCTCGCCGCTCATCGCTGAAACCACCGCCACGACTTGATTTCCCGCGTCCGCCGCGCGTTTGACGCGTTCCGCCACCGCGCGGATTCGCTCCACGCTGCCTACGCTGGTACCGCCGTATTTTTGAACGATCAACATTGTTTTGTCCGTTTCCGCCGAATTTTCGCGGAATTATACATAACGATCACATTTATTGCTGGAGCGCGGAATAGTTGAGATTTTTATAAAGGAGGGCGCGATTAAAAGATCGCGCCGAGACGTTATTTTACTTTGCGGAGCGTGCGTAAAGTAGAAGCCGCCACGCGGATTTTGCAGCGCGTGCCGTCTTCAAGACGGACGCGCATTACGCGCAAATTCACCTTAAAAACGCGCTTTTTCTTGTTGTTCGCGTGGCTTACGCGGTTGCCTACCATTTGACCTTTGCCCGTTAAACTGCATTTTCTGGACATCGTTGTTCCTTTGCGAAAAATTTGCGGATTATAGCAAAAGCCGCTTAAACGCGATTTGGCGCGATCGAAGAGCGTTTTTAGAAGCGCTTTTAATGTAAGATCGCCGCGTTAATGCGGAATTTACGGCGAAAGAAGTTTATGGTGAAAGTTTATAGCGCGTGCGCAAAAGTAAATATATTCTTAAAAATTATCGGCAAACGCGAAGACGGCTATCATTTGATCGTCTCGCGTTTCGCGCGGCTTGAGAGTTTGTGCGACAAATTGTGGTTTGAGGCGGCGGGAAGTCGCGGTTTTGAGGTTAAAGGCGACTTTGATTGCGCCAACGAACAGAACACGATCTCGCGCTCGCTCGCGGCTTTGGCGCGCCTCTTTCCCTCGCGCAAGTTATTCGCCTTTGCCGAACGGCATAGAGTTTCAGTTTTTAAGCAAATTCCAAGCGGCGCGGGACTCGGCGGCGCGTCAAGCGACGCGGCGGCTTTTTTACACGCGATCAACGAGGAAGCCGATCTGCGCTTGACAAACGCCGAGCTAATGGAAGCGGGAGGGAGCGTGGGGGCGGATATTCCGTTTTTTTTGAGCGGTTTTAAGAGCGCGAATGTGCGAGGAATCGGCGACATTGTAGAGGAGTTCGCGGACGATTTGCCCGAAATCGCCGTGAAAACGCCGCCGATTCACTGCGAAACGACAAAAGTTTATCAGTCGTTTCGGCGCAACTTTTCACAGGATTCGGCGTTTAGCGAATCGCTCGCTTTGCGCCTTGCGGCGATGAAATCGCGCGAAATTTTAGAGGGCTCTTTTGCGGCGGCGGAGTTAAACGATCTGCTGCCCGCCGCGCTGAAAATTTACCCCGAATTGCTGGAATATAAGGAAGACGGCTGGTTTTTCAGCGGCAGCGGCGGCAGCTTTTTTCGCGCGGGAAAGTAGCGATCGCGTAAGCCGCCAGCATTTTGAGCAACTTCGCGCGCGCCTTGAAAACGCCGCGATCGCAGTCAAAAAGCGGAAAATTTGCGGATCGTAGCGCGTTATGGCTACAATTCAGGGTTAAAATACTTTTAGGCTAAAAATGCAAATAGAAAATCGCAAGGCAAGACATAATTTTGAAATTCTTGAAACCTATGAGGCTGGGATAGAGTTAATCGGCAGCGAAGTCAAGAGTATTCGCGCTGGTAAAGCGAGTATGAACGAGGCGTTCGCGCGCGTTATTCAGGGTGAAGAAATTTGGCTTTTTGGCTTGCATATTACGCGTTATGAAAACACCGATGCGAGGCTTGCGCCTGACGAAGCTAGATCGCGCAGGCTTTTAATGCGCAAAAAAGAGATATATAAAATTGCCGAAAGAGTGCGTTTGGAGAGGCTCGCGATCACGGCGTTAAAATTGTATTTTAATAAGCGAAACCGCGTTAAAATTCAAATCGCGCTCGCGCGCGGTAAAAAGTTACACGATAAACGCGAAGCGATCAAAGAAAGAGATGTAAAAATTGACTTAAAGCGCGTGATGAAAAAGAGTCAAAAATGAGTTGCGCAAGTAGTTATGTAAGCAGTTATGAAAATTTGGAAAACCCGCTTGATCTTTACGCATATTTTGAGCCGCTAATCCCATTTAATAACGAGATTGATCTTTTGCGTAAAATTTATATTAAAGAGTTGCAAAATTCAGGCGCGAAAAACGTTTTAGACATCGGTTGCGGCAGCGGCGAGTTTTTGCTAATCTTGAATGAGTTGGGCATTAGCGCGATCGGGGCGGATTTAAGCGCGAAAATGGTAGAGATCGCAAGAGTTAAAGGCGTTAACGCGATTTGTATTGATTTGGAGGACATTCAAGATAATTTTGACGCGCTTACGGCTGTTTTTGACGTAGTAAATTATATCGCGCCTAAAAACTTAGTTAATTTTTTCAAAGCGGCGAAAAATAGGTTGAATAAAAACGGCGTTTTTATATTTGACATAAATACTTTATACGGCTTTGAAGAGATCGCGTGCGGATCGCTGGCGCTGGAGAATGATGAAATTTTCAGCGCGGCGCGATCGGAGTTTATGGATAATATCTTTATCACAAAGTTTGATCTATTTTTCAAAAGAGAAGATCAGAGCTATATTCGTAAAAATTTTATAATCAAACAATTTTATCACAACGATCGCGATATAAAAAACGCGCTAAAAAGCGCAGGTTTTACGCAGATAGAAAGCTATTTTTTGAATTTATATCAAGGCGCGAAACCCGATAAAAAACTATTTATAGGATCGGCTATTTCATAATAGAAAACGCAATGTTTTCTTCGGCGCACATCGGCACAATTCCCGCGATCTCGTTTGGCGCGGTAAACGGTTCGTCGATCAAAGTAATTTCGCGATCGGGAAGTCGGAAATCATAAATTTTTCGCGCATTATCGCCGACAAATTTTTGCAACTTCGAGATCGCCGCGTTTTCCGCAAATAACTCCGCGAGTTTCGGCAACAAAACCGGCGCGGAAAATATCCCCGCCGCACACCTCGATCCCTCTTTCGCCGATCGTAAATGCGGCGCGGAATCGCTGCCGAACATCACTTTTTCGCGCGCCGCGAACGCCAATTCGCGCAAGGCCGCGCGATCGGCGGCGGTTTTCACAACGGGCTTGCAAAAGAGGTGCGGCTTTAACGCGCCGCCTATTAGGTCGTCAATCGTGTAAAGCAAGTGGTGGAGCGTGATAGTGGCGTATAAATTCGCGTGGCGATCTAGCAAATCCGCTAAAACGCGCGTGGAAATGTGCTCCATAATCACCTTCAAATTCGGGTGCGCGCGCGCAAGCGCCGCGTAAATCGGCGCGAATTCCGCTTCGCGTTCAAGCGCCGCGCCGTTTGTCTCGCCGTGAATTGATAGCGCGACCCCATTCGCCGCGCACATTTCAAAGAAATCGCCAAAACGCGCCAGATTTTCCGCGCCGATATTTACGCCGTTTTCTGAATTTGTCGTGGCGGCGGCGGGGTAAAGTTTCACCGCGAGGGGCTTAAAAACGTTGAAATCAGGCGGCGAAAGAGGCGTTTTGTCGGTCAAAAACAACGCTGGAAACGCGGCGAAAGGCTCTGCGGCGAGCGATTCCACGCGCGATTTGTAATCGGCGCACATTTCTGGGGTCGTCAAGGGCGGCGCGAGATTTGGCATTGCGATCGCGCCCGCGAATTGCCGACTCGCGAGAGCCGCCGCGCGCGTCAAAAGCTCGCCGTCTCGCAGGTGCAAATGCGCGTCAAACGGCGATCGCAGAACGATTTTCATCTTGCTTTCCTTTAATTTTGTCGCGCCGCGCGGCGTATAAAATTCGCGAAAATTTTTTCCAGCGCGATCAGATCGGCTATGCGGACGCTCTCGTTCGGCGCGTGAATTTTGTCGTTTTTCACGCCAAATTCGGCGACCGCCACGCCAAATTCCGCGAAAAATCTGGCGTCGCTTGTGCCGCCGCCCGCGCCCAAAACAAGATCGCAGTCCGTTTCGGCTTTGATCGCGGCGCGTAAAGGCGCGATCAGATTCGGAGAGTTTGTCAGAAACGCCGTTGAAGAGATTTTGATCGCAAGATCGTAGTCTGTGATTTCGGCGTTTTTCAGCGCGTTTTCCACGAAATTTCGCACAAAATTTTCGTCTATCGCGGGGGAATTGCGCACATTGAACATCAAACGGACGCTTGCGGGCGTTAAGTTCGTAACCTCGTAACCGCCGCGAATATCGCTGAAAATCAGGCGGCTTGATTCAAAGACCGCGTCCGCTTCCGCCAAAACCGCGCCGCTTAACGCGGGCAGGATTCGCGCGAGTTTGTCGATCGGGTTGTCGAATTTGGCGGGGTAGGCGATATGCCCGCTTGCGCCGCGCAGGGTCAAGACGCCGTTAATTGAGCCGCGCCGACCGACTTTGATAGTGTCGCCGAATTTGTTTTCGCAAGTCGGTTCCGCCACGATCGCAAACTCTGGTAACGCGCCGCGGCTTTTCAGTTTTTCGAGAACATACCGCGTGCCGTAAACCGCGTCTCCTTCCTCGTCGCTTGTGAGCAGGATAGAAAGTTCGCCCGCGTAATTCGCCGCCGCGCACGCGCATAAAAACGCCGCCGCGCCAGATTTCATATCTTGCGCGCCGCGCCCTATTATTTCGCCGTTTTTCTCGATCGGCGCGAAAGGATCGCTACTCCAGCCTTCGCCCGGCAAAACCACGTCTATATGTCCCGCGAAGCACAAACGCGGCTTGTTTCGGTCGCGGGCGGGCTTAGTAAATAACACATTACTCACCCCGTTCGTATCAAACCGCTCGGCGGTAAATCCGCGCGGCAAAAGCAATTTTTCCGCAATCATAAAGCAACCCGCCTCGCGCGGCGTTACGCTCTCGCAAGCGATCAGATTTTTCAAAACCTCAACGACATTCATAGCGCGGATTGTATATTTTGCGAGTTTAAGAGGAAAGAGGAGATTGAGTCCCCGCAAAAAGCTAAGAGACCGACTAATTGCTCGCAGACGGATCGTTAATACTCGTTCGTATCCCAATAAGCGCGTTGCCTTGCGAACGCTGCCTGAAGAATTGCGCGTTATTACGAGGAGCAAAGCCGCTATTTCCGCGCCGCGATCGCTGGGGGTTTAACGGATTTGGGGTTATTTTAAAATTTTTGTTTAAAGAAAGCGTTTTTAGCCGATATAACTAATATACCAGCAGAGAGTATCCGTCTTTACAGGATCGGGAGAGGAGTTTGCTATGAGAATTGATTCTTTCAGTATCGGTATGTCGTCAACGTCCGTTTCGGCGAAAACCTATTCGGCGTATGAAAAATCTACCATATTCATCGAAAAACAGGGCGTAGTTACGCCGATCGTAGGGGTTAACAGCGACGGGGATACGCGGCTTGGTCTTACTGAGATAGAGAGCCTATCCAACGCGCGGAGTAACGCCGTTTTTTCTACGGGCGGCGGCGCGAGCGCGCAACTGGCGCAGGCGGCGGCGCAGCAAGTAGCGAATTATAAAGCGCCGCAAAGCAACGTCGGCGAAGCCGCGCTCGGATTTACGCAGAACGATTTGAATCGCTTTGTAAAAAGCGAGAAGATCGGCAATTCGGAACAGGGGTATCAGGCGGTAGATAAAGTGAAGTTGATACTAATGATGCTCGAAAAGCTGACCGCGGCGCTTACCGGCAAGAAAAACTACTTTTCACAGCCGCCCAAAGGCTTCTTTGATAACGTATTCAAGGCGGCGGAGCCGTTACAGTTTAGCCCCATAAGTATCCCGAATTTCCAAAACGCCAATAATGCCGCGCTAGGCAACCAACCGCAGCCGCAAATGCAAGCTGTGCAAGTCGTAGAGATCACTGAAACTTATAGCGAAGCGCAGAATATGGATTTCCGCGCCAACGGCGTCGTGAACACGGCTGACGGGCGGCAAATCAATTTCGACCTAAACGTCAGTATGAGTTACGAGTTTTTTTCTACAAACTCAATACAGATACAGCGAGCCGTAGATATAGGTCAGCTCTGCGATCCGCTCGTCATAAATTTCAACGGCAATCTTCCCGAATTTACTCAAGATCGGTATAGCTTTGACATTATTATAGGCGGGGAGAAAGAAAATATATTTATGCCGACGGGCGGATCGGGTTTTTTAGCATACGACAAAAACGGCAACGGCTTAATAGACGGCGGCAATGAGCTTTTCGGCGCGGCGAGCGGCAACGGTTTCGCGGAACTCTCCGCTTACGACGGCGACGGCAACGGCTGGATTGACGAGAACGACGAGATATTCGAGGCGTTAAAGATAATGTCGGTGGATAAGGGGACGGGAGAGTTTGTGCTTGTAACGTTGAAAGACGCCGGGGTAGGCGCGATATTTTTAGGCTCTGTTGCCGCTAACTTTGAGATAAACAGCGCGGACAACGAAACGCAGGGAATTGTAAAGCGCAACGGCTTATTCCTCTTTGAAAACGGCGAAAGCGGGTTGGTGCAGCATATTGATATGACTTGTTGATTTAGTAAACTTACGCTGTCCGGGGGCGTTGCGGCGAGAATTTGAAATTGCCCCGCGCCTTTCGCGATGGGGCTTCTTAGAAACCTTACGCGCCTTTTGTTTCTGCGCGTTTTCATACTTTTCGGCGCGCGCGTCAAGATAAAGCCGCTAAAATCGTAAAATGACTTACGAAACACTTAAACGGCTGACAAAAAAAGAGAGCGAACTCGTTTTGGGCGCGGCATTTATAGAGCTTTCAGCTCAAAAATTGAATGTGAAATCAAGCGATCTTTCCGCCGAAATTTTATCGTATATCAATACGCCGATCGCGGATAGCAAAATAGCGTCTTTTTACGATTTTTTAATAGAGATAATCTGTCTTACTTACGAGTTGCATAAATTAGGTATGCTGCTATTTCATTTAGATTATAAAATGTATGGGAATTATCTGCTCGGAGTTGAGGTAAAAAACGATATGTATTTGGCTAGAGATCGCGGCAGGCTGACGCTTGAAAATATACACAACGGCGAAGTGATTTTTGAAGCGGAATTTAACGCCAAAAGCGCGTTATATAAAATGCTGGATTTTTTGCGTAAAAATGACGCCGCGATCGAGATAATCGCGGTAGAAAACAGCGAAGATGATTTCAGCGGAAACCGCGTGAGTTTCACAGAAAAAGTCGCGAACGAAAAAACAAAAGAGACCCTGATAATCCGCGAGGAATTTGCGCGATATAAAACTCGCTTAAACGAATTAAACAAAATATTTGTAGAAAATTTGGGCAATCCGTTTGATTTTTGAAAATTACCGCCGATTTTCAGATAAATTTCAGCGAGAAAAACAATGAGAAAAGAGCAATTTTTGCGCGTCGCGATCTTGCAGATCGGAGAGCTCGCGCTAAATTCGGCGCGCCTTGAATACTTTTTGACGCAATCTAAAGAGCGAGGCGCGAGCGTCGTCTTGCTCCCCGAATATGTTTGCAATTTATTTTTCAGCGAGCTTTTAACCGCGCCGCCAGAGTTCGCGGCGAATCAGGGCGAAACGCAGTATAAAGACCTCGCGAAACTCGCGAAAATTTACAGAATGACGATCGTCGCGCCGCTAATTAGAGCGCAAAACGGCAAGTTTTATAAGAGCGTTTATCGCTTCGCGCCAGATAAAATTTACCGCTACGATCAGCGGCTTTTAATGCCCTATCCGCATTGGAACGAGGCGGCGTTTTTCGCCAATGAAACATTTGACGGCGCGGCTTTAGGGCAAAACGCACAAAACGGACAAAACGCGCGAAACTCAGAGATCTTCCAAAAACTCCTCGCGCCGCGCGTTTTCACGATCGCGGGCTTTAAGATCGCCGTTTTTTCAGGTTACGAATTGCACTTTGATCTCTTGTGGCATCGCGCGGTCACGGCGCGGATAGACGCGGCGCTTGTGCCGTCTGTGGGGACTTTTGAGTCCTTCGCCCGGTGGCAGACGCTCGCCAAAAGCCGCTCGTTCACGGGCGGGTGCTATGTGGCGCGCGCGAATAGAATCGGCGCATTTGAGGGGGCGAAAGAGAAACGCGGCGAGACTTGGGAGTTTTACGGCAACTCCTTTTTCTGTTCGCCATTCGGTGAAATTGAGGATTCGCTAGATGAAATGGAGGGTATTCTGATCGCCGAATTTGACCGCGAGATGATTAAAGAGGCGCGCAAAAGTTTTCGTTTCGCCGCCACCGCGAAGAGCCTTGATCCGCCCTTACTCCGCCTCTAAACGCATTAAAATCAGCGAATCGCCGTCAATTACTTTGAGCCGCTCGTCGCCGCAGACGGGGCAAATGTAGCGCGTATCGGCGATTTCGCTCTCTTCGCCGCACTTTTCGCACCGCGCGATCACGTTTTGGCGCGTAATTTCCAGTACCGCGCCCTTGCAAAAACTATCTTCGCTAAAGACCGAATAAGCCGATTGCAGGAGCTTTGGCTCAACGCCGCTCATTTTGCCCACTTTGACGGAGATTTTCAACACGCGGCTCGCGCCAGCTTTCCGCGCCTCGCTCTCGCACTGCTCCAAAAGCGCTTGAACTACGGAATACTCGTGCATTTTCGCTCCTCTGAAAGTTGCGTTATTCTACCACGCGCTCTAGCTTTTTTCTCGCGATCGTAAGCGGTTAGCAAATTCTGGGCAGCAGCTCGCCGCTTGGCATTTCAAGATAGCGCGAAGATCCGTGCGGGGATCGCAGGATTACGCGCGCTAAATTACGCGCCGAAAGGTTAGCCAAAGCGTTAGCCCCGTCGATCGTAGATCGCAAGTCGCCTAAAGCGGCAACTCGCGACCCAGAATTTTCAGCCGATCGCAAATCGCCCGCCGCCGCGCAAGCAAATTTTTTCGTAACCCGCCCGATAATCGCCGAATCGCGCCCAAGCGGATTTTCCCGCATAATTTTCACCGCCTCCGCCGCCGCGCTTTCACCGCGAAACGCCGCGATCATCATTCCCTCGTTCGCCAACGCGTATGGTTCGAAACCCAGCAATTCGCACGCGCCAAGAACCGCGCTTTTGACTGCGATCGCCTTTTCTTCAAGTGTGATTTCAACGCCGCTAGCGATCGCCCATTCATTCGCCGCCGCCGCCAAGCCGCCGCGCGTGGCGTCTCGCATACACACGATCGGAAGCCGCGCCGCGATTAGCGTTTCCACAAGCGGGAATAGAGACGCGCAGTCGCTCTCTAACCCCGCTAAATCGATCCCGCCGCGAGCCGCGAAGATCGCCGCGCCGTGATCGCCCGCCGAACCGCTCGCTACGATCACATCGCCCTCGTTTAGAGCCGCGCTGTCAAGAGCGTCCAAAATCACCTCGCCGATCGCCGTAGTGTTGATGTAGAGCGCGCCGCCCGCCGCGCCTTTGGGTACGACTTTCGTATCGGCTGTGGCGATGATCGCGCCGTTTTTGGAGAGCTCGGCGGCGAAAGAATCTACCACGCGCTCTAAATCCGCGATCTCTAAACCCTCCTCCAAAATAAAGCCCGCGCTCAAAAATTTCGGCTTCGCGCCGCTCACCGCTACATCGTTGCAGCTGCCCGCGATCGCGAGTTTGCCTATGTCGCCGCCCGCGAAAAATATCGGCGCGACCACGAACGAATCTGTTGACAGCGCGATCTTGCCCGCGGCGATCGCCGTCAGCCCAGCGTCTTCGGCGCGATCTAATACTGGGTTGCCTAGTTTCGCGGCGAAAATTTCGGCGATGAGCTCGCGCGTTTCAGCCGCGCCTCCGCCGTGCGCGAGGGTGATTTTGCTCATTTTTTAACTCTCTTGATCGCGTTATCAACAAAATCCAGCCACTCGCTCATTCCTTCGCCTGTTTTCGCCGAGAGCGCGATCGTCTTAATTTCAGGCTTTAACTGCCGCGCTTCATCGCGCGCGCGATCTAGCGAAAAGTCAAATAGGCTCGCGAGTTCGGCTTTCGTAATAATCACGAGGTCGGCGGCGCGGAACATTACTGGGTATTTGAGTACTTTGTCGTCGCCCTCTGGCGTGGAGAGCAATACGATGTTTAGGTGCGTGCCGAGCGCGTAGTCGGCGGGGCAAACGAGGTTGCCCACATTTTCCACGATGAGCGCGTCTATGCCGTCAATGCCGAGCGCGGCGATCGCCTTTTGCACCATATCCGCTTCCAAGTGGCAAGCTGTGCCCGTTACGATCTGGCGCGCGGCGATACCCGCTCTTTGGAGACGTTCGGCGTCTCGGTTCGTCTCCAAATCGCCCTCAATTACGGCGAATTTAAAGCGCGCCGATCGCGCGGTGGCTTCAAGGAGCGTGGTTTTGCCGCTGCCGGGACTGCTCATTAAATTTAAGGCGAGTATGCCCATATCGTCAAAAAGCGCGCGGTTTTGCGCCGCTTTGTCGTCATTTTTTGCCAGCACGCGCCGCATAATTTCTATGGTTTTAGGCGCGTTTAAGTTGGGATTTTCAAGAATCGTTTGCATTTGTCGGCTTTCCTAAGAAAATTTCGCGATTTTAGCAGATCGCGTAAAATGAAAAAGTCCGCATAAACACGTGAAATTTCACAAAAGGGGAGCTTAACCGCGAAAAAATTAGCGCGTTTGCGCAAATTTTATTAAAGAGAAAAGTCGCGTTAGATCGCTTCGCGCCGATTTTGCGGCTGAACGCGGGTTTTTACGCCGAAACTTTCAAAAATTACGCGCAAAATTTGTCGCGGCACATTCTTTTAAGGAAAAATTTGTAAAATCCCGCGCTTATTTCGCTAAACGCGATAGGTCTTGTAGCTCAGTTGGTAGAGCGCTACCTTGACATGGTAGTGGTCACAGGTTCGAGTCCTGTCAAGGCCACCATTTAAGCGGTTTACGAGAAGTTAATTCAAGGACTAAAATAATTGGCTGAAATTATCGGCGTCAAAACACCGCAAGGAATTTTAGATTTAATCACCGCGAAAGAATTGGGCGCGGAGATCGGCGGCGCGAATTTGCCGATTTACTGCGATAACTCTCCTGAATCGCTCGCCATTTTGCGCCACTCATCGGCGCACCTTTTGGCGCAGGCTGTCGCCATTCTCTACCCCGACGCGCAATTTTTCGTAGGTCCCGTGGTGGAAGAGGGCTTCTACTACGACTTCAAAACGAGCGCGAAAATCAGCGAAGACGATCTGAAAACCATAGAAAAAACTATGAAAAAACTCGCCGCTCAAGCGCGTCCGATTGAAAAATCCCGCGCCGCGAAATCCGCCGCGACCCTGAAATACCAAAACGATCCGCTGAAAACCGAAGTCCTTTCGCGCATTGAGAGCGAAGAAGTTTCGTTTTACAAGCAAGGCGCGTTTGAGGATTTGTGCCGAGGACCCCACGCGCCGAATACGAAATTTCTCGCGAATGTAAAACTTACAAAACTAGCGGGCGCTTATTTGGGCGGCGATTCGAGCCGCGAAATGCTCACGCGCGTTTACGGAATCGCGTTTGCGGATTCAGAGGCGTTAAAAACTTGGGAAACGCAAATGGCGGAGGCGATGAGACGCGATCACCGCAAACTCGGCAACGATCTAAATTTATTCAAATTTACAGACGAGATCGGCGGCGGGCTTGCGATCTGGCTGCCAAACGGCGCGCGCCTCCGATCCAAACTTGAAGAGCTCAGTTTCAAAGCGCACAAACGGCGCGGCTACGAACCCGTGCGCGGACCCGAAATCCTCAAAAGCGCATTGTGGGACAAGAGCGGGCATATCAAAAATTACGGCGAAAATATGTATTTCACCGAAATTGACGAGATTCAATACGGCTTGAAACCGATGAATTGCGTGGGTCATATCGCCGTTTATGAGTCGGAGACGCGCTCATTCCGCGATCTGCCGCTGAAATTTTTTGAGTTTGGCACGGTGCATCGCCACGAGCAGAGCGGCGTGTTGCACGGGTTGCTTCGCGTGCGCGAATTTACGCAAGACGACGCGCATATTTTCTGCCGCGAGGATCAGATCGCGGAGGAAATTGAGAAAATTTTAGAGTTTATTGATCGCCTAATGAGCCTCTTTGACTTCAAATATACGCTTACTTTGTCCACGAAACCCGCGAAAGCGATCGGCGACGATCGCCTGTGGGTCAAATCTACCGAGGCGATTGAAAGCGTTCTTAAAAAGCACGGCGAATATATGATAGACGAGGGCGGCGGCGCGTTTTACGGACCTAAAATTGACGTGAAAATCACGGACGCGATCGGGCGCAAGTGGCAATGCGGCACGGTGCAAGTTGATATGAATTTGCCCGAACGATTTGATCTGCATTATACAAACGCGGCTAACGAGCGCGTCCGCCCAGTAATGCTCCACCGCGCGATGATGGGATCAATGGAGCGTTTTATCGCGATCTTGATCGAGCATTACGGCGGCGAATTGCCGTTTTTCATCGCGCCGACGCAAGTCGCGATTGTGCCGATTGGCGAGGCGCATAACGCATATGCGCGCGAGATCGCAAACGAGCTGACCCTGAACGAAATTGATGTGAAAATTTACGATCGCGACGATTCGCTCGCTAAAAAAATTAAAAACGCCGAGAAAACAAAGGTTCCTTATATTATAGTTTTAGGCGACGAAGAGGTTAAAAACAGGTTGGTCGCTTTGCGCGATCGCCGCGAAAGGACGCAAGAGACGATGAGTTTTAGCGATTTTACCGCCAAGTGCGCAACACAAATTAACAAGGAGACCCTTTGAACGACGCGCCGCAAACGCCCGCGAGAGAGATAGATAAAAAGACGCTCATAAACGAGCAGATTTTCCGTTTTAGCGAGGAGGTGCGTTGCGTAGGAACGGACGGAACCCAGTACGGCGTGATTCCTACGCGTCAAGCGATCGCGATCGCGCGGGATTTAGGGCTGGAATTAGTGCTGATTTCGCCGGACGCGAAGCCGCCTGTGGCGAAAGTTATGGACTTCGGCAAATATAAATACGAGCAGGAGAAGCGCGCGAAAGAGGCGAAAAAGAAGCAAAAATTGGTAGAGGTTAAAGAGATCAAACTCACCGCTAAAATCGCGCAAAACGACTTAAACTACAAAGTCAAACACGCCATTGAGTTTCTTGAAGACGGCAAGCACGTGAAGTTCCGCGTCTTTTTGAAGGGGCGCGAAATGGCGAATCCCGCCGTGGGTTTCGCGGTGCTGGAAGTGGTTACGAAAATGGTTGACGAATACGCGCAGATTGAGAAAGACCCCTTTATTGACGGGCGTTTTGTGAGTATGCACACGATTCCAAAGAAGAAAAAGGGTTAATAATGAGCGAGGATAGACGACAACTTGCTTGGTATAAACGTCCGTTTGAGCGTTTAAATAGGCGTCTCGCCTCCTATCGCGAGCAAAATTTAAGCGTTTGGCTCGTGATAGCGAGCCATATTTTCGCCGCGCCTTTCGCCTTAAACGCGGGGGGGGGGGGCGGCACTCGCGTATGAAAAATGTCGTTCGTTACGGGTTTTTTAATTATTTAACCGCGCTTAAAAAAGAAGATAGTTTAGTTACCCCAAATTACCTCGCGATCTGCGCGATCGCCAAAGACGAAGGCGTGTATTTCAAAGAGTGGATTGAGTATCATTTATTAGTCGGCGCCCAAAAATTTTATATTTATGATAACGAGAGCTCTGACGACACAAAGAATGTGTTGCAGCCATACATTGATCGCGGCATTGTGGAATACATTTATTTTCCGGGAAAATATATGCAGCTTCCCGCGTATAAAGATTGTTTAACGCGATATAGATTTGATTCAAAGTGGATCGCCTTTATTGATATAGATGAATTTATCGTTCCTATTACGGAAAATTCTATTCCCGATTTTCTTAAAAAGTTGCCGAGAAACACATCTCAACTTTTCATCGCCTGGGTATTTTACGGCTCAAACGGGCATAAAACTAAACCAAGCGGCGGCGTGATAGAAAGTTATCGCAGAAGAGCCGCGAAAAGCTTCAAGATCGGCAAATCGATCGTAAATCCGCGCCTAATTGTTAAAAACACTGCGGACCCGCATGTATTCCGCGATACTCCATTTTGTATACGCGATGAAAATATGAAAATAGTTGAAAATATAATCGGTTCAAATTTCCAGAGTACCGCGCGTAAAATCCGAATTAATCACTACGCCGTAAAGTTTTATGAAGAGTATAAATGGCGAAAGATGCGCGGCGATGTGTCTAAAGAGCAAGGAGAAAAGCTTTGCTCTCGCCCTGAAATTATTGACGAACTATTTAACGATCGCGATCGCAATGAAATTTACGATGATTTTATGGATAAATTTATAGCGCAGTTAAGCGAAAAACTCGCTAATTAACTTTCGGAAGTTGTCGTTACTATAATTCCCTCGTTGGGGGGCGCGAGGGTTTCTAATAGGAACGTTTTGTGTTTCGCGCCTTGTTTCGCGGGCAATACGATCTGAAATCTAATAACAAAATATGTCTAATTCATTTTCATCACGATCGGGTTAAAGGCTTTGGAGGCGATCATAGCGTGATCGCCCACTTTCAAATCGGAGGCTTCCGCGCGGCTCGCGGCGACTTTGATAATATCGCCCCCCGCGAGCAGCGTCAAAATCACGACTACGCCGCTCTGCTCGATCGCCAAAACCTCGCCCGCGATTTTGAATTTGTTGCTCACTCCGCCGCTTGCGAATACTTCCGCAGGCGCGCCATCCCGCGCGACTTTGCCGCGCTCTAACACAAACGCGCGGGTTGAGAGCTTAAAAACTTCGCTAATGTCGTGGCTCACAAGCAACGCCGCGATTTGCCGTTCGCGCTGGATCGCCAAAAGTTCGCTCTGCAACTCCAAACGAAGCGCCACGTCAAGCGCGGAAAGCGGCTCGTCCAAGAGCAAAATTTTAGGCTTCGCCGCGAGCGCGCGCGCGAGGGCTACGCGCTGCTTTTGCCCGCCGCTCAACTCCGATACGCGCCGATTCGCAAGCGCGGTAAGTTGGCAAAGTTCCAGCAAACGCGCCGCTTCGTTTTTGTCGCGCCGTTTCAGAGCGAACGCCACATTTTGCAGCGCGGTCATATTCGGAAAGAGCGCGTAATCCTGAAAAACAAAGCCCGTTTTACGCTTTTGCGGCGGCAAATTCACTCCGCGCGCGTTATCAAACCACACCTCTTTATCCGCTACGATGCGCCCAGAATCGGGGGTGGCGAGCCCAGCGATCATTCGCAAAAGCGTGGTTTTGCCCGCGCCGCTTGCGCCGAAGATCGCGGCAAATTCGCCGTCCCTGATCGCGCCGTTAAACTCCAAATCAACTCCGCCTAGTTTTTTCCGCACATTTATTTCAATCATCATAACTCCTCGCAGGGGCAAAGCCAAATCGCCAATCCCGCTCGCCGCCAAATTTTGCGCCGCTTGCTCGCTCCGCAAGCGATCCCGATCGCGGTGATTTTTAGGTTTTATCACGCCGCCCTCGCGAACGATCGGTTGATGAGGTAGACGGCGAGCAACATCAGAAACGAGACGACTACCAACGCGCCGGCGTATTGGTGGGCAAGGGCGTAGTTGAGGCTCTCTACCTCTTCGTAGATCGCGATACTTGCGACTTTCGTCTCGCCCGCGCGCGAGCCGCCGATCATCAAAACCACGCCAAATTCGCCGATCGTGTGCGCGAAAGTGAGCACCGCGCCAGTCAAAATCGCAGGTTTCATATTCGGCAAAATCACGCGAAATAGCGTCTTGACGCGCCCCGCGCCGAGCGTCGCCGCCGCCTCAATGAGCGTTTTGTTGATTTGGGCAAAGCCCGCCGAAAGCGCGTTCGTCATAAACGGCAGGCTGAAAATCACGCTCGCGAGTACGATCCCCTCAAACGAAAATACAAGCCGCACATCAAAATACCGCTCCAAAAATTCGCCGAAAGCGTTGCGCGGGCTGAACGCTAGCAGCAGGTAAAAGCCCAGCGCGCTTGGCGGCAAGACGAGCGGCAGATTCACGATCGCTTCGGCGAGCGGCTTCGCGCGGGATTTTCCATACGCGATCCAATACGCGATTGGAGTGGCGATCGCGAGCAAAATGAGCGTCGTCAGCAAAGCGACCTTGAATGTGAGAGCCATCGTTTCGGTAAATTGCGGGTTAAAAAGTTCCATAAGCGTTATATTAGCTAAAATATATCGCTTTAATTTCTCGCGACGGCTAGAACGTAAAATGTTCGCTAGCGCGTAAAAGCCGTTATTGCGAGCAGAAGTAAAACTTTGCGAAATTCCGCGCCGCTTAAAACGCGCGTAAAAGCCGTTGCCGCGAGCAAGACAAAACTCTAGAAATTTCCAGCGCTGCTCGTCGCTCCCACGCGCAACTGGGATAAAGCGCGGAGTCTTGCGCGTTGGAAAAGCCGCGTATCCATTTCAAATGTTTGTCTTTCCAAACGGATTTGTATTCCATATTTTGTTGTTCGGGCATAACTTTTAATTAATGTTTAATTTCGCAATTCATCGTCCGCCGCGCTCTCGCCCGCTTGCGGTTAACCGTCCCGGCGGCAACTAATTTTTCCTTCATTAACCGTATTTCTTTTTTTGTTCAACGCTTGTCGCTTCTTCTGTTATTGTAAAAACGCCGTTCTCGTTTGGCGTATATATTTTGTATGGCTTTCTGTCTTTATTTTGCTCCGAGCGCGTTTCGTAAAACAAGGTCAAGTTACCGCAAAGAAACGCGTTTGCGTACTTTATAAGTTCTTCATTTGCGTTTGAAACGCTGAATTTCACTTTGTCGCCAAACGGAAATTCGTATTCTTTTGCTTTGAGCGTCGGGTCTATTTTCGCTTTCAGTCGCCACAACGCAATGGAATTTAAATCCCGTTCTATAATGTTTTCGCCGCCCTCTCCAAAAATGATATTGTAAGAATATGGGTAATCTGTAGGATAGGTAGAACCGTTTATTTTTATGTACTGTTTGTCTTTACGAAAAATAATAGTCGTAAAATGTTGCTCAACTTCCACGCTGCGTCTTGAAAACCCAAATTGTTCAACGGTCGGGCTAATAACCGCTAAAACGGTTTTTGCAAATAAAGTCTGCTCTGGTGAAGGTTCGCTCGCCTTTACCGTTTCATTCTTCGGCTTTTTGCGCCTTTTTAAAAAGTCAAAATAGCCCATATTTCCGCTATTTTTACGTTCAAATTCTCATCATTCACCGCGTTTTTCCCCGCTTGCCGCTAACTCGTAAATATACGCGGCGCGCATTTTGCATTTACCAAAACACCCGCCGCGTTTTTGGGTTTGGTTTTGCAACGTTTAACGCCGCTCGCCTTGCTCGCCGCGAAGTTTTTATTATTGCGAGGAAAATCGCGCTTTCCCGCGATCGGCGCGGCGTTTTTAAGCTTACAAAAAGCGCGTTAAAACCTGTTAAAAGAGAATCCTTAATCCGAGCGAAAATTTCATCTCCGTCTCTTTTTGCTTGAGCGTGCCGTAGGTAACTTCGCGCGCGCTATTGCTAGCTTTGCCCGCCGCTTCGCCGAAGTTGCGCGAAACATAGTCCCCGCCCGCGAAAATTTCAAAGTTGTCGGTAAGGGCGTATGCGAGCCCAAGCCCGCCGCCGAAAGCGAAAGCGTCCGCGTCCAAAGAACTCGCGCCGTCTTTGAAGCCCGCCGCCGCCAGCAACTTAACGAACGGCACCGCGCGATCGCTGGCGAACGCAAGCCGCGTAATGCCGATATACGCCGCCGCGCCAAGCTCGTCTATATCTTTGCCGAATGAGGCGAAAATTTCGTAGTGGTTT
>JAITUT010000004.1 GCA_031286325.1 Helicobacteraceae bacterium
CGGAAAAAATAATAAGAAAATATTATTTAAATGACGAAGCATACAAAGATCGTTATAAGAATGTCTTAAATTATTTTTCAATAACATAAAATCACAATGAAAACCGAAGAAAAAGAAAGGTTGAAAATGAACATAGGAGCAAGTGTGGAAAAAACGCTAACGAAAGAGGAAGCATTAGGTTTTTTAAGGTTGCGTCAACTATGCCCAAAGATGAGAATTTAACAACCGAGTCGATCGATAAATATGACGAAGTTCGTCGTTTCTTTCTTCAATAGTGGAAGATGTGATTTTACAATTTTCAATGAATGAAGTTACACCATACATAAAATTAGAGATCCTTGTAGCGATCAGCTCTGAAACGGCGTACGGAGGAATGTGTTGATAGGTAGCGGCGCGGGTAATAAAGCGGCTTTTTCGTTGCCCGAATGGATTGAATCTAGAAATTTCACGGGCGCGTTACTAGCTTCGCCGGCGATCGCAATTTGCTTAAACTCCACAAAAACACGCGATCCTTTGCGGAAAATTTTGCCAATTTCGTTTTCAACCTCCGCGATCACGGACATTTTGTCAAGCGGCGCGATCGCCTCATAAACGCCGCCCGTAGCGACTTTACCCAAAGAATGAAACCCCGCGCCGCCCGCGAAATCCACGATCGCCGCAACTTCGCTCGCGCCGTTTAATTGGGTGGCGGCGAAGTTTTGCGTATCCAACCGCTCAAATGGTCGGCGCACCAAATAACCGTCCGTGTAGCCGCGATTTTTCAACGTGGAAAGCTCCGCTTCGTAAAACTCCAAATCAAAGCGCCCCGCCGCGATGTCGTCCAGCGCGGCGCGATACGCGCGCACGGCGCAGGCGCAATAATACGCGCTCTTTGTGCGCCCCTCTATTTTCACGCTATCTACCGCGCCGCTTGATACAATTTCTCGCAAACGCGCGATCATCTTTAGGTCTTTCGCGTTAAACAAATATGTGCCTTCCTCGCGCTCCTCTACGCGAAAGAGCGTGCCCGTCTCTGGGTTTTCGGCGTAAATTGCGTAAGGAAAACGGCAATCGTTGGCGCAACTGCCGCGATTCGCCACGCGCCCGCTTTGCAAAGAGCTCACAAGACACCTGCCGCTGAAGGCGAAACACATTGAGCCGTGCAAGAAAATTTCAAGTTCCAGCGCGGGCAGCGCGGCTTTGATCGCCTCTAAATCTTTGAGGCTCATCTCGCGCGCGGCGATGACGCGGCGTACGCCCATTTCGTAGTAAGCCTCGCAATCAAGCGTGTTTAAGGCGTTCGCTTGTGTCGAGAGGTGCAGCGGCATATTTGGCGCGATCTTTTTGGCGAGGCGGATTACTCCAGGGCTACTCACGATAAACGCGTCCGGCGCGGCGTCTCTCATTGCGGCGAGGTGGTTTTCTAGCATTTTTATCTGGTTGTTAAAGGGGAACCCGTTGATCGCGGCGAAAATTTTTTTACCGCGATCGTGAGACGCGCGGACGCACTCGGCGAAAGTTTCGATCGTAAATTCCTTCGCGCTCCTCGCGCGCAAAGAAAAATGGCTAACGCCGCCATAAACCGCGTCCGCGCCGTAATCAAGCGCGATCTGGAATTTGCGCGGATCGCCGGCCGGCGCGAGAAGTTCCATTAGTTCTCTATCTTCAAAACCGCTAAAAACGCCTCTTGCGGAATAGAGACTTTGCCGATCGCTTTCATTCGTTTTTTGCCCTCTTTTTGTTTTTCCAGCAACTTGCGTTTGCGCGTAATATCGCCGCCGTAACACTTGGCGGTTACATTTTTACCCACGCTTTTGACGGTTTCTCGGGCGATCACTTTCCCGCCGATACTTGCCTGAATAGCGACTTCAAAGAGTTGGCGATCTATTAACTCTTTCATTTTGCCTACGAGTTCGCGTCCGCGCGATTCGGCTTTGGCGCGATCTACGATGAGGCTTAGCGCGTCTACGATGTCGCCCGCTACGCGAATGTCCAGTTTCACAAGGTTTCCCGCGCGATATTCAATTGGCTCGTAGTCGAAACTCGCGTAGCCCTTTGAGAGAGATTTCATTTTGTCGTAGAAGTCGCTGATGACCTCGTTGAGCGGGATCGCGTAAATGAGTATTACGCGATCACTACCGATATATTCCATTTTTTCTTGCGCGGCGCGTTTGTTGTTCAAAAGCGAAATCATATTGCCCACAAATTCGCTCGGAGTAATGATCGCGCCGCGCACAAACGGTTCGCGGATTTCGGCGATCAAGCCTACGTCAGGCAGCGCCGTGGGGTTTGAAATCAAGAGAGTTTCGCCGCGCGTGGTATCAACCTCGTAAGTTACGCTGGGCGCGGTGGCGATGAGCTCCAAGCCAAATTCGCGCTCCAAACGTTCTTTCACGACTTCCATATGCAAAAGCCCCAAAAATCCTACGCGAAAGCCAAATCCGAGCGCGACTGAAGTTTCAGGCGTAAAGGAAATACTCGAATCGTTCATTTTAAGCTTTTCCAAAGCGTCGCGCAAAGGCTCAAATTGTTCGGTCTCAAACGGATAAATTCCCGCGAATACATAACTTTTCGCCTCGTGGTAACGCGCCACAGGCTCTTTCGCGGGACGCGCGGAATCTGTGATCGTATCGCCCACGCGCACATCGCTGACGGTTTTAATACCCAAAACCACAATGCCGATCTCGCCGGTTTTAATTTCGTCCGTGTCAATGTGCGTGATCGGGTGCGGGTAATAAATGGCGTTAATTTCGTGACGTTTGCCGCTCGCCATTACGAGGATTTTTTGCCCCTTTTTAAGCGATCCGTCAAAGACGCGAACGAGCGCGAGCGCGCCTAAATAGTTGTCAAACCAACTATCGTAAATCAACGCGCGAGGAGTAGCTTTCGTATTGCCCGTAGGCGGCGGGATAAACTCCACGATCGCGTCTAATAATTCGCTGATTCCGATCCCGCTTTTAGCCGAAACTAATTTTGCGTTGCTGCAATCCACGCCTATTACGCTTTCAATTTCCTTTTTTACGCGATTAGGATCGCTGCTTGGCAGATCGATTTTGTTGATTACCGGCAGGATTTCCACGCCGTTTTCGATCGCCATATAGCAATTCGCGATCGTCTGCGCCTGCACGCCTTGCGTGGCGTCTACTACAAGGAGCGCCCCCTCGCTAGAGATCAGCGATTTGCTGACCTCGTGCGAAAAATCCACGTGCCCGGGCGTGTCGATTAAATTTAAGATGTGATCTTTGTAGGTTAGCCGCACGCTTTGCGCTTTGATCGTGATGCCGCGCTCGCGCTCAATATCCATTCCGTCAAGCAGCTGCGCTTTCATCTGCCGTCCGCTTACGGCGCGCGTCTCTTCAATAATGCGATCGGCTAATGTGCTTTTGCCGTGGTCAATATGCGCGATGATTGAGAAATTTCGTATATTTTTCATTAAATCCTATTCAAAGAGCCCATTTACGCTCTCGTCATTTACGATCCTGCGCATTACTTCAGCGAAGAGCGGGGCTACGGAAAGTTGCGTAATTTTCGCGATCTGCCGCTTTAACGGGATCGTGTTCGTAACGATTAGCTCGTCGAGCGATCCCGCTTCAATGCGCTCATACGCGGGACCCGACAAAACCGCGTGCGAGCAACACGCCATTACGCTTGAAGCGCCTTTTTCTTTTAGCACCCGCGCCGCGCCCACGAGCGTCCCCGCGGTATCGACAATGTCGTCAATAATTATCACATCTTTGCCGTTCACATCGCCGATAATGTTCATCACTTCGCTCACATTCGCTCGCTCGCGCCGCTTATCCACGATCACTACGTCTAGATCAAGCCTTTTCGCGAACGCCCTCGCGCGGACAACGCCGCCCGCGTCTGGGCTCGCGATGATCGCGTTTTGCAAGTTGCGCGAGGCGATATGCTCGGTGAAAATTATCTCGCCGTAGAGGTTATCCACAGGCACGTCAAAGAAACCTTGAATTTGCCCCGCGTGCAAGTCCAACGTAACGAGGCGATCTATCCCCGCCGCCTCTAACATATTCGCCACAAGCTTCGCCGTGATCGGCACGCGCGGCGCGGCTTTACGATCTTGTCTAGAGTAGCCGAAATAGGGCATAACGGCGATAATGCTGTTCGCGCTGCTGCGCTTTAACGCGTCGACCATCAGCAGGGTTTCCATTAAATTGTCGTTAGCGGGCGGACAGGTGGGCTGAATAATGAATACATCTTGACCGCGAACCGATTCGCTGATCTGAATCCCGATCTCGCCGTCGCTGAAACGGCTTCTCGTAACCTGACCTAGAGGGTAATCCATATTCGCGCAAATTTCCGCCGCGAGTTGCGGGTGCGCCGAGCCTGAGAAAACCTTAAAATTGTGCATTTTTGATGTCCTTTTATTGGCTGTGGACATAAGGCGTTATTTTCCGCGAATTATACAAGATCGCAAATTTGCCCGTTTGCAGGGCGCAAAGTTAAAATTCTTTTGCGGTATACTAGCCGCATCTTAAACTAGGAGGTTAAAATGAGTAATTGGGCGAAAGATTTACGCCTTGATTCGGTTGGGAAAATCTACCGAAATCTCTCGTTTGCGGAGATTTTTGAGCACGAGACCAAGAACAACGAAGGCGTTGTAATCACAAAAAGCGGCGCGGCGGCGGTGGATACGGGCAAATTCACGGGCAGAAGCCCCAAAGATAAGTATTTTGTGAAAGCGGAGCCTTCGCAAAAATATATCGCGTGGGGCAAAGTGAATCAGCCCACGACCAAAGAAGCTTTTGACGACCTTTTCGCTCTTGTCAAAAAGCAACTCAGCGGCAAAGATTTGTATGTCTTTGACGGCTACACCGGCGCGAACGAAAAAACTCGCAAATGCGTGCGTTTCGTCTCCGAGCTCGCGTGGCAGCACCACTTTGTAACGAATATGTTTATTCGTCCCGAGAAGAAAGACCTTGAGAATTACAAGCCCGACTTTATGGTCTATAACGCTTGTAAAACGACCGATCCAGACTACAAAAAACACGGGCACAACAGCGAAGTTTTCGTGGTCTTTAACGTGGAGGAAAACATAGCGATCATTGGCGGCACATATTACGGCGGCGAGATGAAAAAGGGCATCTTCACGATGATGAACTATTGGCTTCCGTTGCAAAATATCCTCTCAATGCACTGCTCGGCGAATGTCGGCAAAAACGGCGATGTCGCGCTATTTTTCGGACTCAGCGGCACGGGTAAAACTACGCTTTCCACCGATCCCGATCGCAAACTTATCGGCGATGACGAGCACGGCTGGGATAATGACGGCATATTTAATTTTGAGGGCGGCTGCTACGCGAAGACGATCAACCTTGATCCTAAAAGCGAGCCGGAGATTTACGCCGCGATTAAACGCGACGCGCTACTGGAAAATGTCGTGGTTAAAGCGAACGGCGAAGTCGATTACGACGACGGCAGCAAGACGGAAAATACGCGCGTAAGTTACCCGATCGAGCATATCGCGAATCACGAAAAGACTTTGAAAGCTGGTCATCCGAACAACATTATTTTCCTTTCGTATGACGCTTTCGGCGTCTTGCCGCCAGTTGCGAAACTCACAAAAGAGCAAGCGATGTATTACTTTTTGAGCGGCTACACGGCGAAAGTCGCGGGGACGGAGCGCGGCGTTACCGAGCCGCAGACGACATTTAGCGCATGCTTCGGCGAGGTCTTTATGACGCTTCACCCGACTGATTACGCGAAGTTGCTCGGCGAAAAGATAGACAAGCATAAAGTAAATGTCTATCTTGTTAATACGGGTTTAAGCGGCGGCGCTTACGGCGTAGGCAAGCGAATGAGCATTAAGACTACGCGCGGTTGCATTACCGCGATCTTAGACGGCTCAATTGAGAGGGCTGCTTTCAAGACTATGCCGATCTTTAACCTCGCGGTGCCAGAGTCGCTTGAAGGCGTGGATAGCGCGATTCTTGATCCTAAATCCACTTGGAGCGACAAAGCGGCTTATGATGCGACTGCGAAAAAGTTGGCGGAAGGGTTTATTAAGAACTTCAAACGCTATGACGGCGGGAACTCGGCGTTTGACTTTACCGCGGCGGGACCCAAAATTTAACTTCTTGCGGGAGCAAAGCTCCCGCTTGCGACCAAAGGCTTTGCCTTTGGAAACCTCGCAAATTGCCGTTCAGCATTGCTGGGCAATTTGCGCCCGTTGCGCCTACGCAGTAACGGACGCTTTGCGTCCTACTGCTCCGCTCGCTCCGCGTTTTACGCGATCACGAGCGCAACGGGAACAATAGGTTTTTATTCTGGTTTCGTAACTCTCTTACTTTCCGCTTGCGATCAAAGGGTGATCGCCCCTACATATACGCTTGCGGTGATCGCAATGGGATTTATAGGTTTCATCTTGACTTCGTAACTCTTAAATCCAAATTTCAGGGCGCGATCATAAACGAAAATTGTTATTGCGAGGATTGAGCGAGGAGCAACGCCATTTGACCCACAATATAGATCGCAAGCGATTTGCGCGAAATTCAAACATTCTTCCGCGCTCCATAATTTAAGATCGCCGCAATGACGAAGCTGTGAGCCGCAATAACGATCGCGCGACTCACTTGCAAATTACAGAGAGTTCGTTATACCAACTCTCCGACCAACTTTTCGATTCTGATGAATATGGTTTGTTATTCAAATTTTCTAACTCAGCTTTGGTGAAAGACGTTTTTTTGCCATTCGTTTTATGGCAAACGCCGTCTATTGCCTTGTTCTTTTTATATGTAAATACGCCCCAAATTTTGCCGTTTCTCCTGAAAGTTTTCATTTCGCCCTCTATTCTGTCGTTTTTGTATGTGCTCTCTTGCTTTAGCTTGCCGTTCTCGTAATAAATTTTGCCAATCCCCTCCGCGCTGTAGATTTTGTATGGTATTTCGCTTTGAAGTTCGCCGCTCTCGTAATAAGTTTTGCCAATCCCCTCCACGACAATGTCTCTGTATGGTATTACAATGCCTTTGTATGGTATTTCTTCTTTAAGTTTGCCGTTCTTGTAGAAATATTTTACGATCACTTCATCCCCGTTCATTCCATAGTTTTCGGGCACTTCATATTCAAGCTCCCCGCTCTCGTAATAAAATTTCTTATTCCCGTCTTTAAAGCCGTTTTTGTATGTTTGTTCGCTTAGAAGTTTGCCGCTCCTGTAATAAGATTTGCTAATTCCGTTCTCGCGATCATTTTCGTATGGCGTTTCGCTTAGAAGTGTGTCTTTCCCGTAGAAATGCTTCGCGACCCCTTCGCGTTTACCGTTTTTGTATGGTGTTTCATATTCAACTTCGCCGCTTTGGAAGAAATACTTCGCAACCCCTTCGAGTTTACCGTTTTTATACGGCGTGATGTATTTTAGCTCCCCGTTATAGTAGTAGCCGCGCGCCTCTGTTGCGTTAGCGTCTTTTGGCTCAATTGCTTTATATAACACGCCCTCTTCGGAATAATTCCTCTCGCCGGTCGCCTCGCCGTCAATACATAGCGTTCCGAAGATTCCGCCGTCTCTGAGCGGTTTTCGCACCTCCGCTTTGCCGGGGAGTAAATTGCCGTCCATATCCATACACTTGCCGTTCTCCTTATCAACACGCGCCGTTTTATTTACGACATAAATTTTGTAATCTGAGTCCGCGCTTTGGCTCGCGTTTATAATTTGGCAAGTCATCGCCAGCAAAATAGCAATCAAAACTCTTTTCATCTGTTTCCTTTCGTATCGCTGAAAATTACGCAAAATTTAGCGAAATTTGGTAATAGCGTTTGCTTCGCCGCAATAACGATCCGAGACTCACTCGCAAGTTATCTCGAATTTGTTACTCCAATTTTTTAACTCCGCTTCTGTAAAAGGTCTTGTTTCACTATTCGTTTTATAGCAAACGCAACTTTCTAGATAGTCCCTT
>JAITUT010000041.1 GCA_031286325.1 Helicobacteraceae bacterium
ACTTGATTATTTGCCGAAGCTTGCCCTCGGAAAGTTTAGAACTTTTGTAGTAGCGGTTTTCCACGGAAACATCGCCCTTTTTAGCGTATTATCTTTCCGTTTGGTTGTTTAGATCCTTATTTATAATGTTTTTATATATCTTCCGATAATTCAATATTTTAATTAAAACATCTCTTTATCGTCAAAAAATTTATAGGCTTAAATCTGAAGTTTTTCGCGTACTTTCGCAATTTTTCGCCCAATAACGCGGCAAATTCCGCCGCCCCCCGCGCTAATTTGCCTCGCCCTCTTCCAACGCGCCGCCTAATCCTCTATAAATCTCCGCGAAATTCGGAAAACTCGTAGCAATACAATCAGTATCGTTGATCGTCATCTCACCCTCCGCCGCAATGCCCGCGATCGCAAAACTCATCGCGATTCTATGATCGCCGAAGCTCTCCACCTTTGCGCCTCGCAGCTTGCCGCCCGTAATCTCAAACCCATCTGGCAATTCGCGGGCGTTCACGCCGCATTTTACAAGGTTTGAGACCGCGCTTTTAATGCGATCGCTCTCTTTAACGCGCAACTCCGCCGCGCCCGTAACGCGGCTTACGCCCTCCGCGAAAGCGCACGCGATCGCGAGCGCGGGCAGTTCGTCAATGAGCCACGAAATATTTTCGCCGATCTCCGCGCCGCGCAACTCGCCGCGCCGCACGCGAATATCGCCGATTGGCTCGTAGTCGTTTTCGCGCTCGATAAACTCCACGATCGCGCCCATTCGCGCGAGGACTTTATACGCCTCAATCCGCGTGGGATTGAGGGTAACGCCGCGCAAAAGGACGTCGCCTTTCTCGCAGATCGCCGCCGCTACCGCAAAGAAAAATCCGCTTGAAGGATCGGCGGGAACGCGGATCG
Source organism: Helicobacteraceae bacterium (assembly GCA_031286325.1). Classification (GTDB taxonomy): domain Bacteria; phylum Campylobacterota; class Campylobacteria; order Campylobacterales; family SZUA-545; genus JAIRNH01. The sequence goes on from JAITUT010000041.1 coordinate 895, forward strand.
CCAGAGGTTTTAACGGCGATTTTTTAGGCGCGATTAGGGTTTTACCCGCGCTCGTTACGATCGCGGCGCCCATTGCGGACAACATTCTTTCCGTGTGATCGCGGCTTAATTCGCCCTCAAAATACTCGCCGCCATTCGCGCATAGCCCCGCCAAAACCAGCGCGGATTTGACTTGCGCTGAGGAAATCGCGCTCGCGTAATTAAACCGCGCCAAATCAGGATTCCCGCGCACCGCAATCGGCGCGAAGCCGCCCTCTTTGCGCCCGTCAATGCTTGCGCCGATCTCGCGCAAAGGCTGCGCCACGCGCTTCATTGGACGGTTATTTAGGTAGCGATCGCCGCTCAACACAAAAAATCCCTTTTGCGCCGCGAGAAACCCGATGTAAAGGCGCATCGCGGTGCCGGCGTTGCCGCAGTCAAGCGGTTCAACGGGCTCTACAATCTCGCTTGGGCTTTTGATCGTAAGACTTCCCTCGCGCCACGCGACCTTGGCGCCTAGTTGCTCCGCGATCGCGAGCGAGCGGAGCGTATCCTCCGCGCGCAAAAAATTCTCCACGCGCCACTCGCCCTCGCTCAAAAGCGAAAAGATCGCGCACCTATGCGAAATAGACTTGTCCGCCGCTAGGATCGATACCTCGCCCTCAATCCGCGCCGCTCGCGCCGCTACGAACTTTTTCATCTAAGTTTCGCTCCGAAATCCGCTTCAAGTTTCGCGAGAACTTTCGCGGTAATCTCCGCGATCTCATTTTCAGCGAGGCTCTTTTCCATAGGTTGCAACACAAGGCGGATCGTGAAGCTGTGGTTTTCGCCCAATGCCGCGCCCTCGTAAATATCAACCGCCAAAACTTTCTTAATATCCGCGATCGCAAGACTCTCGATCGCCTTTTTGATCGCGCTAAATCGCGCGCTTTTCGCGATCACAATGCTCAGATCGCGTTCAAGCGGCTGAAATTTGCTAAACGGCAGGGCGTTGATAGTCTTTCGTGAAAGTTTGTCCAGCGCGATCGCCGCCGCGAAAGTCGCGCTCGGCAAGTCAAACTTCGCCGCGAGGCTAGGCGCGATTTTCCCAAAAACCCCGATATTTTCGCCGCCTATGACGATCGCCGCGCTCTGTCCCGCCTGTAAAAAGGGCGCGCTTGCCTCTGATAACTCAAAATTTCCGATCGCCTTGCTCACAACTTTCGCGAACTCAAAAAAGTCAATCTGGCGCGATTTGCCATGATTTTGCGCGCTCGGCGCATCGCGATCGCCCGCAAAGACAAACGCCATTTCGCGGCTCTGCTCGCGCGCCGCGTCATAAACGTCGCCGATCTCAAAGAGCGCGATCTTCGCCTTGTTTTTCGCGCGGTTTAACTGCGCCGCTTGCAACAAATTGACAAGCAAAGTCGGGCGCAAGGCGTCTAAATTCGCCGCGATCGGATTCGCCACGCAAAGCTCTTTTTTCATCGGCGCGAAACCAAATTCCGCCGCGATCGCGGAGTCGCAAAATACGAAGTGCATAGATTCGTTAAATCCAGCCGCCGCCGCGCGAAAAGCTAGATCGCGCTCAAAGCGAAATTTACGCCAGCCCTCGGTCGCCGCACGCTTTACGGCGGTTTTAAGCGGTTTTGCCGCGATCGCGTCAATCCCGATAATCCGCGTAATTTCCTCCGTCAAATCCGCGAAATTCGCGATGTCATGGCGGAAGTCGGGGATTGTTACGGCGAGTTTCCCGGCGCGATTTTCAACTTTTATTGAAAGGCGCGTGAAAATCTCCACGATCGAGGCTTCGGCGATCTCTATGCCTATGAGATTGGAAATCTCCGCCGCGCTCGTCTCTATGACTTTCGGCGCGATCTGCGACTCGTAGGTGAAAACGCGCGTAAATTTCAAGCCGAATGCGGCGGCAAGAAAGTTAATGGCGCGATTTACCTGCGGCTCCGCGCCTTTGGCGAGGCGGTTTAGCGTGGGATTTTGCGGGGTTTTCGTCTCGTAGATCGCCCGCGAAATCTCCTCAGGCGGCGCGAAAAGCGCCGCGATCGCGATCGTCCGCGTCTGGATCGCGGGCGCAAAATCCTCATCTTTTACGAAACCAGCCCCATTCGCAAGATCGCCCATTTTGTCGTGAATTTTGTCGTAGTCGTAAACTTTCACGACTACGCCCGTAGCGTGCGCGGCGTAATTTTCGGCGGCTTTTTGCGCGTCAAGCCCCGCCCAACCAAGCCGCAATTTAATTAAAAGCGGCGTATCGCTAGGCGTAAAATCGCACGCGGCGAAAGCCGCGCGGCGGCAATTTCCAGCGGGAAACGCGAGTTTTTCAGGCGCGATCCCAAGAGCCGTAAGATCGGGCGAAATCTCTTTCAGCGGCTTTTTCAGCGCGGCTGATAACTCGCGCGCCAAGCCGTAAATCGATAGGCAATCGCCGCGATTTGCCGTAAGTTCTACCTCAAAAATCGTGTCGGCAAGAAGCGCGAGATCATTTAATTTTCGCCCGATCGCAAGATCGCCGATTGAAGAATCAAGCGGCAAAATCCCGTCGTTGATTTGGGGTAAGCCTAACTCTTTTGCCGAGCAGATCATTCCGAAACTCTTCACGCCGCGCAGCTCCGCTTCGCGGATCGTGATGCCGCCGACTTTCGCGCCGATTAACGCGACTGGTACGATCTGATCCGCCTCCACATTTTTCGCGCCGCAAACGATCTGCAGCTTCGCGCCGCCGACATCTACTTCGCAGACGCTTAATTTTTCAGCGTTCGGGTGCTTTTCGCGCTTTAACACTTTCCCCGCGACCACAAGATCGTCAAATTTCACTTGCGACACGCTGGCGATCTCGTGCCCAATGCTTACAAAAAGTCGCGCAAGCTCGTCATTTGAGAGCGAGGAAATATCCACAAACTCATTCAGCCAATTTCTAGTCGCGATCATATAAACTGCTCCAAAAGGTCTAAATCGCCCTCGTAGAGCGATCTTAAATCGCCCACGCGGTATTTCAATGTGGCGAGCCGCTCAATGCCGAGTCCAAAGGCGTAGCCGCTGACATTTTCGTAGCCGACCGCGCTAAATACATTTGGATCGACCATTCCGCAACCTAATACTTCAAGCCAACCCGTGTTTTTGCACATTCGGCAGCCATTGCCGCCGCAAAAAATACAGCCCACATCAACCTCCGCGCTAGGCTCCGTGAATGGGAAGAAACTTGGGCGGAATCGCACGGGAAAGTCGCCGAAAAAGTAGCGCAAAAAGTCCTCTAAAATGTGTTTGAGATTGGCGAAACTCACCGCGCCAGCATCGTCTACCACGAGCCCTTCAAGTTGGTGAAACATCGGCGTATGCGTAAGATCGTAATCGCGGCGAAAGACGGCGCCCGGAGCAATCATCTTGATCGGCGGCTTTTCGGCGAGCATTGTGCGAATTTGCACGGGCGAAGTGTGGGTGCGCAGGAGTTTTTTGTCGTTCATATAAAAAGTGTCCTGCATTTCGCGCGCGGGGTGGTGCGCGGGAAGGTTCAACGCCTCAAAGTTGTAAAACTCCTCCTCCACGAGCGGTCCCGTCTTTAACTCAAAGTTCATTGAAACAAAATACTGCGCGATCTCGTCTAACGCGCGGTTTATCGGGTGCAATGATCCCGCGATCTGATCGGAGGAAAACAAAGTGGGATCAACGCGCTCTTTGGCGATTTTATCCGCTTGCTCCGCACTTTCAAGGGCGGCTTTGCGACCTGCGATCGCGTTTGTGATCGCCTCTTTTTTCGCGTTGAGCTCCGCCGCGATTTTTGCTTTTTCCTCCGACGACGCGTCTTTAAGCCGCGCGAAAGCCTCGTTGATAGCGCTCTTTTTGCCCAAAAGTTTCACGCGCAGAGCCTCGAGCAACTCCAAACTTTGCGCCGCTTTGATTTTTTCTAACTCCTCCAAAATCCGCCCCTAAAATAAATTTTGCGCGAATTGTAATGAAAAGGCGGTTAAAGCGCGGGCGAGTATAATTTTCGCTTTTTGTAACCCGACATTTTAAGGAGAAATTATGGGAGAGTTTGCGTATCTAAAAAAACAAGTTGGCAGGTTGCCGCAGTTTAGCGTGGGAATAATAGAGGGCGAAAGCACCACTATTTTCGGAAATATATACGAAATTCAATTCGTCCCAGATAATACTAAAATATCGTTAATAAAAGACGAAGTTGTTTTGTTTAATCCGCTTGAAACAGGCGATGCTTTTTCGCATAAAGTTTGTAATGTTTGCCATAGATTTTTACCTACGAGTAATTTTGCGCGAAATCAAAATGGAAAAGGCGATAGAATAATTCGTCGCCCCTCGTGTGAAGATTGCCGAAAAGAAATGGAGGGCAAAGCCATTTCGCATAAAGAGAAAAAAGAGTGGGAACTGAAAAAACCAAGTTTTATTATTTGGGAATGTCCAATCTGCCACAAACGGACGATCCCCGATCTAACAAGTAAAGTTGTCTTAGATCACAACCACAAAACAGGCGAAGTCAGAGGTTGGATTTGCGATAGTCGCAATACCGGAATAGGGAGATTCAAAGACGAAGTAGCATTGCTCAAAAGCGCGATCAAGTTTGTTGAAACAAACTGACATCTTCTTTTGTCTCTTCTACTCTTTTTTGCGCGATCGCGACATACTCTTGCGATATATCGCAGCCTAAATATCGCCGCCCTAACTTTTTCGCCATTTTAGCGGTAGTCCCGCTGCCCATAAACGGATCAAAAACCAAATCCCCTCTATTTGTCCAAGACAAAATATGATCTTCCGCAAGTTTTTCGGGAAAGATCGCGGGGTGTTTGAACGCCTCTTTATCGTTTGTAGAACCGCCCAAACCTACTGCGTATTCCCATATATTATTTTTTGTTTTTTCTCTTTTTAACTCTTTTAAAACTTTATTGTTTACGCCGTCCGCTTTTTTATTGGCGACTAGCATTTCAAAACCGCTCCTAGCCGTAGGTTCTTTGATCGGATTAAAAGTTTTCGGGCTGCCCTTTGACAACACAAACATAAATTCAAAACAATTCGTATATGCGTTAGATCGCATAAAAGGCGTGTTCTTTTTTTTGTAAATCATCACATCGTGCATATTAAATCCAGCTTCTTGGAACAACAACGCTTGGCGAAAGCTTGTAAGCGTTTTATTGCCGTTTTTAATAGCGTCGCCAACTACCCAAACCGCCACGCCCCCCTCTTTTGTAATACGAAAAAGCTCTTCTGCGATCCTCTCGCAATCAAGCATAAAACCTTTGTAATCGCGCAAGTTGTCATAAGGCGGCGAAGTAACGGTGAGGTCAAGAAAATTATCGGGCAATCCCCGCATAAAGGCGACACATTCGGCGCAGACGATCCGATCGGCGAGCGAAAGCGTCTCTTTGTCGGAAATTTTGGGTTTTGGATTGCAACGTTTGGTCATCTTTGCTCCATTGAGAGAAGTGATTATCGGATAAATAATTTTAGCGAAATTGTAGTAAGCGGCTCTTGAAACGGCTCTTTAAAGCGACAAGAGATATAATCCCGCGCTATGGGAAGTTTGGCGAAAAATTATGTTTTGGAGAAATTATTCGGGCGCGTTTACACGCCTAAATTTATAGCGCGCAAAATGCTTGACGATATGGGTTATAATTCCGCGGCGATTTTGGGCAAAAAAATTATTGATCCCGCGTGCGGAGACGGTAGATTTTTAATAGAGATAGCAAAGCGAATTATAAATTTTTCACCAAAAGAAAAATTAAAAGAAAATTTAGAGCGTATATATGGCTGGGACATTGATGAGACCGCAATTGAAAAATGCATCAAAAATCTAAATGATCTTATAGACAACAATCTTGATATTAAATGGAATATAAGCGTAACGGATTCTATTAAAAAATACAAAAAAAACGAGCTTTCGCCCGATATTAAAGATAATGATAAATTCGATGTCGTGGTTGGAAATCCGCCGTATATACGAATACAACATTTGAGTTCGGATAATCGCGCATTTATTCAAGCTAATTATAGTTTTTGTCAAAGCGGCTCCACCGATATTTTTATCGCGTTTTTTGAGCTCTCGTTAAATTTGCTTTCAAACAATGGGATCGCGGCGTTAATCACGCCAAATTCCTTTTTATACACTGAAACGGCGATGAATTTGAGAAAGCATTTCTTAAAACACAAAAACTTATTGCAAATAACAAATTACGGCGATATTCAATTGTTCGAGGGTCGCTCGACTTATTCCGCGATCGCGATATTTAATAAAAAACAAAACGAATATTTCAAATATCAAAAGGCGATCGCGAAAGATATTTTTGAAGAAGCGGCAATAGACTTTTCGCAACTTTCTGAAACATTTTGGCAACTTTCAACCGATAATAAATTAGCCGTAAAAGGCAAAAAACTAAAAGATATTTGCGATATTCACGCAGGGCTTACAACTCTATGCGATCGCGCTTATATTTTTAATATAGAAATAATTGATGACAAAATCGCTTTCGCAAACACAAAATTAAGAGGGAAAATAAAGATAGAAAGAGATATTTTAAAGCCGATCGTAAAGGGTTCAAAACTCAAAAATTCAGCCCAAGAAATAAGTGAATATATTTTGTTTCCGTATAAAAAAATAGACGGCAAACACACAATAATTCCCGAAGATGAATTTAAAGAAAATTTTCCGCTCGCGTATCAATATCTTTTCTCTGTGAAAGCGGAGTTAGATAAACGCGATAACGGAGCGAAAAATCCCGTAGCGTGGTACGCGTTCGGCAGGAGTCAAGGGTTGCGTACGAGTTTCGGCGCGAAAATTATCTTTTCGCCGATCAACAACAAGCCAAATTTCGTATATTACGCCGATCCAGAATGCACATTTTATTCGGGATATTGCATTAAATATAACGGCGATCCGCGCAAATTATTAGAACAGCTAAATTCAAAGCGAATGGAAGAGTTTGCGGCGGTTTCCAGCCGTGATTTTCGCGGCGGTTGGAAAGCCTACAACAAAAAAATTATTGAAAATTATGAGGTCGCGCTATAATTAAAACGCTGTTAAAATACGAAAAAGGAGGCGGCAATGACAATTTTTACGAAAATAATCAACAAGGAAATTCCTTGCAACAAGGTATATGAGGACAATTACACCCTCGCCTTTCACGACATTGACCCGCAGGCGCCGATTCACATTTTGGTAATTCCGAAAGTAGAAGTGCCGAACTTTCAATCGTGCGATCCTGAGACTATGGGGCGGCTTTTGAAAGCGGCGCAAGAGGTGGCGAAACTGCTGAAACTTGACGAGAGCGGTTATCGCGTGGTTATTAACAACGGCAAAGACGCGGGGCAAGAGGTCGCGCACCTTCACATACACATTTTGGGCGGCGCGAAATTAGGGCACATTCACCACCAAGATCGCACGCATAAAGAGCTCTGATCCTCAAATTAGCTCTTGGGCTTTTGCTGCGATCGCCAGATCGCCGCGATCTTGCGTTCTGATCCAGCCTAAGAGCTATAGGTTTTGTTTGACATTGCGCTTTTGCCGCAATTACAAAAGATAGCTACGACGTATTCTCTAAAATTTAATCGGCGTTAATTTATTTTGAAGTTACCGTATACCGCGCGCTTTTATCGCGCAATATCTGCGAAATGATGTGGTTTGGGCAAACCAAGATCAATTCAATATGTGGTTAACGCGGCGGCGCGCTACAGTTGCCCGGCTTTGCCATTTCTAGCCACGTGACAAGTTCTTTACCTTCTTCTTCTGATACTTGTTCCAATTCCGCGACACCAAGCAAGCCAACAATGGCTAAATCAACTGTTACAATTAACTGCTGAATGAAATAGTTCTTGCCAGATTCGAGCGTCACATCAAGAGTGTTTGACGAAAACAGAGATTCTGTTTCTATTTGATAAGTTTTTCCACCGGCAACTTGCGTATAGAAAAATACGTTTGGCGCGCTTTCGCCAATACATTCCCCATCAATCCAAATATCTTTCTTGAGAAAGATTGCACGAGAGGTGTTGCGGAAAATGTACACACCTGCATTGCCTTGCGCGGGCGGATTAAATTCTTTTGCCTTCATCGATTCTTCTGGCGGCGCCATCTGTACGGAAGCGCAACCGGAGACGAGGAATAACGCCGCGAAAGCGAACGCGACTAATTTATACCGCCGACGGGGGGGGGGGGGGGGGGAAACCCTTAACTTCATCGCGATCCGCGATCCTGCTGAAAAAAGTTGCCATAGCAACCTCCTTAAGGTATTTTGAAACGGCGTAATTTTAACACAACAAATATAAAAGATTACATTAAAAGATAAAAATACAAGAGCGTTAGTCTATCTTCGCTTATCGCGGTATTTTCGCTACGGAATTGTGGGAACCATAGGGGCGAACTGCGTTTGCCTGTGATCTATTTGGAAACGCAGGCGATACTCCACGCAAAGAAACGGCGAACTGCGTTCGCCTGTTATCTATTTGGAAACCTCGCAAATTGCCGTTTAACATTGCTGGGGAATTTACGCCCGTTGCGGAATCGGGCGAACGCAGTTCGCCCCTACATATACTACCGCGATCATAGAATTGGGCGAACGCAATTCGCCTGATTCCGCGCAACGGGCGAACACAGTTCGCCCCTACATATCCGTGATCACGGCGGGAATACATAAATCCCGATCGGCTAATCCTATTAACGTCAACCTTTTTTGCGGATCACAAAGGGCGCGATCGCAATGACCGGCTTTACGCCTGTCCGCGAAGTAAAATTATTTTAAGTTGTTGAGCTTATCTACCACCTGCCTCATAGTTTCGCGCACCTGCTCCACCTCGCTCACAAGCGACTCCATATCTTTCGCATTCGCGCTCATACTATCCGAGCTATCGCCGATCGCCTGCACGACAACGCTAATTGAGGCGTTCGTCTCGGCAAGACTCCTCTGCGTGCGTTCGGCAAGTTTGCGTACTTCGTCCGCCACCACAGCGAAGCCGCGCCCGTGTTCGCCCGCCCTCGCCGCCTCAATCGCCGCGTTCAAAGCAAGCAAATTCGTCTGATCCGCAATATCCGCGATCACGCGCAAAACCGATTTAACCTGATCGGCGTCTTTGCTAAGTTGCACGAGTTTTTCCGCGAGTTCGTTTTCTTTCTGGCTCGCGTCCGTAATTTGGTGCGTGAGGTTTGAAACGATATGCTCGGCTTGCGTTAAGGACTCCTCGCGCAAAACCTCAATCGCCGCGTGCAAGGCGGCGGCGCGATCTTTAATAACCCGCTCGTCGGCTTCATTTTGCTCTCGCATATTAGCCAGAGTCGCGCCCAGCGCGTTCACGCCGTCAAAAAGTTGCAAAAGCTCGTTTGAAAGCCCGTCCGTTTTAAGGCGCGCCTCAAAGTTCCCTTTGCCAAATTCGCTCAAAACGGCGAGCATTTTCGTAATCAGATATTCGTTAAACGAATCAAGCATAGCGTTCAAAGATCGCGTCATAGTTTGCAGCAAAGCGTTTTCGCTCTCTAATAGGTCTATGCGGTGCGAAAGCATACCCTTTTTGATGCGCTCCGCGATCAAAACCACCTCCGCGATCGTCAGCATATAATGATGATTTGATTTTGTGTAAGTTTCAGCCGCGTCATAGATCGCCCGTTCCGCGCTACTCAAATTCGCGGCTGGTTGCGGCATTCGGTTGCGCCTATCGTTCATTAAATCTTTAAAGCTCTCAATAATGTAAAGTTCGCGCGCCGCGCCTGTGCCGCCGCCGCCCTGCCCTACCATAATGATCGCGGCTCCGGCTAAAATCACCGCGCCGAAAACCGATCCGATCGTGCCGATCAAACTTAAACCGATCGCAGCCGCCGCGATCACGATCAATATAAAAATTCTAGTCGCGCCGCTCATTTAAGAGTCCTGTAAAACGCTTCCGCTTCGGCGACTTCGGCAGGGTTCGCTTTGCGTCTAGCGGAGATATATCCGTTTTGTTTGCGATCTCGCGTGGGTATTATCGTGGCGTAAACCCAGTAAAAATCGCCGTTTTTCGCGCGGTTTTTTACGAAACCCGTCCAAATTTTCCCGCTTTGGATCGTCTCCCAAACCGTTTTGAACGCCGCTTTTGGCATATCGGGGTGGCGCACAATGTTATGCGGCTTGCCGATTAGCTCTTCAAGCGAATAGCCGCAAACTTTCACAAAATCTTCATTCGCAAAGGTAATGACGCCCTTTTCATTGGTCTGCGAAACCAAAAAACAATTATCTTGCAGGACAATTTCAGCCATTAGCAAACCTCCTCGTAAGTTAAGGTAATTATAGGCAAAATCCCACTTTGATTTTGCAAAAAGGAGTTTCAATGAAAGTTTTAGGTTTTGCGGCGATCGTAACCGTCGCTCTTTTCACCGCGATCGGCTGCTCCGACAAAACACCCGCGCCGCAGGCAAAAGAATGCGTTAGAGACGGCGAGACTGCCCCGCAGTGGGTTTGCGCGCCATACTTTGATGAGAAACACATCGCAGGGCTTGGCTACGCCAAGAAAAACAAAGGCGGCGACTATAGTTTCCAACTCAAACAAGCGCAAGGCGATGGTCGCACCGACATCGCTAACACTATGAGCGTAAGCGTTCGCGCCGCGCTGGATAGCTGGAAGCGCAACACCGGCGTTGGCGACGACGCGGTTTTTGAGCAAAATGTAGAGGCTGTTTCGCGCCAAACCGCGTTCCAAAACATCGCTGGTTCGCGCCCGCAATACACTTGGCAGCACCCAAGCAACGGCGATCTCTATGTGCTTATGATCGCGCCTGTGGATCAAGCCGAGCAAGCGATGATGACGAGCCTTCAAAACAAAAACGCTCTCTGGCAGCAGTTCCAAAGCGCCCAAGCGCAGGAAAAGCTCAAAGAAGAGTTTGAAAAACACCTCGCTACGCAAAACGGCGGAATGTAATCCCAGCTCCCCCGATTTTCGGGGGACTCTTGCCAAATTCTTGTAAATTGCGTGAATTTCAATCTATGAAAAACTTGATTTTTGCTTATCTGATCGCTTTTTGTTTGGCGGCGGAAGCTTTTGGCGAAAGAATTTATTTCGTTTTGCCGAAAGAGGGCGAGCGCGCCGAGAAGCAAATTGAGCTGGAGATTAACAAAGCCGAAAGCGAAATTTACCTCGCGATCTACTCATTCACAAACAACACTTTAGCCAAAGCGTTAAAACGCGCGGCTTCGCGCGGCGTCAAAATTTACCTCGTAACGGACGAAAAAAACTTGCGCGGGAATATGCGCGACTCAAAAGCAGGCGAACTCGCCAAAATAGAGGGCGTCTCAGTCAAGATCGCGCGCGGCGAACAGGCGAAAAGCGGCGAATATTACGGCATTATGCACCACAAGATCGCCTCGATTGACGGCGAGAGAGCGATCTACGGATCGGCGAATTGGACGGCTTCGGCGTTTAATGTGAATAACGAGTTGGTATTTATAGATCGCGATCCTGATTTGGCGGCGGAATTTGAAGAGATCATCAAAGAAATTCTGAAAAACGCCAAAGATTACGTTTCGGGCGAGTGAATTTCGCGTTTTAGCCATTGCGGGCGCGAGGGTTTCTAAATAGGAACGTTTTGCGATCGAGATTGCTTCTTTCGCCGCAACGACAAAAAACGCGCGATCGCAATAAGAGAGATAGGCGGCATTTTGGAGTTACGAAGCCCAAATAAAACCTATTGTTCCCGCCGCGATATGTAGGGGCGAACTGCGTTCGCCCGATTCCGTTCGCCCAATTCCGCGAGGGGCGGCATTTAAGAGCTGCGAGACCCAAACGAAACCTATAAATCCGGCTCTGCTCGCGGTAGTATATGTAGGGGCGAACTGTGTTCGCCCGTCTCTGCGATCGGCGTTATGCCGCTTGAATTATCATTTTCTTTGCGATCGGCGATCGGGAAATTGCCGCGAAAGTTGTAACCCCGCTAATGCCGCGCCGATTCTTTCGCGAATGTAATAACGCGCCCGTATTTATTTTTTCAAATAAACGCGAAAATCGGCAGTTAATTTAATGGAAATTATGGTATAATAAATATTTATATTTTAATGTTAGGTTTTAATATGCACAGCACAGCACAGCACAGCACAGCACAGCACAGCACAGCACAGCACAGCACAGCACAGCACAGCACAGCACAGCACAACGTAACGCGGCGCGGTAGCCGTTCTTTAACTTTAACGCCAGCAAATTTTTCTCTCTTCAATTCAATCTCATATAAGGG
>JAITUT010000060.1 GCA_031286325.1 Helicobacteraceae bacterium
AAGGGACTATCTAGAAAGTTGCGTTTGCTATAAAACGAATAGTGAAACAAGACCTTTTACAGAAGCGGAGTTAAAAAATTGGAGTAACAAATTCGAGATAACTTGCGAGTGAGTCTCGGTTCGTTATTGCGGCGATCAGAGAATTGCGAAGCACAAAGGAAAGCCGCAACCCCGCTTGGAGCTACGCGCGATTGTTGTTGGAGCGAAGCGTTGCTTTGCGATCTAGGGTTCAAAACGCGAAACGCGACAAAAACGCTTTACCGCTGGGCGAACACAGTCCGCCTTTTTTAATTCCGCGATCATCAGCCCCGACGTTATATTGCGATCAGGCGAACACAGTTCGCCCCTACGGTGCGCAATTCCGCGAGGGGCGGCATTTTTGAGCTTACGAAGCCCAAACGAAACATATTATTCCAGCCGCGATATGTAGGGGCGAACTGCGTTCGCCCACTTCCGCGGCGGGCGCAAATTACACGGCGGGGCTAAACGGCAATTTGCGAGGTTTCCAAATAAATAACGGCCGAACACAATAGATAACGGGCGAACACAGTTCGCCCCTACGATCGGTTAACGTTGTATTGCGATCGGGCGAACGCAGTTCGCCCCTACGGTTCGCCCGATTCCGCGCGCGGCTTTGATCGCGGCGGCGCGGATAAAAGAGGCGATTGATAAACCGTTTTTCTTTGCGCCGTTTGCGATTGTCTCGTATTCCTCAACGCTAACGACAATGTGAATTTGATCTCCCGCTTTTTTTTGGCGGGTTCGCGGCGATTTGATTTGTCTCTTTCACAGATAGCCTCTTTCTTTTTGCGCCGCCCAAATTGACTGCGTTACATAGAGTATCCCAATAGCGAAAAACGCTCTTAAAAGCGTGTTCACTCGTGGAAGATCGCGGAAGATCGCGGGGGTTTCAGCAAAACCTAAACAGCAGAGCCTAAACTTTTGCTCATCGGAAAATTTCTAGCAAAACCTAAACAGCAAAACCTAAATCCCACGCGCGTATTTTTCGCCGATCTCGTAGGCGCGAAGATTTACATCTAGCACTTTGGCGGGAACTTTGGATTTCACCAACTCTAAAACGCGAGCCGAATCCGCGCACTTTGTCGCCGCGACTGTGATCGCCAGCGCGACTACGCTCTGCGTAACAACATTACCAACCTCTTCTTTCGCGATCGTGATAATCGGGATTTCGTAAATTCGCCAACGTTTTTTGTCCTCCTCAGAGGGGGTAACGAGATTCGGATCGACTACGATCGCGCCGCCGTCTTTCACCCCCGCTTTGTAAAGATTGTAACTGACATTCGCGGTGGAGAGCATAAACTCAATTTCACCCTCGTTCGCGTATGGGTAGATGATTTCGGAGTCGTCTAAAATAATATCTACTTTGGTCGGTCCGCCGCGCACCTGCGATGTGTAAGTCGCCGCCTTTACGCCGTAGCCGCCGCTCTCGATCTTCGCCGCCGCGAGAATTTCGCCCGCGAGCAAAACGCCTTGCCCGCCGACGCCGGTAAATCTGAGTTGATGTTTCATTTTGAAGTCCTTGCTTTCGCGATCACCTTTTCGTAAGCTTTGCAGTATTCCGCGCGGCTCTCGTCTTTATGTAAAACTCCAAGCGGAAATTTGCCGCGTTTCTCTTCGTCTGAAAGCTGGTCGTATTTCGCCTTGCTAATCGCGATAGAATCCAGCCACTTTAACGCCTCGTGCGCCTCGCCCATTTTGTTTTTGCGCCCTAAATTGATGTGGCAATTGCTGAAAATATCAAAGAAACTAAATCCCTCGTGCGCCAAACCCTCCGCAAAAACACGCTCAATCCGCTTGGGATCGCAGACGCTTTCGCGCGCCGCGAAAGTAGCCCCCGCCGCGATCGCGAGTTTAGCCGCGTCAAAACTCGGATCAATGTTGCCGTATTGCGTAGTAACCGTCCAAAAGCCTTGCGGCGTTGTGGGCGAAACCTGCGAGTTTGTAAGCCCGTAAATAAAGTTGTTAATGACGATGAAATTTAGATCAATGTTGCGGCGCGATCCGTGAATAGTATGGTTGCCGCCGATCGCCAGCGCGTCCCCGTCTCCGGCGATCACGATGACTTTTTTGTCGGGGTTCGCGAGTTTGATACCCGTTGCCACAGGAATTGTGCGCCCGTGCGTGGTGTGGACGGTGTTGCAGTTTATATAGCTACTCATTCGCCCGCTGCAGCCGATCCCGCTCACAACGCACAGATCGTCCGTCTTCCAGCCGAGTTTGGCGATCGCGCGGATCAAAGCCTTTAAAATCACGCCGTCTCCGCACCCCCAGCACCAGAGCGTAGGCAGTTTGTCGGTTCGCAGATATTCGTCGTAGTTGAAAGCCATTTTCGCTCCTTATGCCATCTCTTTTAATTTCGCCGCGATCGTTTTAGGCTCGATCGGCCGCCCGTTCGCTTGGTTTAGCCGCGCGAAATCGCGTTTGGCGATACGCTCCACTTCCAGCGCGTATTGACCCATATTTAATTCGACTACGAGCAGCTTTTTGAACTTTGCCGCGATCTCTATGATCGCCTTTTCGGGGCTTGGCCAAAGCGTGATCGGGCGGAAAAGTCCAGCTTTTACGCCCTCCTTTCGCGTTGATAAGATCGCCTCTTTCACAGCCAAACTCGCGCTGCCGAACGCGATCACGCAAATTTCCGCGTCGTCTAGCATAAAACGTTCATTTGACTCAATTTCACCTTTTTTGCTCTCAATTTTGTTAATAAGTCGATCAATTAACTTTTGGCACAATGCGCCGTCTTCGGTCGGAAAGCCAGTTGAACCGTGGTGCAAACCAGTGATGTGATATGGATAACCCGTGAAAAACGGGTTCAAAAGCGCGGGTTCGTCCGCAGGGACTTCATAAGGTTTATATGACTTCGGATCGCCCGTGAATTTTTTGCGGCTCTCGATCTTCAAATCGGCGAGATCGGGCAAAACCGCTTTCGCGTGCAAGTGTCCCAAAGTCTCGTCGAGCAACAAAATTACGGGCGTCATAAAACGTTCCGCGAAGTTAAACGCGCGGATCGTCTCGGTATAAACTTCGTTTAAGTTGCCCGGCGCGAGCGCGATCGTCTTGACGTCGCCGAAAGTCGGGTTGCGCGCGAACAAAATATCGCCCTGTCCTACGCGCGTGGGCAAGCCCGTCGATGGACCGCCGCGCTGGACGTCTATGCAGACGAGCGGCGATTCATACATAAACGCGAGCCCGAAACTTTCCGATTTGAGCGACATTCCAGGTCCGGAAGTAGCCGTCATCGCTTTCGCGCCGCTTACGCTCGCGCCTATCGATACAAGAACGCCCGCGATCTCGTCTTCCATTTGTATAAATTTGCCGCCCTTTTTCGGTAGCAAAACGCTCATTTCGTGCGCGACCTCGCTACTGGGCGTGATCGGATAGCCGCCGAAAAAGTTGCAACCCGCGTCAATTGCCGCGTGCGCGGTCAGCTCATTTCCGTTGCAGATTATTTCTCTCATTTCGCGCCGCCTAATTCGTAAAAGTTGTTGTTTTTGATCGCCTCCGCCGCTTGCCGCATCGCGTCATTTAACTTCGCGAAATTAAATTCTTTGCGATCGGCGACTGAGATCGCGAAGTCTGGGCAGGCTAACTCGCACTCGCCGCAACCTACGCAAAAATCCGCCGCGATCACCTTGACCATCGCGCCCAAAGTACTCTTCGGCTCAATGCGCATCGCCAAGGCGCCGCTAGGGCACGCCGCAACGCATAACGAGCAGGCTTTACACCGCTTCTCATCTACCCAAACAGGCGCGTTCGCCATACAAACTCCTTATTTATACTCCATTTCAATTACGCCGTCCCAATCGTTTGCGGGCGGTTCGGCGATGAACCTCGTCAAACGTTTAATGTAAATTCTAGAGGGCGAGTCGTAGGGATTTAACGTCAAAACCTCTTCAAACGATTCTTTTGCCTTTGCCCAATCGCGATCTTCGTACCCCGTCATCGCTTGATTCCAAACCTCGACCCACTCGCGCGTTTCGGGCGTAACCGCGTCCTGCGTTTCAATAATCTCGTAGATCGTTACCTTCTCTTTGATGCCTACTACGCGGATCGTGTCGATTTTGCGCGTGAAAATTTTATCGCTTACAGCTTTTACCGTATCCTCCGAAGCTAAAATCCAAGTGCCGTAAAATTTATTCACCCCCTCAATGCGCGAGGCTAAATTCGCGGCGTTGCTCATAATCGTGTAGTTCATTTTACGCTCGGTGCCGATGTTGCCCACGATCATATCGCCTGAGTTAATGCCGATCCGCGTTAAAAGCGCTTTGGGCGATTCGCCGTTTTGTAGGACTTGCTCGTTTAACTCCGTCTCTAAACGTTTCATCATTATCGCCGATAGGCAAGCTCGCAAGGCGTGATCTTCCATCTCAATCGGCGCGCCGAAAAACGCCACGATCGCGTCCCCTTCGTATTTGTCTATCGTACCCCTATACGCCAAAATCACATCGCTCATTGTGGAGAGATAGTTGTTCAAAAGCTCAATTAAATTTTCGGGCGATAAATATTCGGCGATATGCGTGAAATTCTGCACATCGGTGAACATCGCCGTCATATATCGGCGCACGCCGCCTAATTGCAACCTCGTAGGATCGCTCACGATCTCCTCTACGACATCTTCCGAAAGGTATGTTGAGAACGCGCGGCGCAAGTTGTTGTTAAAGTATTGCAGTTTTTCGTTCACTTCAACCCAAGCGCGCACCCGTTTGCGATACAAAATCATACTTACCAAACCGCAAATCAACGATAAAATTAACGCAATGATCTCCATTGTCAGCGCAAAGGCGGCGTCCGATCTCGCCTCGAGGATCGGCTGATCGCTTATATCCACGCCCGCGTAAGCTACGACTTTATCGTCTTCGTTGCGCACGCCCGCGTCGCCGGTAACGATCCCTTCCCAATTCGGCGTGTATTCCCCGAAATCTGTAACGGAGGTTTTGTTTAATTCGGCGTTTCTCATACTCCTTTTCACGACCTCGTCTATCGGAAAGAACGAGTACAGACCTACCATAGTTTCGGGGTTGTCGTCGCCGTCTATGATAAATTGTCCCTTTTCCTCGCCGTCCACCTCGCCGTAATAACGCCAAAAATAAGCGTAAAGCACATTGTGATCTTGCGTGAACTCTCGCAACCTGTCTTTTAATTCTTCGTATTCGCTGGTATTTGCATCGTCTAAAGTCTTGTAACGTTCTAATTCTTCGGCTGTTACGATAAGCTTTAAAGATTGCGCCGCCGAAACGAGGTGATTTTGCATTGGCTCATAAAGCGCGGAAATGCGGCGTTCCATTTGAGTATAAGAGTAGATTGAGACAAATAAAAGTAACGCGGACGAGGCGAAAAAAATTAATGGCGAAAAACGTACAAACATATGCGTTAAGGGCGAAGTATTCTCCTCTTTATCGTCGTCTTGCGGAACTTCGGGTCTAACGCGGTGCTTTGAGCGGCTTTTTCTCTGCTCTCTGGAGGGTTCGGCGATAGGCTCAATCACATCCGCGACAGCGGCGAAAGCGCTTTCTGGATCGGATTTGAGTTGCGCTTCTTTCGCAATTCTTACGGCGCCGCTGACTTGACTAAGGATAGCTTTAGTTTTGCTACTTTCATCTTCTGGCATCTTAGTCTACTTCCTTTTCTTAAAATTTCGCATTATAGCAGAAAAGGGTTTCTTTGTTTATTCGCGGTTTATTCGCCGAGCTTGGCGAGAATTTCCTGCCCTAAAGTTTTGCGCAACGCGGCGATCGCCCTGTTTTTCGCGGCGTCTTTATTTTGCGAGGATTCCTCCGCCGCGAACTCCGCCGACATCGCGGTTTCTCCTTTTGCGCGATCGGTTAATCGCACGTCGATTTTCGCTTTCGCCCAATGGTAGCGATCGTCTTTCGTCATCTCTAAATTAAATTCGCCCGCCGCGTCAAATGTGCCGTTCGGCGAGATCGTAAAGCCGATCGCGGTCAAACTTTCGCGCAATAATTTTTGCGCCTCGCTATCGCCCGAAACCGAGAACGATATTGCTTTGATCGCTTCGGCTTTTTTCGCTTTCACATCGGCTTCGCTCATAAACAATTTGCCGCCCATTCCGTCCAAAACCGATCTGATCGCCTCCGCCGCGCGGCGTTCTTTAACCAAAGTCTCGGCGTTGTTTAGCAGTTTTAATCGCGAGATCGCGTTAGAGCCGCTCACGCGCGATAAGATCGCGTCAATTTCAAGCTCCGTCTGCGAAATTTCGGACGCGAGCCGCGAAGCCGCCGCGCGTTTGTCTAAAACCGCGAGCGCGTAGTAAAGGTCGTTTTTCTCGTCATAGTAACGTTCTGCGATCTCCACCCCCTCTAATGTGCGGTTCGCCCGCGCGTAAACCACGCTCGTAAATTCCGCGCTATACGCCGTGTCGGAGGAGGTTTTGCGCGATTGCTCCGCGCTCTCAACGCTCACGCTGATCGCCTTCGCTAGATCGCCTCTGGCGCGATCGGCGGCGACTTGCTGCGTCGCGCCGCTGCCTATTCCCGTTAAATACGCGCTGGAAAAGCCGCTGTTGCCTTTGATCCAAGACGGCTCGCCGCTTGTTTTGGAGGAAGGCGTTTTGGCGCCGCAACCCGCGATCAATAACGCCGCTAAAATCAAATAAAAAAATCTCATTACCCACCGCCTATAAAAATTTAGGCTATTTTGCCAAATAAACCTCAAATGCTAGAATTGCGCCAAAAAACGGCGGTCAAAATGCTAAAAGACAAGTTACAGCCATTTATCACGCGGCGCGACGAGTTGCGAGAGGCTTTGGCGCAGCCTCTGATCGCGAGCGATATCGCGAAAATGCGCGAACTTATGAAAGAGCAAGCCGCGATCTATGAGATCGCCGAAGCCGCCGAAAAATATCTGAAAATTTTGCGGGCGATCGGCGATAATACCGAGCTTTTAGGCGACAAAGAGTTCGCCGAGCTCGCGAAAGACGAATTAAAGAGCCTCGAAGCCGAAAAAGAGGCGTTGGAAATTGAAATTAAGCGGCTTTTATTACCCAAAGACCCGAACGATTCGCGCAATGTCTATCTGGAAATCCGCGCCGGCACGGGCGGGGACGAGGCGGGGCTTTTCGCGGCGGATTTGTTCAAAGCATACGCGCGTTACGCCGCGTTGCGCGGCTGGCAAGTTGAGATAATTTCCGTCAGCGAGAACGATCACGGCGGCTACAAAGAGGTGATCTCATTGCTCAAAGGAAACGGCGCGTTCAGCCGAATGAAATACGAGGGCGGCACGCACCGCGTCCAGCGCGTCCCTGAAACCGAAGCGCAAGGACGTATTCACACCTCCGCCGTAACGGTCGCCGTTTTGCCCGAAGTAGAAGATGTGGAGGTGGAGATTAACCCCGCCGATTTGCGAATTGATGTCTTTCGCAGCGGCGGGCACGGCGGGCAAAGCGTGAATACTACGGACTCCGCCGTGCGCATAACGCACCTGCCGAGCGGAATTTCCGTCTCAATGCAGGACGAAAAGAGCCAGCACAAAAACAAAGACAAAGCAATGCGGATTTTGAAAGCGCGGCTCTATGAGGCGGAGTTAGAAAGGCAGGCGGCGAGCGAGAGCGAGAGTCGCAAGTCGCAAGTGGGCAGCGGCGATCGCAGCGAGCGGATTCGCACCTACAATTACCCGCAAAACCGTCTGACCGATCACAGAATTGGCTTGACTCTCTACAGGTTGGAGGAGTTGATGTTGAGCGGGAATTTTGACGAGGTGATTGAGCCGTTGATCGCGCACGCGCAGGCGGAGGCGATGACTGGATCGGGCGAGTAATGGCGGCGTTTTTCGCGAATTACAAATCGCCGATCGGCGAACTTGTTTTGGTTAGCGACGGCGAGAATTTGACGGAGCTTTTGATAAACGATTGGAGCGAACGTAATTCACAGGCGGTTTTGAGCGAAAATTTGCCGATTTTTGCGCGCGCGAAAAATTGGCTGGATCGCTACTTCGCGGGCGAGAAGTTAGAGGCTAACGAGTTGCCGCTCGCGCCGAATGGAACGAGTTTTCAGCAAGCTGTGCGGCAAGAGTTGCTGAAAATCCCATTTGGCGAAGTTACGACTTATGGCGCGATCGCGCAGAAGATCGCGGCGGATCGCAAATTGGCGCGAATGTCCGCGCAGGCGATCGGCGGCGCGGTGGGCGCGAATCCGATTGCGATAATTATCCCGTGCCACCGCGTAGTAGGCGCGAATGGAAACCTCACAGGCTACGCGGGCGGTTTGGATATTAAAGTCAAACTCTTAACCCGCGAGGGTCTTGATATGCGCGCGTTTTTTATGCCCAATGAAAGACGCTCAAACGCCAAAACTAAAAGCGTTAGAAATAAAATCCTATAAACTTGGCGACAAAAAACCACGCCTTTTGCGGCGATTGAGATTGCGCCTTAAATTCGCAATGGGTAAAACCCGCGATCGCGCGGCATTTTAAGATTGCGGCGACTTTCCCCTCGCGCTCAACGTTTCCGCTAATCAAGGGCAATATGAGAGGAGAGTTCGCGAATACCGAGCAAAAAGCCTATAAATCCCGTTTTACCCGCGATCGTATGTAATGCGGAGCTAGAAACGCAGCGGGCGAAATTTGCCTTGCGGAACAGACTGACTTGCCAGCCTGCGAAACAAAAAAAGAATGAGCGATCTGGGTCTTTAAGCGAAGCCGCGCGCGGCGGGTATTACATCGCTGTTTTGCGCTGCAATTCTTTCTGCGGGAGCGTTTTTTGACTTATCCGTGTGCAATTTCGAGCGCAAAAACGCGGTTTTTCGGCATTTTTGTTTGCGCAAAACTTTCTTTCTATTTGCGCGGGAAAAAGTTAAACGAGGATTGTGTAAAATGGAATTAGAAATGAGCTGGGACATTTTGTCCAGCAAAACAGAGCCGATCTAGTGTTGGTGCGCGTTGGTTGGAGTAGTTTCGGACATTTCAATTTCCACTTTTACTTTACAAGCCGTTATTTTTGCTTTACTTTTTTGAAATTTAGCGCGGTGCAAAAACCCAACCAAGCCGCATATTAAACGGCTTTGAAGGTGTTAAGGTTCTGTAATTTACGACTTTGTTTTGCTGGACAAAATGTCCAGCAATGTCCACCAATGTCCACCAATCAAAATGTCCACCAATGTCCACCAAACCCCCTAGTAGTTGCTAATCAAAAGCTCGCTTGCGTTTTCGCATTGTTTTTTTCCGAAAGTATAGATCGCGCCTATTAAAGAGACGTTAAACGCCTTGTAAAGATCGCGAATTTCGTGGTGGTCGTTATAACTTAAAAGCCACTTGCCTTTGACTTTCGCGAGAGCGTCGCGCAACCTTTCGTGATCGCCTTTGCCAAAGTGTTTGCCCTCGTAATAGACCTCGTTGCCATAATAGGGCGGGTCAAGGTAGAAAAATGTATCGGCGGCATCGTATTCCGCAATCAGCCGCGCGAAGTCCATTCTTTCAATTGTAACGCGCTTTAACCGTTCGGAATAAACCATAAAATCGCGCCAAATAACGCGCGGTAATTTGCCCTTGTTCATTTTGAAGTTGCCGCCCGCCGAGCTAAAACTCAACTGCAAACGATAATAATACGTCGCCGCCCTCTCAATATCATTTCGCGCCTTATACCCGCCGCGCTTAATATCAGTCCAAATCTCGCGGCTGATTATCATAGATCGCAACTCTAAAGCGAGGCTCTGCGGTCGCGCCTTGATTTGGCGGTGCA
>JAITUT010000020.1 GCA_031286325.1 Helicobacteraceae bacterium
CGCGACACATTCGGCTTCGGCGCGGAACAAAAGACGGCTCTAACCTACACTTTCACCCCCCTCTCGGATTCTGTGGCGAAGATGGAAGCGCAGATTGAAAAGGATATTAGCAAGAAGAATGCGAAAAAGGCGAGCGATTTATAACTTTCTGTTTGTTTAACTTCGCAGACGAGCAAAGCTCGTCCTGCTCGTTTTACTTCTTGCGAGAGGCAAAGCTCCCGCTTGCAACAAGGGTGATCGCCCTGATATTGTAGGGGCGAACTGTGTTCGCCCGTTATCTATTTGGAAACCTCGCAAATTGCCGTTCAGCCCTGCTGGGCAATTTGCGCTCGCTACGGAATCGGGCGAACGCAGTTCGCCCCTACATATACGTTGCCGTGATCGCGAGCGTAACGGGAAGATAAGGCTTTAGCTTTAAACTCCGTAATTCTTAAATGCCTTTCGCCGTTGATCGCCTTTTTGCCGCTTAAA
This sequence comes from Helicobacteraceae bacterium, assembly GCA_031286325.1. Lineage (GTDB taxonomy): Bacteria > Campylobacterota > Campylobacteria > Campylobacterales > SZUA-545 > JAIRNH01. Next base: position 472 of record JAITUT010000020.1, read on the forward strand.
GGCACTATCGTGTGAACGATTTACATTCCGCAAAGGAAAGCGCCTCAACTTTGCGGTAACGGAAAAATCCGCGACCAAGATCGCGGACTAAATCGTGGTTTTGACAGAGGGACTTGCGCCGCGCTTTGATCAAAACCTATACGTCAATTTTCCAAAAAGCCCGCTTGAAGATAAGTCGACTTTATCATTGCGTCGTCCGTAGTCGATTTTGACTGAGCCGTAGTTGCGGTAGCCCCAACCTAATCCGAGCGCGACATTTTTGTTAAAAAAGTAGTCCGCGCCGAGCGCCAATTGGTAGGCTAAATTAGTGCCGGAAGCGTCTCCGAGAGTGTCGCTGTCGCAGTCGTTGCCATAGTACGGATCGCTTTCGCAATAAGTATCGCTCAAGCTAGCTTTAATGGACGCTAGTCCCAACCCTGCCCCTAAATATGGCTTAAGTCCCGCAACCGACGGCACATTAAATTGATAATACATACTGGCGAATAACGCCATTGTCATCTTAACTTCGAGCGCTATGGAATAGGATTCGGAATAAGTGTCGCCCCAGTAGTCGGTATAGGCGTATGACTCCTTTAAGCTCCCCTCATACTTTTCGCCCGTCATTAACGAAAACTCCAAAAGCCAGTCGCCGCTGTTATTTTTACTGATCTCTTTGCCGATCGCGATCGAAAAGGGCGTATTGCTTTTCGAACCGCCAAAGGAATGGTCGAATGCATCGTCTAAGAGATCGGGCTCGGAGACTTTGAATTTGCTCATATGTATCCCCGCGCTGATTTGCCAGCCGTCAGAGCTCCCTGTGGTTGAGCTACTATTTGAGCTGGCGCTTGAGCTAGCGTTGCTATTTGAGCTAGCGCTCGAGCCGCTCAAACGGCTTTCGGCGGCTAAAGCCGCGTTAGCGAAAAACACGGCTAAAACTATTACCAACAACTTTTTCATTTTTTTTCCTTTCAAAAACTTCTCGCCGAATGGCGAACGCTTGCTTTCGCAAAACTTGGAAACCTAGAGAAAATGGTGTGTGTTTTGTTGGGTTTATCTCATATAAGCCCCCTTATACGAGATTGGGTTGAAGAGAGAAAAATTTACGGGTGTTAAAGTTAAAGAGCGGTTAGCGCGTCGTGTTACGTTGTGAAACAGGCAACGAAGATCGCCAAAAAAGCGTAAAGAACTACTGTCGCGCCGCGTTACGTTGTGCTGTGCTGTGCTGTGCTGTGCTGTGCTGTGCTTAACATACTAAAACCTAGTATTAAAATTTAAACGTTTATTATACCAAAAATTTCTTTACATTAGTTGCAAAAAACCTATTATTTCCGTTGCGCTTGCGATCGCGCACGAAGCGAGTAGCGCAACGGGCGCAAATTGCCCAGCAATGCCGAACGTCAATTTGCGAGGTTTCCAAATAGATAACGAGGGAACAATAGATAACTATCTGACGTTATATTGCGATCGGGCGAACACAGTTCGCTCCTACGGTTCGCCCAATTACACGAGAAGCGAAGCCCATTGCCGCGAGCGAGAGCTTTGTTCCCGCGAGAAGTTAAATTAGTATTTCACGCGCGCGAGATACAAGCCTTGCGGCGGCGCGGGCGTTCTAAACCTGCACTTTTCGCCCGAAAATTGCGCGTCAATGTCGGCGGTTTCGGCTTTGCCGCCCGCGATCTTGATGATCGCGGCGCACATTAAACGCACCTGCGATCGCAAAAACGCGTCGCCCTCAAAGCGAATGACGAAGAGGTTTTTATATTCGTAAATTTTCGCCGAATAAATTTCGCGGATCGTGGTCTTTTCGTCGCCGCCGCGTTTGGAAAAATTGTAGAAATCTTTTTTGCCGACGAACTTCTGGATTGCCCGCCGCGCGCGATCCAGATCAAACTCAGGCGCGAAAGCCGCGAAGTTCGCCTGAAAGATAAACGGGGGATCGCGCGAGATCACATACCTATAAATACGCGATTTGGCGCGAAATCGCGGGTGAAAATCGTCGCGGACGATCTCAACTTTTCTAATGTGGATTTTGGGGTAGAGTTTTTTTATCAGTTCGGCTTTGAGCAATGCTAGATCGCGCCAAAATTCGGGCAATTTGAAAGCGAAAACCTGCCCCGTCGCGTGCACATAGCGATCGGTGCGCCCCGCTTGCTCCGTTTTCGCAAAAATTCCCATAGACTTTAACGCGTCTTCAAAGACGGAAAGGACGCTAGGCAATGAGTTCGCGCCGCTCTCGCGCAAAAGTTGCGATCCGTAGAATAACGCGCCGTCATAAGCGATCGTAACTTTGGCTTTCATTTTTCGTTAAAAACCCCGCGCTAAAAGTTCCAGCCCAAAATCGCCGCAATCCGATCGCCAAATAGAAAGACTATCAGCGTCCCGATCGCGAGAAATGGGATAAACGGAGTTTGCGCATTGCCTTTTTTGCGATTTATGAGCGCGGGCGCGATCGCGATCAACGCCGCGAAATACAAGGCGAGCAGCGCGCCCAAAAGCCCCAGCAACGCGCCCATCGCGCCGCCAACGATAATGTCCGCCTCGCCCATCGCTTCTTTTTGGATCGCGCTTGAGAGAGCCATTCTTAATAGGCACAAAGCGCCCGCCACGATCAGCGCGTTTTGCAAGTTCGCTAGCAAATCCGTCGTGGCGAATAACGCGAGGGCGAGGGCGGCGAAATTCACGGAATCGGGCGCGTGGAGCGTCTGAAAATCAATTACCGAGAGGCATAATAGGCAGAATAAGGCGAGCGCGGCGAAGATCGCGTGATAATTCGCGCCCGTTTTGTAAAGGGCGGCGCAGAATAAGAGCGCGGTCGCGCACTCTACGATCGGGTAAATCAGCCCGATTTTTTCGCGGCAGAAAGCGCATTTGCCGCCCAAAAAAATGTATGAAAGCAGCGGAATGTTGTGAAACCACTTCAAACTTTTGCCGCATTTGGGACAGTGCGAGGCGGGAAAAACCACGCTTTCGCCCTTGCCGATACGCGAAATTACGACATTTCCAAAGCTGCCGAATACCAATCCGAACGAGATCGCGATAATATAATCCATCTGTTTCCTTTTAGCGCAATTATATTAAATCCGCGCCGCGCGGCAAGCGGCGATCTTTGGTTGCGCGATCGCGGCGAAGAGATTTCGGGGTTTCCAAAGACTTAGAATCTTTGGTCAAAGCGGGAGCGAGCGCCTTGCGAGAAGTTAATTTAGGCTATCATTTTCCTAATGGTCAAAGTTGAATTTTTAGGTCCGATCGGCAAGGGCGCGGCGGAGTTTGATGTAAAAAACCTATCAGAGTTAGGCGCGATCTTGCGCGAGGACGCGGCGTTAAAAGAGTGGCTGGGCAAGAGCGCCGTGTCGGTCAACGGCGAGATCGTCCGCGATCCGAACGCGCCGCTTAAAGACGGCGATCAAGTCTCTATTTTGCCGCCTGTTTGCGGCGGTTAATATGCGGCTAATCGCGCTTTTTTCGGTGTTTTTCGCGATTTTCCTGCTGATTATGAGCGGCAAGGGCGCGCCGTCTTTTAGCGCGTCCGATATGCGGGTTTTTATGGAGGACACCGCCTATCCGGGCGGCGTCGCGCTTGTGAGAATCGGCGCCTCAAATGAAAATCCGCGCGTATTTACCAAGATCGGCGGCGCGCCGCGCGAGGTCAAAACTTTCATCAAAAACGGCTCGCGTTACGCGATCGCCGCTATCTCCTTAGATTACGAGCCGGGCGCCGAAATAACCCTTTGGCGCGAGGATACGAACGCGACATTTCTCGTCCAAGTCGGCGATAAAGATCGCGTGGTTCAGGGTATTAGCGTGAGCCGCAAAATGGAGGCGCTCGACAAAAAAACGGTCAAACGCGTGGGCGAAGAACGCGTCATTTTGCGCAACGCGATCGCGCAGTTTAACGCGAACCGCCTCGCCGAAATGCGCTTTTCGCCGCCTACGAACGGGCGGCTCAGCGCGGAATTTGGCGTGCGCCGCGTGATCAACGGCAAACCGCGCAGACCGCACGGCGGCGCGGATATCGCCGCGCCAATCGGCACGATCGTCCGCGCGCCCGCGCCCGCCCGCGCCGCGCTTGTAGATCGCCACTTTTTCTGCGGCAAATTCGTCCTTTTGGACCACGGCGACGGGCTTTTCACCCTCTACTGCCACCTAGATCGCCACCTCGTTAAGCAAGGAGACGAATTAGAGGAGGGCGAAGCTTTCGCGCATGTCGGGCGCACGGGGCGCGTAACGGGACCGCACCTGCATTGGAGCGCGGCGTTAAACGGCGCGTGGTTTGACCCATTATTGCTAATGAGCGAGGATGGGGTAGCCGAAATGTTGAACTTGAATAAGAAAAGAGAATAAATTTTTGGTGAAAATTCGCTTTGAGAGGTTTCTGAAAACGCTCGCCAATGTGTTTGGCAAAACGCCGTCCGCGGGCAGTTATGTTTTTATTCTTTTGATCGCGCTTTGGAGCGCGACAGCGTTAAATATCCCGTTTTATGATTATGTTGCCGATAATTTCTCGATCAGGAGTCTAAAAGCTCTTGTGTTTGTGTGTACGCTTCCATTTTTCTTTTTCGCGGTATCATTGCTGATCGTTAATTTGTTGTTTTTGCCTTATATAGGCAAAGCGATCTTCGCGCTATTAACTATTATCTCCGCCGTTGCGGGATATTATATGATGACATTCGGTATTTTGATAGACGCGGATATGATTCAAAATGTATTTGAAACATCTAAAAGAGAGGCGTTTGATCTAATTACTTTTCCTTTTGCGATCCGGGTTATGTTTCTTGGTGTAATTCCCGCTATTTTAATACTTGTTTTCAAAGTGAAATTTCTCCCGTTAAAATACGAATTGATATTGCGCGGAGTTTTCTTTATATCCTCGTTAATAATTATCGGGTTTTCCGCGCTTGTATCTTTTCGCAGTTACGCTGATTTCAGAAAAGAACATAAAGAGCAATTACCCAAAATTATTACCCCGATTAATTATGTATATCACACGGCAAAATATATTCAGCGGATTAGGTTGTTGAATAAAGAGCTACATATTTTAGACGCGGACGCGAAATTTAACGGCGAAAGAAATGTTAGCCAAGAACATAAAGTTTTGGTAATAATGATCGGCGAAACTTCGCGCGCGGCGAATTTTCAGTTAGGCGGATACGATCGCGAGACTAATCCAAAGTTAACCGCTCTTTCCGATTTAGTTTATTTCAAAAATACCTCGTCGTGCGCCACCGCTACTGGGGTCTCCGTGCCTTGTATGTTTTCGTATTTTGAGCGGAAAAACTTTGATATAACAGACGCGAAATTCACGGAAAATATAATAGATTTGGCAAATAAAACAGGCTATAAAGTAATATGGAAAAACAACAACGACGACTGCAAAGGAGTATGCGATCGCGTGATGGCGGGGGGGGGAATTATCAATGTAAAAGAATTGAATTTTTCGGCTGATTATTGCGATAAAGATTATTGTTTTGACGGCATATTTTTGCGCGATTTCGCCGATGAATTGAAAGCTGTTGATCGCGATACGATTTTTGTCTTTCATACGATAGGATCGCACGGACCGAAATACTATAAAAGATACCCCGACAAATTTAGAGTTTTCAAACCCACTTGCGATACCGCGCAGATACACGATTGCGATCGTGAAAGTTTAATAAACACTTACGATAATACAATTTATTACGCCGATTTTGTAATTGAAAGCGTTATTGACGCGCTAGACGACGCGCAAAACTTGCAATCCGCGTTAATTTACGCGAGCGATCACGGCGAAAGTTTAGGGGAAGCGGCAAGCTTCTATAAACGTCAGATCGCGGCGAGCATTAAAGGTCAAGCCAGCAGTAGCAAATCCAGCGGTATTTATCTGCACGGAATGCCGTATACAATCGCGCCGGAAGAGCAGATAAAAGTTCCTATGCTTTTGTGGTTAGACAACGATTTTCTTAACGCTGAAAAAATCGATCTAAATTGCCTGCAAACAAACGCTAAAACGGGCGAGTTTTCACACGATTTTCTATTTCATTCGCTATTGACATTGTTGGATATAGAAACCAAACTCTACAAAAGCGAACTGGATTTCATCGCGCCTTGCAAAAAGAGATAATGAAACGCGCTAATTTTTCCGCGTCCTTTCCGCTTGCGCCAGCCCAAGCTCTACGCTCAAACCATCGCGCATTACGATAAATTTCGCCAGCCGCGTCTTGCCCAACAACTCTTGAAACTGCGAAAGGCTAGCGATATCAATCCCCTCCGCTTGCACGATCACGTCTGCGGGCATAAAGCCGCTCTGCGCCGCGAGCGAATCGGCGTCAACATTCGTGATCACAACCCCCGCGGAAACTTCGCCGATCTTCAAGCGTTCTTTTAATGTCGGCGTCAATGTCTCTAGAGCCATTCCGTAGTGGTAGAGCGACTTTGAGGCGGCGCGCTCAACGCCCTCCATTCGCCCGACGCGCATCGCCGTTTCGCCGAGTCTGCGATCTCTGATATACATAATCACGATCTCTTTGCCTGCAGGCATCGCCGAGACGATTCGCTCAAAATCCGCCACGCTCGCAATGATCAAACTATCCGCCAGCAGCAACAGATCGCCGCGCTTGATTCCCGCGATCTCAGAGGGCGAGTACGCCTCCACCGCCGTAACGATCACCCCCTCCTCGCGCGAGTAATAGCTCTTCATCTCTTGCGTCAAATCCGCGACCGCTACGCCCAGCCACGCCTCTCTCGCGTTGCCGTATCTCTCAATGCGCTCCGCCACCGACTTCACGCGGTCAATCGGCAGGAAAAATCCGCCCTGCGGCTCGCGCGCGCTCATTCCGCGCAGGCGCACGGGCACGCCCAGCACTTCGCCCGCGCTGTTAATAATCGCGCCGCCGATGTTGCCGCCGTGGATAAATAGGTCGCTTTGCACTATTTTTTCATCATCGTTTTGTTTGCCGACGTTTGAGATCACGCCCATTGAGACGACAGGCTCGAGTCCTAATGGATTGCCGATCGCGAATACCAGATCGCCCGCCTCTAACCTCGACGGATCGCCGAATTTAGGCTCTTGCAAATGTTTTGCGACCACGCGCAAAACGGCGAGTCCAGTAGCGTGATCCTCGCCCAAAATTTCGGCGTCCAGCGGTTCGGGGTAATTTGGCGCCACGACTTTGATCGCGGTGCGATTTTCAATAAAGCGCGCGCTCGTTACGATGAGTCCCGTATCCGAAACGATCGTGCCGCTGCCTAGTGATCGGCGCAGTTTTTGGCTCGTCAAGCCCAGTTGCGGGTATAAAAAATAGGGGCGAAACCACGAATCTTCGGCGAATGGCGTGCCAATTCTGCTTTGGGTGTCGGTCGCGGTCATAATATAGACCACGCTTTTTGAAGCGATCTCAATTATGGGGGCGAAACTCGCGGGTACATTTGATTGCGGTTGCCCGAATAGCATTTGGTTCGCCGTCGGCGGCTTCAAAGACTCGCCGTCAATCTCCATAGGTTTTACGGCTCTCGCCTCCGCCGACTCTTCCGCCGCGTTCGCCGCCGCTCCTAAAACCGCCGCTATGATAAAAATTGCGCAAAAAAATATGAAATTTTTCATTACCCTGCCCTTTACTCGTTTAGATCGGCGTTTTTACGGCTTTGTTTAACGTATTAGCGCGATCGGCGGGAGTTAAAAAGCGCGGCGAGGGGGTTTAGGAAACGCCGCCTAAGACGTATTTCATACGCCCTCTAAGCTTGAAGCGGCGGATCGCGGCGATGGCGAGTTGGATATTGAAAACTACAATACCCCTTGAATTCGGCGCAAGACCTCTTCGTAAGCGACTTTCACGCCGCCCAAATCTTGGCGGAAGCGATCTTTGTCAAGTTTTTCGCCGCTTTTGGCGTCCCAAAAACGGCACGAATCGGGGCTGATCTCGTCCGCTAGCAGGAGTTTGCCCCCCGCGTTATGATCGCGCCCGAACTCCACTTTGAAGTCAATTAAATTCAACCCGACTTTCGCGAAAAACGGCAATAGAATCTCGTTAATTTTCCGCGCTTTTTGCTTCAAAATCTCTATCTCTTTCGCGTTGCAAAGTTTCATTAAGAGCGCGTGATCGTCATTTAATATCGGATCGCCCAAATCGTCATTTTTGTAGTAAAACTCTACGAGGGTGAAGTCCAGTTTCGTTCCCTCGGCGATGCCAAGCCGCTTAGTGAGACTGCCAGTGGCGACATTTCGCACTACAACCTCAATCGGCACGATCTCAACTTTTTTGACCAAATGGCGCGTTTCGTCAAGCGGTTTAATAAGGTGCGTTTCGACGCCGTTTTCGGCGAGCAAGCCGAAAAGTTTCGCGCTGATCGCGGCGTTTAACGCGCCTTTGCCCGCTTCTTGCGACTTTTTCTGCGCGTTAAACGCCGTCAAATCGTCCTTAAATTCGGCGACGAGCTCGCTCGCGTTCTCGGTCGCGAAGAGTTTTTTGCCTTTGCCCTCATAGATCAACTCATTCATTTTTGTATCCTTTTTGTTTATTCGCTTTTTCGTAATTGCGCGGAATAGAGGCGCCGCTTTTTATGCGCGGCGCTTTTAATTTTTCTCGCGATTATTATCGCCGTCAATTCCCGCAAAGAATTTTTGCCCTCTTTGCCCAGATCGGGCAAGGAGTTACGGTTTTGCGGCAGCCCTAATTCTTTAGCGCGATCAAACCGCGCAAAATCCCGAACGCGCTCTTTAATTGATAGTCGTTGCTGAGCTGCTCCTCCGTGATCGTGTTCGCGGCGACTTTTTCTTCTTTAGGCGGCTTGTTTTCAAGTTCGCCAAGCTTCGCTTGCAAATGATCTTTTAACTGCGACTCTTTGATCTCAAAGTCGTCATTGACCTCTTTGACGGCGACGCGCTTAATTTCAACATCGGGCGTTACGCCAGTAGCTTGGATTGATCGCCCGCTGGGCAGATAATAGCGCGCCACGGTGAGTTTGATCGCGTCTCCCTCTTCGCCCTCAAGGCGCATTACGATCTGGACGCTGCCTTTGCCGAATGTTTTTTCGCCCACGATCACGGCGCGGTGGTGATCTTGCAACGCGCCGCTGACGATTTCGCTCGCGCTCGCGCTGCCGCCGTTTACGAGAACCACAAGCGGAATGTCTAGGATCGTGCCGCTTTTCGTGGCGTTGAATACCTCGTTTTCGTCCTCTACGCGCCCTTTTTGCGAGACGATCACGCCTTTATCCACGAAGAGATCAACAGTTCCGACAGCCTCGCTCAGAAGTCCGCCCGGATTGTTGCGCAGATCGAGCGCGATGCCGCGCGCTTTGCCTTTTTGCAAGTTAATTTCGCGCCGCAAAGAATCTACGACATTTTTGTCAAAAGTCGCGATCCGCAAATACAAAATATCGTCTTTATAAATTTTGGCATAAACCGATTGGACTTTGATAATATCGCGCACGATCGGCGTTTCAAAGGGCTTTTCTTTGCCTTTTCTAACGATCGTGAGGCGCACGCTGGTTTTCGGTTTGCCGCGCATTAGCTCAACGGCTTCGTCAATGCTCATTCCGATCGTGCTTTTGTCGTCGATTTTCAGAATTATGTCGCCGCTCTCAATCCCCGCTTTGTCCGCAGGAGTGCCCTCCATAGGCGCTATTACGGTCAAAGCGCCGTCTCGCATACCTACGGTAATTCCAAGCCCGCCAAACTCGCCCTTGGTCTTGATCTCCATCTCTTTGTTTTGCTTTGCGTCCAAATACGCCGAGTGCGAGTCAAGGTTGGTGAGCATTCCGTCCAGCGCTTTTCTAATTATTTCGTCGATTTTCACGGGATCAACATAGTAATTTTCCACCGCGTTTACGACTTTCGTAAATTTCTTAAACGCCGCGATCCGCGTAGCTTCGTTGCTCGCGCTCTTTGCCTCCAATGTGGAGTAGAGCGTGAGCGACGCCACTCCCGCGATCAAAAATGACGCCAAAATAACCGGGTATCTCTTCATAACGACTCCAATTTGCTAAGAAAAATTGCGTATTGTAGCAAACGCGAGTAAAAGCAAAATGGTAAGATATGGAAAGACGAGGAGAAGATTATGAAAGAGTTGCCAATCCACCACGATTTCTCCCTTTGGGGCGAGCAAGATTCCTACTATTTCAAAGACGGTTCGCATTACCGCGCTTTTGACAAAATGGGAGCGCACTTAGCGGAGCATAAAGGCAAGAGCGGCGTTTATTTCGCCGTGTGGGCGCCGAACGCGAAATATGTGAGCGTTATCGGCGACTTCAACAACTACGAGATCGGCAAACACGCTTTGAAGCTGCGCGGAGACGGCAGCGGCGTGTGGGAGGGTTTCGTAGAGGGCGTCAAGGAGGGCGACTCCTACAAATACGACATTGAGGCGCAAAACGGCAAACGCGAGCAAAAGTCCGATCCGTACGGATTTTGGTGGGAAGCGCCGCCCGCGTCGGCGACGCGCGTAGCGAAAATCGAGGGCTACAAGTGGGGCGATGAGAAGTGGGTAAAGGCGCGCGCGAATAGAAATTCGCTCGCCGCGCCGATTAGCATTTACGAGGCGCATTTAGGATCGTGGCGTTACAACGCCGAAGAGAGCCGTCCGCTGACTTATCGCGAGCTCGCCGAACAACTTCCCGCGTATCTTACGGAAATGGGCTACACGCACATTGAGGTTTTGCCGCCCACCGAATATCCCTTTGACGGCAGCTGGGGCTATCAGTGCATAGGCTATTTCGCGCCGACCGCTAGGTTCGGCTCGCCGCACGACTTTATGTATTTAATTGATCAGCTTCACCAAGCCGAAATCGGCGTGATTATCGACTGGGTGCCGTCGCACTTCGCGGTAGATATGCACGGGCTTGCGTGTTTTGACGGCACGAACCTTTACGAACACGCCGATCCGCGTCAGGGATTTCACCCCGAATGGGGCAGCGCGATCTTTAACCACGGGCGCAACGAGGTCAAAGCCTTTTTAATTTCGTCCGCTCTCTTTTGGCTGGAGTTCTATCACATTGACGGAATCCGCGTAGACGCGGTGGCGAGTATGTTGTATCTTGACTACGCCAGAAAAGAGGGCGAGTGGATTACCAACGAATACGGCGGCAAAGAAAACTTAAAAGCCGTGCAATTTTTGCAGACATTAAACGCCGTGGTTTATGAGAAATTCGGTAGCTCCGTGATGATCGCGGAGGAATCTACCGCGTGGTATGGCGTAACGAAACCGACTTTTATGGGCGGCTTGGGCTTCGGGCTCAAATGGAATATGGGTTGGATGCACGACACTTTGAAATACCTCGCGCGCGATCCCTTTTACCGCCGCTATCACCACGATCAGATTACATTCTCGATCTGGTACGCTTTCCACGAAAACTTTATGCTTTCGCTCTCGCACGACGAGGTCGTGCATATGAAAGGTTCTTTGATCGGAAAAATGCCGGGCGACGAGTGGCAGCGGTTTGCGAATTTGCGGCTTTTGTTCGCCTATATGTTCGCGCACCCTGGCAAAAAACTGATGTTTATGGGTATGGAGTTCGGGCAATACTCCGAGTGGAATTACAAACAGAGCCTTGATTGGCATCTATTGCAATATCCAACGCACGAACATCTGAAAAATTTTATCGCCGCGCTGAATAAGTTCTACCGATCGGAGCCTGCGCTCTATGAGTGGGATTTTGAGCAAAACGGCTTTGATTGGATAGATATGAAAGATTCGGCGCAGAGCGTTTTAACGTTTCTGCGGCGCGACAAGCACGGCGGCGAGATTTTGGTGGCGTGCAACTTTACGCCCGTGCCGCGCTTTAACTATCGGGTCGGCGCGCCGAAAGCGGGCGAGTGGCGCGAAGTCTTTAACTCTGACGCGGGGGTTTACGGCGGCTCAAATCTGGGCAACTACGGCCAAGTCTATGTGGACGAAAATTGGGAGTCGCACGGGAGACCGCATAGCGTTTCTATTACGATACCGCCGTTAGGCGTGGTGATCTTTAAGCCCAGCGGCTGATTTTTGCGTTTAGACGAGCAAGCGGCGAGGGATAAGACTAAAAGTCTATCCCAAAGCCGCGCCGCGAAAACCAACGAAGCGTCAATGAAAAGCTCCAAAAAGACCAAGCCGACTACGTCCCGATACTCATTGAAAAAATAGGAAGAAGCATCGCCGCGATTATAAAGCCGACTGCTCCGCCTACTACGAGCATTAAAACAGGCTCTAAAAGCGATAAGAAAATAGAAATCCGATCGCGGTTTTCCTCAAAATAGAGCGACGACAAATTTGACAAAATCGATTCAAGCTCGCTCGTCTCTTCGCCGAGGGCGATCGCGCGTATAAACGCCTCGTCAACGCGGAATGCCGCCTGCGCCAGCGCGACTGAAAATCGCCCGCCCTCCACCACGCGATCGGCGCACTTCAAAAATAGCGAGGATAGCACCGAGTTGTTCTGTACCTGCGCCGCGAGGCGGATTCCCTGCACAAACGGCACGCCGCTGCGCATTAAAACCGAGCACATATAACAAAACCGCGCGAGTTCGGTCGTCATTGCGATCCTGCCCAAAAGCGGCAGGCGTAAAATAAACGAATGAACGGCGTAACGATAGGCTTCGCGCGTGTTAAACAAAAACGAATGGGCGATCGCGGCGAACAAAATCAGCAGAATAATTACCAGCCAATAAGCGGTGAAAAAGTCGCTGGCGGCAATCACAAAGCGCGTCAGCGGCGGCAACTCTTGTCCTAGCTGCTCAAACATTCCTGTAATTTGCGGCACGACCACAACCATCATAAACGCCACCATCGCGATCGAAACCGCCACGATAAAGAGCGGGTAAAAGAGCGCGGAGCGCGCCTGCTTTTTAATGCCTTCCAAATCCTTAATAAAGCGCGAAAGCTCCAGCAAAACATCGGGCAAAACACCGCCGTCCTCGGAAATTTTGATAGATTGGCGGAAAAAAGACGGCACATTAAAGACGCTCTGCGACTCTAAGGCTTGCGAAAAACTTTTGCCCTCGTCGAGCAAAGTCGCGATCGCCGTTAAAAAGGCGTTTATTTTGCGATCGTTCGCGTATTGGGACGAGGCGAGGCGGATCGCGTTTACGATCGAGACGCCGGCTTTGAGATAGATCGCCAGATCGCGGGCGAGGCGCGAAAGCAACGTTTGCGGGATATTTTCTTTGCGCGCGAAGAAAGCGGCGCGGGCGGATTTAGTGGGTTTGATTGAGTCAAAGAGAAGTCCCGCCGCGCGCAGTTTCGCCGCCGCTTCGGACTCGCTCGCGGCTTCGATCATTCCCTTTTGGGTCTCGCCGTTTTTGTCGATTGCGCGGTATTTGTAGAGCATTAGTCGGTATCGCTGTAAAAATCCGCGCTGGATTCTGGCACGAAAAGGCGAGCGTCAATTGACTTCATTGCCGTATCCAGCGTCTCGTGAATTTCCGCGCGGCGCACCGCGGGAAAGTAGCGGTAAAACTTACCGCCGTATTCGAGCAAAAGCTCGCTGATCGCGCCGCTGTCGTATCGCTCCATTTCAAAGCACCTTTCGCCGAAAAATTGCCTCTCCGTCAAAACGCCCGTCTCATCGTAATAACGCGCGATCGGGCGGCTCTCAAAGAGCAGCAGATTCTCTACGATCGCGACTCCTTTCGCGTCTATCACGCGGCAATTTTCGCAATTTTCGCCCTCGCAGTAGAGTTGTAGCCACCCGCTGCCGCTTTCTTTCAACGCCAAATCCAGCCGCTCCAAACGCCACCTCTCAGGCGATTCTTCCGGCTTTTTAGCGCGTATACTCACGACCGCCAATGCGTAGATCGCGCCGATTATCACGATCACGATCAGCAGCTCAATGAGGGTAAAAGCTACTTTTCGCACTCCGAAAGCCGCAGGTCTTTATTGGTCTCCGCGCCTCCCTCTTTGCCGTCCCCGCCCAGAGAAATCATCTCAAATTCATCGCCCTCAAAAAGATAGATATAAGGCTTATTCCAAGGGTCTTTCGGCGAGGTTTTCGCGCTCAAATAGCCGCCGCTTTGGAAGTTTTTGAAACGCTCGGGATCGGGGTTCTTAACGAGCGCGTCCAAACCTTGCTCGGTTGTGGGATAAACGCCGTTGTCCATTTTGAACATTTCTAACGACTGCGCTAGGTTTCGCATCTGTACGCACGCGAGTTTTGCTTTCGCCTGCTCGCCGCGCCCCAAGACATTCGGCGCGACAAGAGCCGTCAAAATGCCCAAAATTATTATCACAACCATCAATTCAATAAGCGAAAACGCCCGTTTCACACGCGCCTCCAATCAAAAATTTCGGCATTGTATAATAAGTTTTATCAATTGCGAGGTGGCAAATGGAGATACTTCTAATCGGCGCGGGCAATATGGGCGGCGCGCTTTTAGCGGGCTGGGGTAGCGAACACGATGTTTTGGTGATAGAGAGCAACGCCGCGAGGCGCGAGGCGCTCGCTCTTAAAGGCGCGAAATTCGCCGATAATATGAACGCCGCGAAGAATCGCGTGGTGGTGCTGGCGGTGAAACCGCAATCGCTTGATTCCGTGCGGATAAACGTGAAAGCGGAGGCGATCGTCTCAATTATGGCGGGCGTGCCTTTGCAAACTCTGCGCGAACGTTTCGACGCCAATCATTTCGCGCGCGTTATGCCAAATCTTGCGGCGATGAATATGGCGTCCGCTACGGCGGTTACGGGCGATCGGGCGTTTAAAGAGCGCGCGCTGGAGCTCTTTAATGTTGTGGGCAAGAGCGTTTGGCTTGAAAACGAGAAAGACCTAGCGATCGCCACTGCGCTCAGCGGTAGCGGTCCTGGTTATCTCGCCGTGATCGCGGAGGCGATGGCGAACGCGGCGGTGCGGCTTGGAATGCAGAATAAAGACGCGCACAATTTGACGAAAGCGCTCTTTGCTGGTATGCCCTATTTGCTCGAAGCCGAACACCCCGCGCTTTTGAAAGAGCGCGTTTGCTCCCCAGGCGGCACGACCGCCGCTGGGATCGCCGCGCTGGAAAAGAACGGCGTCCGCCACGCGATCAACGAAGCGATCAAAGCCGCTTTTGAGCAATCCGAAAAGATGATGAAGAAATTGTAGTTATTTATTTCGCGGAATCGGGCGAACCGTAGGGGCGAACCGCGTTCGCCTGATCGCAATACAATGTCAGCCAGTTATCTATTGTTCGCCCGTTATCTATTTGGAAACCTCGCAAATTGGCGTTCAGCATTGACGGGCAATTTTCACCCGTTGCGGAATCGGGCGAACGCGGTTCGCCCCTACATATACGCTTGCGGCGATCGCGGCGGGAACATAAGGCTTTAGCTTTAAGCTCCGTAATTCTTAAATGCCGCCCAACTTCGTTTTGCCGCGCTCGCCTCTTTGCGGATTAAGAGCTCTCATAGAAACGATTTACGTTCCGCAAAGGAAAGTGCTTCAACTTTGCGGTAACGGAAAAATCCGCGACTTAAGATCGCGGATTTAATTCGCGCTTTTGACAGAGGGACTTGCGCCGCGCTTTGATCAAAACCTATATGTTAGCTTCCCAAAAAGCCCGCTTGATTTCATTTTAACCTTTTCCCCATACCAATCAAGCGAACCGTAGTCGCGGTAGCCCCAACCTAATCCCGCGGCGATATTTTTGCTAAAAAAATAGTTTGCGCCGAGCCCCAACTGATAGGCGAAGGAGTTTGCGGTTTCGGAGATACTAACGCTACCGCTGTCGCTACCGAACAAGGGGTCGTATTCGTCCCAGCTCCCGCTCAGACTGAGTTTAAGGGACGCCAACCCCAGCCCTGCTCCGATGTATGGCTTAAGCCCCGTAACTGCTGTATTAAATTGATAATACAAACTGGCGAAAAGCGCCATTTGCATCTTCATCTCAATCTCAGCTTTGACGCCGGCTGAGCCGTCTGAATACTCCTCGCTATCCTCATACTTTTCGCCAGTCATTAACGAGAGCTCGAAAAGTACGCCGCCGCTGTTACTTGTACTGATTTCTTTGGCGATCGCAAGCGAAAAGGGCGTATTATTTTTCGAATCGCTGGTGTCGCCGGCAGAGACTTTGAATTTGCTCATATGTATTCCCGCGTTTATTTGCCACCCCTCAGAGCTATTAACCACCGATGAATTTTCGGCGGAGACCCCCGCGCTACCGGAGGACTTTAAGCGCGATTCGGCGGCTAGAGCCGCATTAGCGAAAAACACGACTAAAATTACTACCAACAACTTTTTCATTTTTTTCCTTTCAAAAACTTCTCGCGGGAGCAAAGCTCTCGCTTGCGACAATGGGCGTCGCCCATTGATCTCACGAAAATCGCGGTTACTTTTTTCGCTCGCGCTTAAAAAGCCGCGATTTTCCTCCGTTGCGGAAGCGGGCGAACGCAGTTCGCCCCTACAAAGCCTAAACAAAACGACGTGGTTTGAGGTTTATCTCATATAAGACTCCTTATACGAGATTGGGTTGAAGAGAGAAAAAACTTCGAGTGTAAAGAGCGGCTAGCGTGTAGTGTTACGTTGTGAAAAGGGCAATGAAGATCGTCAAAAAAGCGTAAAGAACTACTACCGCGCCGCGTTGCCGTGCCGTGCCGTGCTGTGCTGTGCTGTGCTGTGCTGTGCTGTGCTGTGCTGTGCTTAACATACTAAAACCTAACATTAAAATTTAAACGTTTATTATACCATAATTCCTATTAAATTAGTTGCCGATCTTCGCGTTTATTAGAAAAACAAACGCGCGCTATTAGATTTACAAAAATCAGCGCGGCATTTATAGTTTCAATGGCGGTTTCCCGATCGCCGCTGGCGCAAATAACGACAATTTCAGCGGCGCAACGGCGATCATGCAGGCGGGCGGCAATGCGCGTTCTTGTTTCCTTAACTTCTCGCGGCGGGCTTGTTTAATTTCGCGGACGAGCAAAGCCCGTCCTTGCAACAAGGGATTTCGCCTTTCGCGGAATTGGGCGAACGCGGTTCGCCGCTACATATACGCTTGCGGCGATCACGGCGATCGCGCTTTGCATAGGAAATAAAAATTATTGCCAATCGCGCAAAACGAAATAGGCTAAAATCGCGCGATGAAAATTCTGCCCATTGCGCTCACCCCCAAAAAAATTCTTTTGATCGGCGCGGGTCAAGCCGCCGCTTTGAAAGCGAGAGGAATCCTTGAAAGCGACTGCGATCTTACGATTATCGCGCGCGAAATTAAAGACGATTTTTTCGCGGATAAAAATGTAACGATCGCGCCTTTCGCGCCTGAAAATTTGGCGGGTTTTGAGATCGTGATTAACGCTACGGGCGACTTCGCGCTCTCTGAAAAACTTTGGAATTTACGCAAAGAGTTCGGCTTCATATTAAACTCTGTGGACACCCCTGATTTTTGCGACTTTTACTTCACCGCGAACCACCGCGAAGGCGATCTGTGCGTATCGGTGAGCACAGGCGGCGCGAGCCCCGCTTTCGCGCGGAAAACGCGCGATCTGATTAAAGCCGTTTTGCCCGCGCGAGACGAAAATTTCTACGCCTCGTTGCGCGAAAAACGCGCCGAACCGCGATCCGCCGACACAATTTATTTGATCAGCTGCGGCGCGGGCAAAAAAGAAAATCTCACGATCAAAGCCTTAAACGCGATCAAAAATCTTGAAGCCGCGTTGATAGACGCTTTGATTGGCGATGAAATTACGCGGCTTTTGCCCGAAAGTTGCGAAAAAATTTATGTAGGCAAACAAAAGGGCGCGCACTCGTTTTCGCAAGACGAGATCAACGAGATCGCGTTAAATCGCGCGAGGAGCGGCAAGGTAACGGGCAGACTCAAAGGCGGCGATTTGGCTCTTTTTGGCAGATTTTACGAGGAGGCGGCAACTTTTGCGGCGGCGGGCTTCAAAGCGGAGGCGATAAACGGCGTGAGCTCGGCGTTCGCGGCAAGCGCGGCAAGCGGCGTGCCGATCACGTTGCGCGGCGTTTCGGCGGGCGCTTTGATAGTTTCGGCGCATCTTAAAGAGAGCCTTTTTAACGGCGATTGGATTGAGTTTTTGCGCGGCGATTTCAAATACACGATCGTGGTTCTAATGGCGCATAGTTTCGCGGGTAAAATCACGGCGAAAGCCTATGAAATAGGCGTTGATTTGACTATTCCAGCGGCGTTTGTATCGGCGATTGACGGCGCGGAGCAAACCGCGATCGTGGGCGATTTGGCTAGGCTTGAAATTATGGCGGCGCGGTGTGGGAAACCCGCGATCTTGATCATCGGCAAAGCGGTAGCGGCGGCGGCGGATTTGCCGCGCGGCGGCGAACGCGAATTTTTGCCCTAACGCGATCTAGCCCGCGCTAAAATTTATAAGCAAGCGCGAGGTTAAGCCGCCAGAGCGAATCTTCCCAAACCTCTTTACCGTAATTGTGCGGGATCGCCAGCCACTCGCTTCGCGTGTAATCCGCGTCGTATTCCAGCCGCCAATGGCGCGCGTCGCCTAAATAGTTGTATCCGCCGAAACCGACTTTGAAGCCCAGCGACGAGGGCGAACGTTTTTCGCTGTCTGAGTAGCCGATCTCCGCGCCGATCTTGAAAAACAAAATCGTATTCCCGATCGGCATTGACGGCGCGGTGATAGCGAACGTGAGGTCAAAGGCGCGCAGCTCGCCCTCGCGCGCGTATTCGGCGTACCAGAAGTTGCCGTCGTCTTTGAATTGGTAGCCCGCGCCGCCGAAAAACCTGAGGCGCGACTCGCGATCGCGGTATGTAAGATCGCCGCCGTCTGTGAGCCCGATTAGATCGCCGTTTGGTTTGTAATAAACGGGAACGTCGTTTGCGTTCGCGGTTTTGACGCGCACGCGGCGGTTTAGGCGGCTGTAACCCGCGCCGCCGCGCGCTAGAAAGTTGCCGCCTAAGTCAAAGTGCCCGTGCGGGGCGGCGGTACGCGCGATCAAACGGTTTTGCGGCGGGTTAAACGGAGCTCTAGCGGGGCTTTGAGCCGCCGCGTTTTGACGGTTTTGCGACTCGACGGGGGAAATTCCAATCACACGCGGAGCTTCATTTTGCGGGTTTTGCCGCGCGCTTTGTTGATTTTGCGTCTCTACCGGAGAAATTCCGATCACGCGCGGAGCCTCATTTTGCTGATTTCGCGGCGCAAAAGGCGGGCGCGTAATTTGCGCGGGCTGGTTTTGTTGCGGGGGCGTCGTTTGGTTTGGGGAGGCGTTGTTCGCGCCGCCGTAATAAGTTTCAAAGATCGCCGCGTCCATATCCATACCCGCGAGGGCGAAAAGCAGCGCGGCGACAGCGGCAAACCCACGCGATCTCGGCATTTCACCCCTTTCGTTTTTCGCGAATTGTATCACTTTGCGGCAAATTGCTTTGACGCGCCGCGATCGCGCGTTAAACGATCATATCTTCGCGCAGAGCCGCGCCGCGCGGAATGTCCGTCGCCGCGCGCGAATTTAAGACGCGATCAATGTGTTTGGGGGCGAGCCCAAAACCGGGTCGGATCGAGCGGACGTTTTCGCGCGTGAAAATTTCATTTTTTTTAATATCTTTCACAGCGTATAACGATCTTCTGAACGCCTTTGATTTTTGCTCGCTTTCAGCGCGGAAAATTCCATTTTTACCTAATGTTTTCCATACGGAGATCGCATCATTTTTTAATTTTATAAATTCATTTGGCGTAATAGAAAAATTTGAGTCGGGCGAAGGCAAATTTTTATCAATTGTAAAGTGCTTTTCTATCATCACAGCTCCAAGCGAAATTGCCGAAATCGCCGCATAATTTTCTAATGTGTGATCTGATAAGCCGATCGGCAAATTAAATCTCTTTTGCATAAAAGGGATCGATTTTGTGTTTGCCGTCTCTAACGGCGCGGGATATTCGCTAACGCAATGCAATAAAATTATATCTTTAACGCCGCCCTTTTGCGCGGCGTTTATCGCCTCGTCTATCTCGCTTTCGCTCGCCATTCCCGTTGAAATTATCATAGGTTTTTTCGCCTCCGCCGCAGCTTTTATTAACTCTAAATCCACAATTTCAAACGAAGCGATTTTATATGCGGGAGCGTCAAACTTTTTTAGTAGCTCCACGCCTTCAGTATCAAACGGGGTTGAAAAAATTGTTATATCTATTTTTTTAGCAAATTCAAACAACTCTTTATGCCACGCGAAAGGCGTATATGCTTCTTTATACAATTCGTATAATTTTTTGCCTTTCCACAAGCCGTCTTTGATTAAAAAATCGTCCAGATCGCAGTCTATCGTTAAAGATCGCGGCTCGTAAGTTTGTATTTTCACCGCGTCCGCGCCGCATTTTTTAGCCGCCTCGATCGTCAAAAGCGCGTTTTCTATTTTGCCCGCGTGGTTCGCCGAAACTTCCGCGACTAAATAGGGAGGATTTTCGCTATTTATCTCTCTTGTTTCTATACGCATTTTTTACCCTTTCGTAAATTCTTTTCACCCCCGAAGCGTCGCACGCATTAAACGCCGCGATCTCGCAACTTCTAAACTCGCTTTCGCTTAAAATTTCTATGGTTTTTTCAAGCCCTTGATCGCTTATAGGTATTATCGCGTTTTTAGCCACAAAAGCGTTAAAATTACCGCATTGATTTTCGGCGACTGCCCACGAAATTGTAGCCAAACCCAAACTTGCCCTTTCATAAGAGCTAACCCCCATTGCTCCGATCGCAAGATCGCTCTCTAAAATTAACTTCGGCATATCTATTTCGTTTATTCGCCACTCTATATTCAAATCTAGCTCTCGCGCGGCTTTTTTGCGATCTGCTATATTAGGCGCGGCGGCGCTCAAAACTACATATATTTTTTCATCTTTGAGTTTGCTTTTCGCAAGAGCTTTTAACGCCTCTCCAGTAAAATCCCCCGTGTCAATTCCACCCATAGAGATCAAAATAGATCGCGGAGGAAAACGGCGCGGCAAGGCAACTGGGCGGAATGTCGCGAAAACGGATCGCAAAGGCTGATAATTCGCGCCAAGCAATAATTCGCAACTTTCATCAACCAAATTTTTATAATCGTCAATGTTTCGCCCAAGCGTGGCGTCTATTAAAATATCAGCGTTATGGCGGCGATCATAGAGATCGTCTATAACCACAATTTGTTTAGCGAAATTTCTCGCAAAACTCTCTAATCTAAAATCCATCGCGTATGAGTCAAAAAATAAAATATCAAAAGTTTTATCGCGGATTGCGGTTTTAAGATCGTTTTTCTCGCTTTCTATATCTACTCCAAGCCAGCTAATATATTTTAGATCGTTAGAATAATAAACATATTCTTTTTTAGGGCGATCCAAAGAAATTATATTAAATCCGCGATCTTTAATCATACAAAATGCGTTATTTTCAAAATCTCTGCAAATAAAAACTACATTATCGCCGTTTTTTTTAAACTCCTCCGCGATATTCAAACAACGCGAAATATGCCCAAAACCAATCTGTAAAGAACTATCGGCGCGAAACCCAATATGTAAAGGTTTTTTCATAGCCCTGAAAACGCTTTATACATCAGCTCCGCGCGCTCAAAATCCTCGATCGTGTCAATGTCCTGCGCGCGCGATTTTTCTATCAAAAAGCCGATCGTCTTTGAGTTAAAGACCGATTTGCCCGCCAAAAACGCCTCTGCGCGACCGAAAACGAAGTGCGCCGCGTCGTGAAAGGCGCGCGGCAAATCCTGCGATCGCGCCTGTTCTTTATCCGCCCAAATTGACGAGACGCGACTAGAATCGTCCATTTTCAGGGCGCGGTAAATCGGCGCGGTAAATTCAGCGATTGAGAGCGCGTAGTCGGCGTCGTTCGCGCGCAAAATTTCATAGGCGTTGCGTAAATCGGCGACGGCTACAAAGGGCGCAGTCGCGTAAATCAGGCAGACGAAATCCGCCGCGAAACCGCTTGACAAAAGGCTTTGTATCGCGTGCGCCGCTACGGGCACGACTCCTATGAAGTCGTCCGCTAATTTAGCGGGACGGAGCAAAAATTCCGCGCCGCGCGCCGCCGCGACCTCGCCGATTTCAGGATCGTCTGTTGAGACGATCACGCGCTCAAAAATCCCGCTCTCCAAAGCGGCGGCGATCGGATAGGCGATCATCGGTTTGCCGCAAAAATCTCTGATATTTTTGCGCGGGACTCGTTTGCTGCCGCCGCGCGCGGGGATAACCGCAATCACTCTGCTCATACGCGCGATTTTAGCGCAAGGGGCTTTACAAGAGCTTTCGCCGTTTTGTTTTATCCAGAGAAATTCGCCTCGAATTTCCTAACGGAAGCCGTCTTCCATATTCATTTTCGGCGAGGGCAACGCTTTTGAGCGTTTTTCGCCGCTTAAATGTTTGGCGGAGATCGGGATTTTTGCGCGCGATCACAGGCGATCGGCAAAACGAACGTTCGCTTTTCTAGGATAATAGGGCGTTTCGCTTGTCGTCTCGCGCTCCTTGCGCCCCCAAATTTTTAGTATCGGAGAGATTTTTGCGCCCACCGCAAGACTTCATCATGCAGCGCGAGAGCCTCCTCAATTGTGGCGGGCGGCGCGGAAAACCGCTCAAACGCCGCCAAGATCGTCAGCGCGATCGCGCCGAAAGGCGCTTTACGCGCCAAAAACGCCTCGACAGCCGCCTCGTTCGCCGCGTTCAAAATCGCGCCGAGTTCGGGTTTTTCAAGCAACAAATTTTTCAGCCGCCACACGGGATAACGCGCCTCGTCAATTTCCTCAAAACGCCCCGCGCCAAGCGCCGTGAGATCAACGCGCCCCGCAAACGGCTCGGCGACATCGCCCAAAATCGCGAACGCGATCGTAAGGCGCATATCATTTGGCGCGAACTGCGCGGCGATTGAGCCGTCCCGAAACTCGACGAGGGCGTGAATCGCGGAGTTGCGCTCCAAAAACGCGTCAATCTGAGACGCGCCAAAGAGGTGCCGCGCTTCTAAAATCTCAAAGAGTTTATTTACCATAGTCGCGCTGTCCGTAGTGATCTTCGCGCCCATTTGCCAATTCGGGTGGCGCAAAACGGCTTTTAGCGGAGCGTTCGCGATCTCGCTAATCGCGTAGTCGCGGAGCGCGCCGCCGCTGGCGGTGATAACGAGACGTTTAACGCTCGCTAGATCGCGTCCGCGCAGTAAATACCACAAGCCGAAGTGTTCGCTGTCGATCGGGCGGATTTGGCGCGCGGCGGGCATTTCGGCGATGAATTTGCCCGCGATTACGAGGGATTCTTTATTGGCAATGGCGAGTTTTTTGCTGCATTCAAGGGCTTTTAATGTGGGTTTGAGTCCCGGCGATCCTACGATCGCGTTGATTACAAGATCGCTTTTCGCGTCGGCGATCACGTCTAAAATCGCGCTTTCGCCGTCTGTAGCGGCGAGGACTTTTGTCGGCTTAAACTCCGCCGCCTGCGCTCTCAAAAGCTCAACATTTTTGCCCGCGACTAACACCTCAACAGGCAAAGCGTAACGCCGCGCCACATCTAAAACCGCTCTGCCGATTGAACCTGTGCTGCCTAAAACTACCATTAAAAGATCATAGCGAAGTTAGTAGAAAACGCCCCCTTGATTTAAGGGGGCGCAAGCGCGGGAAAAATTAGGAGTCGTCGTCTTCCATTTCCTCAAACTCATTGTGTTTCCAAGCGTAGGCGATCGCAGCCATCAGCAGGAAATACCCCACAAAGAATACGCCCAAAAGGGCGCGATCGTCTTTCTTGGGATCGCCGACTCTCTCAAGGTAAGCGATTACCTTTTCTTGGGATTCTTCCGTCAAACCCACGCGCGGCATTGTTGTGCCTAAAAGGTGTTTTTGCGGCTCGTTGACGAAAGTCGAGAGGTAATCTTTGCCTTTGGACTTGATCATCACCGACAAATCGGGCGGTACCGAGCCCAAATAAGTTTTGAGCTTCGCAACGTCGGCTTTTACATCAATTTTGTCGTATTTGACGGAGTGGCAACGCGCGCACGCGTTCAAAACAAGCTCTTTGTATGTTGGTTTGCCGCCTTTGGTTGCCGCGACTTCGCGCAAATACGCCATTAAATTCGCCGCGCTCTCCTCGTCCGCGATGAAACCTATCATCAGGCTTAATTGCATATCGATCTTTTCGTCAAAGTCAATGATAGACTTCGCGGTCGTCTCGTCGATCTTCGCGGCTTCTTTCGGGCGGCTCTTTTTTTCTTTCTCGGAGAGCTCTTTTTGCAGCTCGGTATGAGCCGCCTTATACGCCGCGTGGTTTGGATTCATAATGTATTTGAACAAGAACGGTTCGTCGTAGATCAAAGTCGCGTATGAGAGATCGGGCGGCACCAAGCCGTAAGACTCCACAAGCATTTTTGGGTCTAAAGTATGCGGCGGTGTTGCGGCTTGCAAAGTGTGGCAGCCCATACATACATTAAACTGCGCCTCGCCGTCCGCGGCGTCGCCGCCAGCAATCAAACCCATAATGCGCGCGCGTTCGGCTTTCGCCGCGTTTTTGTCGGGTTTCGCGCCGTCGGGGGTGAAAATCTCAGTGAAATCATAATCCACAGGACTTACGTACGGGTTAAATACGCTGTGCGCCAAAGGCTCAATACCCCAATAGGTAAAACCCGTAAATACCACTAAAACCAGCAGGATTTTCAAGTTTTTCATTTGCGCGCCTCTCTTTCCTTAATGCTAAGAAGCGGTAAAGCGACCAGCGTCAGGAATAAAAACAAAACCGAAAAGACAAAGCCGACATAGGCGTTAATGCCATCCGGCGGCAGTTTGCCGTAGATCGTGAGTCCTACTAGCGTAACCATAAGCGTCCAGAACCAGTATTTCATCAGCGGGCGATCGTGCATCGGGCGCGCTGCGGGGTCGCGATCGAGCCAAGGCAGTAAGAAGAATACGATCTGCGCGATCCCAAACGCCGCCAAACCCATACCAGAGGAGAAGAAAAATCCGCGCAAAACCTCATAGGACCAGAGGAAATACCACTCAGGGTAAATGTGCGGCGGAGTCTTCATATGATCCGCGGGCAAGAAGTTAATCGGATCCATCGCGAAGTTAAAGCTGTAGAAGCACAGATAAGAAAAGAGCGCGAATACAAGGCAAACGATAAAAATGTCCTCCGCCATAAATTTAGGCCAAAACGGCATTACTTTTGACGAGCCTTTTCTGCCGTGCAAGTATTTGTGGGCTTCAATCTCAAAGTCGATCTCTTCGCTCTCCTCGTTATTTACGTGCGGCGCGCGCAACGCGTACATGTGCAGGCACAAAATACCGATAATTACAAGCGGCAGAAGGAGTACGTGCAACATAAAGAAGCGCGTCAAAGTCGCGTCGCTCACAGCGTAATCGCCGCGAATCCAGATCACAAGATCGGGACCGATCAATGGAATTTCGCCGAAGAGGTTTGTGATCACCTGCGCCGCCCAGAAGCTCATCTGTCCCCAGGGGAGCATATAGCCGCTGAAACCCGCCGCGCTGAAGCTCACAAAGAGCAAAACGCCGCTAAGCCAGATTATCTCGCGCCCCGCTTTATACGATCCGTAATAAATTCCAGTAAACATATGAATATATATAAAGAGGAATATCATACTCGCCGCGACCGCGTGCATATGGCGGAAAATCCAGCCGCAAGCGACCTCTTGCATTATCGTGTAATTTACGCTGTCAAACGCCAGATTCGTGTCGGGCTTGTAATACATCAGCAAAACGATGCCCGTAACCACCAGCACCGTAAAGAGCGATGCCAGCACCATACCAAAGCTCCATAAAAAGTTAATTTTTTTAGGAACCCAATACTCGGTCAAAAGGACTTTAAGCGCCGCTTTGCCCCAGAGACGCTGATCTAGCCATTCGCCGATGGAATTTGCCTTTTCAAAATGAGCCATCTATCGCCTCCTACGCCGTTTTCGCGAGTTTTTTATACTCATCGCTCTCTTCGCCGAGGGTGAGCATTGTGCCGTTTATTTTAAAGGGCGGAATTTCAAGCGCGCGCGGCGGCGGACCGAAGACATTCGCGCCGGAAGCGTCAAACTCGCCGCCGTGGCAAGCGCACTTAAATTTCGCCTCAGCCGAATACCACTGCGGGATACACCCTAAATGCGTGCAAATACCGACCGCGATCATATAGCGATCAGAACCAATCATAATGTCGCGTTTGGCGTTTGGCGTCATCGCGTCTGTTTTTTTGAGGATAAAGACTGGCTTGCGTCTGAATTCTACCGTGCGAACTTCGCCCGGTTGCATTCCATCTAAATTTACCTCCGTAATGCCCGCCGTAACCGCGCTGGGCAACGGATCCCAAGTGCGCTTCATTCCGTAGAGAGCCGCGGCCGCCCCAGCGGCAGCGGCTACGCCTAACGCGGTTCCCGCGCCTTTGATGAAGCCGCGCCTATTGGCGTTGAACTCCATATTCGCCTCCAGTTTAAAAATTTGGGCTAATTGTAGTTAAACTTTCTTTAATAGATTTTGATCCGTTTCTTCCTCGTCCAAAATTTTAATCATTACCATTATTAAAACAGCTTCCAACATACTCGCCAAAATAAACGCCGAGTATTGATCGCGCCCTATCAATTCGCCTTTGTATCCAATTGTGGCGATCGCGACTAAAAATGTGAGCGGCATAGATTCGACAAGCGCGAGTTTTAAGCGATCTTCCGCGCCGAATACGCCGTGAAAAGCTATAAAGGCGGCGAGAATCCTCACCAAAACCATTCCGAGCACAATCAAGATCGCGCCTACTAAGATCGTAGGCTGGATTAAAAGCCTCAAATCTAACGTGGAGCCGACGTAAACAAAAAATATCGGCACTAAAAATCCGAAGCCGAGCGAGCTTAGTTTATGCGGCAACTCTTCTTTGTGTTTGAAGTAGTTTGAGATGAACATTCCCGCTACGAACGCGCCCAGCACCAGCTCCAAATCCAAAATTAACGCGGCGGAGATCAGCGCGAAAAAGAGCGCTATTGAAATCCGCACATCTTCGTCAAGGGCGGCGTGATCGGGCATAATGAGCTTTTTAAGGCGCGGAAACCACCAAAAAAATGTAGTTACGAGGCTGAAAATCAGCCAGATTGCCAGCAAAACCGCGCCCAAAATCGCCATTGTGTGAAAGAATTTCACAGTGAAGCCGCCGAATAGCACCAAACCGCTCAAAATCGTAAGCGCGCAAATGCTGAGAAGTTCGCCGATAATGCCGAGCGTGAGGGCGAAAGAAAGCCACTCTTTCGCTTTCGCGCCGCCGCTCGCGCGCGCTAACGCCATTATCATTCCGACCGAGATCGTAGGCAACGCGGCGATGTAAATCGGCGAAAGTTTCAACGTAATCGTCAAAAATAGCGAAACCGAATAAATCAGCGCGAAAAATAGCGCGATCCTGCGGATTAGCGGCGCTTTGAGCGAGGCGAACTCTTTTAGATCCACCTCCATTCCCGCGAGGAACATTAAATACAAAAAGCCTACTTGCGAGATCGTGTAGAAAAGCGCGTTGTCTTTGGCGACAAAGCCCAAAAACGCCGCGATCGAGCCCAAAATAATCTCCGCAACCGAGACGGGAAAGCCCAAAACGCGCGAGAAAAACGGCGAGAGCACAATGAGCAGCGACAGCGAAGCGATTAACGAGATATTTTCCATTGCGCAATCTTACAACAACTTAAAAAAGGCGTGAAAATGCCGATAATGCCGTAAATCATCATTAAGGAATCGCAATGAGATCGGTTTTGCGCGCGATTATGGTTGTTTTTGCGTTGGCGGCGGCAGTGATAGCCGCTGCGGAGGAGGGCGCGGCGGCGAAGGGCGAAGACGAGTACATAATACCCAACGCCCCGATTTTGAAGCCTACGAATATCATTACGATCCGCGCTATCGGGCTCGGCGTGGGCGACGAAAGCCGCGCGAACAGGGCGCAAGTGATGGCTATGGCAAAGCGCGCCGCGATCGTAGACGCTTACCGACAACTCGGCGAAAAATTGCACGGGGTGCGCATAAATTCGCGCGATATGGTCAAAGATTCAATGTTGCAACGCACCGAAGTACGCACGGCGGTTTATAGTATCGTGCGCGGCGCGGAGATCGTAGAGACGATTTGGGAGGATAACCTCTGCCAAGTGGAGATGGAAGTCAAACTTGACGGTCGCCGCTGGTATCGCGTCTTGTCTGGATCGTAACCTTTATTCGCGGTCGTTTTGCCTAAACCCGCGATCTAGCCGTTGCGGGAGATACGACCCATAGTCTCATAAACGCGAGATTTAGCTTACGGAAAGAGTGGAATATAGGTTTCTTGAAAAGTCTAATGACGAAAAAGGGCGTAAAAGGGCGTAAACGTAAACAAATTTTCGTAATAATTCGCTAAACCTCGGCGATCAGAGCTTTTAATGCGGTTTGGCGGATTTTTTCACTTTGATCTTCAGGGTTCGCCGCGCGAAACATTGAAATATACCGCCTTTGTTTTCGGCGTCTCTTTTTTATACACTTTAGTTTTTAATTTACCGTATTACAACATAATTTTTGCCAAACTTGACGACGTTTTTATGTTAGTGGCGATCACCGTATCTTTTTGCGCGGTTTTTCCGCTTATATTTTTAATTGGTTTGCGCAGAAAAGTTTTCGCCTTTTTTATCTGCTTTTTGCTGATTACTTCCGCGGTAATGATCTACTATACGATCGCGACCGGAATTTTGCACAATCGAGAGACATTTTTCTTGTTTTACGAGACAAACATTCACGAAGTTAAAGATGTAATTAGCGCGTATTTGATCGCGGGAATAATTATTGCCGCGATCGCCGCCTTTTTGCTATGCGAATTTAAGCCTGATTTCTCTTTCAAAAACAAATATAATTTAATTGCGCTTACAATCGTAATAATTGTAACGATCGCGATGAATTTATCTATGAATTTTACTGCCGTAAAAAGATTAAACGACGGCGTTTTCAAAGGCAAAAGACCTATGCCATATCAATACGTTTCGCACTTTTATCAAACCACGCGCGAAGTGATCAAAATTAAAAAATACCGCAAAACCAGAAAACCTTATGAGGGCAACGTTATGATCGCGCCTCAAAACGAGCCCGTTTATGTGATTTTCGCCTTGGGCGAATCGGTGCGCGCCGATCATCTAAAAGCGTTGGGCTATGATCGCGACACAACGCCTAATTTATCCGCGTTAAAAAATGAGGGCGGGGGGGGGGGGGGGCGATATTTATTGCTTTCCGCCCGCTTTTAGTTTCGCGACAAGCACGCGCGAATCCGCGCCAGGGATTTTAACAGCCGCTACGATCGCAAATTCCGATACGAAAGAATCCGTCGTCTTTTTGAGCATATTCAAAAAAGCAGGATTTTTTGTCGCGCGGCTCACAAATCAAGGCGTTGGAATGACGGGCGAAAGCCCGATCGCGGCGATCTTTAAAGAGAATGCCGATTACTACGAAATTCACGAGAATTTATATAAAGCGAACGCGAGATTGCAAGATAGAGATATGTTGTCGCTTTTGGATAATTTATTAGCGCGAAACGAACCGAAAAATTCGCTAATTGTTTTACATACTTACGGATCGCACACGACATTTGAGGATCGCTATGACGAACCTACGTTTTCGCCCACTTGCAAAGATATTCAATTTGATTGCGGAGGCGAACACTATAAAAACTCTTATGATAATACGATCGCAGCGACCGATTATTATTTAAGCGAAGTGATGAAAAAATTCCGCGATAAAAACGCCGTTTTGATCTATACTAGCGATCACGGAACAAGGTTAAGCGGCTTTAAAATGCACGCGCCGAATCAAATGGACGATCCCGATCTGAGATTTGTGCCGATTTTCGTGTGGTTTTCACCGAAATTTGAGCGCAAAGAGCTCATTGCCAAAATGCGCCAAAATCTTGACAAAAATATCAGCCGCGATATTATTTTTCATTCGCTTCTTAGCGCGGGCGGGATTGACGCCGAGATCAAAGACGAGAATTTAGACATTTTTTCGCCGAAGTTAAAACCGCATAGCGACCCTTATTTGCGCCGATCTTGCGCGAATTTTGCGCGAACCCAAATGATTTTTTACGATTTTCGGCGAGATTCGCGCGAAGAGAAAGCGTTTTTTGTCGCGCTCGCGCTCGCTTTAAGATAATTTTGCTATAATCCCGCCCGTTTTTCGCGTTACGCGAAAGGCGCGGGAATAGCTCAGGGGTAGAGCACAACCTTGCCAAGGTTGGGGTCGCGAGTTCGAATCTCGTTTCCCGCTCCACTTCAATCGGCGCGGACGCGCTAGAAATTCCACGCCCGAGTGATGAAATGGTAGACATACAGGACTTAAAATCCTGGGGAGGAATACTCCGTGTCGGTTCGAGTCCGACCTCGGGCATTTTGGCGGCGTAGCCAAGTGGTAAGGCATGAGCCTGCAAAGCTCTGATCCCCGGTTCGAATCCGGGCGCCGCCTTTTAACTTTTCGCGCGAGCAAAGCCCGCGCCTTTGGAAGCCTTGAAATTTGCCTTTGCGCTAGCCTCCGCAGTAATGCCGCAAGTTGCCGCGCGCAAATTTCGTCCGCTACTTGTCGCTCCGCGATAACGCGCGATCAGGGTCGCGTCGGGTTTTAAGAGTTTGTTTCTAAAAACTTTTTTATCGGTTTGGGTAGGTGGCTGAGTGGTTGAAAGCACCGGTCTTGAAAACCGACGAGGGTAAAACCTCCGTGGGTTCGAATCCCACCCTGCCCGTTCTCTTAATTTTCAGCCGCGACTCTGCGGCGTTTTTCTAATATAAATATATAATCTCTGCCGCGATTACAAACTAAAAAAAGGGCTCAAATGAAGAAATTCGCGCTAATTTCCTGCGCGGCAATCGCGCTTGTCGGCGATCCTGATCAAACAAGCCTCTGCGTGGTGGATACGTGGAACCGCGATGCGGTCGCGGAAGCCTGCAAAGAGGGGCAAAAAGTTGCATTTTTGCCCGGTTATCGGGGCGGCAACGAGAACGGGCAATTGTCCGCTCAGTTCGCGGCTATAAATTGCGACCACCGCTACGTGATCGCGCTTACCAATGGCGGCGTAAGCTGTATCTACAAGCCGATCAAGCCAAAACCCGCTAAATCGGAGTAGCGCGCCGCGCCAGTAGCGTAATTATTAGAATGATCGCATATTTCTTAATCCGCGATCCGCGCGTTTCTTCGCCACGACGGCAAATCGCCCCGCTTTGCTTCTTTGTTTGTTCAAAAAAGTAGGGCGCGAAAGCGGTAAACACATAGTTCTGTCATTTCGCGCTTTTGCCGCAACGACCAGGGAACTATTGCGGCGTATTCCAGATCGCGGCGCGGCGCAATCCGTTTGTAATTGTCTATGAAAGCGCGGCGATAATTAGAACCCAATTCAACAAGAGGGTCGCAAAACAAGACGGTTACACCGGCAAAACGCGTATATTTGAGCTCAGCTTTTCGCGCAACACGGATTCGATCGCGTATAAAGTGCCCGTCGATCCCGCCGCGCACCCCGAACACGCGCCCAAATAGCGAATATAAATATCTATATTTTCGCCCGAATCTTTAATTTCTAAAAGCTCCATATTGCCGCCGTCTACCACGAGCATTGGGCGAATGTCGGCGTCTAAAATCGCTTCCACGCGCTTAATTTTATTCACGAGGCTCATCGCCGCGAAGTCCTGCGCCGCCGCCGAGTCTAAAATCCGCTCACGCTCCATTTCGGCGAGCGTGTCGCGCAGAATATCCGCTAGGTAGAAGTGTCGCCGCTCGTGTCCGCCCGGGCGGACGCAAGATTTGCAAAACGCGCCGGCTTTCGTGTAAGCCGTGATCTCCTCAACGCTTTTTAAGCGGTTGAGGCGAATTACCTCTTTGATCGCGGAGAGCGTTACGCGCGCGCACTCGCAAACAATGTCTTCGTCCTCATACGCGCTCATATCCACGCCGTTGTAGATCGCGGCGGCGCGTTTAATCACATCGTAAGCCATTACCGAGCAGTGCATCTTTTGCGGCGGCACAGCGGGCTGATCGGGGGTGTCGCGCAGCGCGAACTCCACATCAATATTCGTGATTTTTACGGCTTCGTCAACTTTTTTGCCGACGCAAAGCTCCGCCATTATATCGCTTGAGGCGATCGCGGTGCCGCAGCCGAAACTCTTAAACCGCGCGAGTTTGATTACGTTCGTAGCGGGATCGACCGCCCAAAAGAGGCGCACCGCGTCTCCGCAGCTCTCCGCGCCAAAGTCCGCTACGACTAATTCGCAACCGAGCGATTTCGCCTCGTCTTCGGTGATTTCGCCGCGATTTTTCGGGTTGTCCATTCTTTCGGAAACTTTGTGCGAGTACTCCTCCCACAAAGCGCCGCCGATCAGGTTTTCTTTTGCCATAAAATTTGCCTTTATTTATAATTTATCGTAATTTCACGCAACCTTTCGATCGCGCGCGGGATCACATTGATCGCGTAGTTGATTTCGGCTTCGGTCGTAAAGCGCGAGAGGCTGAGGCGAATCGCCGTATGCGCCAATTCTTTATCCGCGCCGATCGCCGTTAGAATCGGATTAGACGCCAAATCCTCGCTGGCGCACGCGCTGCCCGTGCTCGCCGCAATGGAGTTTTTGTTCAAATCCCAGAGCATAGATTCGCCCTCCACGCCGCGCACGCTCGCCAAAATCGTATTCGGCACGCGCCGCGATCTATCGCCGACTACAAATACATTTTCAATCGCGATCAGAGCGTCCTCTAATTTGTCTTTCAAGCGGCGGACTTCTTTAAGTTCGTAATCCAGATTTTTCACCGCGAGTTCCATCGCGAGCCCCATTCCGATCATCAGCGGCACATTTACCGTGCCGGCGCGAAGCCCGCCCATATGTTCGCCGCCGTGCAAAAGGCGCAGCTTCGGCGCGCCGCGCCGCATATACAAGCCGCCAACGCCTTTTGGCGCGTGAAATTTATGCCCGCTGAAAGTTAAGTAATCCGCCCCCGCGTCGCGCGCGTTTACGGGAATTTTGCCGATCGCCTGCACCGCGTCCGTGTGAAACAACGCACCCTTTTCGCGCGCGATCGCGGCGATCTCTTTAACAGGAAAGATCACTCCAGTTTCGTTGTTCGCCCACATTACGCTCACCAGGGCGGTTTCGTCCCGCACCGCCTCGCGCACGGATTCAAGCTCTACCGCGCCCTCGCTATTTACTGGCAGGTATGTAACTTTCACGCCGAGCGATTCCAAAAAGGCGCACGAAGCGCGTATTGACGGATGTTCAACGCTGCTGGTAACAATATGATTTTTGTTGCCGCGCTTAATAATTTCAAAGTAAACGCCCAGCAAAACCGTGTTGTTGCTCTCGCTGGCGCAACCATTGACGACCACGTCGTCCTCGTCCGCCGCGCCTATCCCAGCGTAGAGCTGATCGAGGGCGTTGCGCAGGCGCGGGCGCAACTCCATTCCAAATTGGTGCAGGCTGTTTGGGTTGCCGTAAAGTTCGCTCCAAAACGGGCGCATCGCCTCCGCGACAAGCGGATCGACCATTGTGGTAGCGTTGTTATCAAGATAAACTCGCATTTTTTCCTCTTTTGTTTTAGGTCGCGATCATAGCCAAATGAGACAAAATTGCGGCAATTAACCCGCGCTTTTCGCGATAAACTCTCTTATACGCTCAAATTCCGCGCCGATGTCAATTGAATCCATTGACTTTTTTTCCATATCTTTCGCGCTGATCGCGAGGTGTTTTTTGGGATCGTTAATCGGTTGCCAGCGCACATTTGATTCCACGCGCGACGCTGGAAAAAAGCCGATCGTAGGTTTGTTAAACGCCGCCGCCAAATGCAAAGGTCCCGACGAAACGCAGATCATCAGATCGCAAAGCGCGACCGATCGGGCAAAATCAACCAAGCCGTCGTTTTCCGCGTAAATAAATATCTTTTCTTTTTGATCGCATAATTCGCGAATTTCGCTCGCGATAGGTTTTTCTGATGGGGCGGCGGTGAGGACGATCTCAAAGTCAAATTCCGCGTTAATTTTATTGATCAAATCCGCCGCCTGATTTGAGGACAATCTATTCACGCTCCCGCCGCTCGCCGCGTGAAAAAACAGCCGCTTTTTAGCGGCGTTTAACCGCAAATTACGCGCTAACTTTTCGCGCTGGTTTCGCAAAGTTTTTTCGTCAATTTCAAGAAGCGGGATTTTAGCTTTGAAATCGCCTTTCAAAAAATAATTCGTCAAATCAATGTTATATTCGCTTTCGCTTTTAACCGATCGCGACCTGCGTTGTTTTAGGCGATCTTTGTAGAGAAATTGCGCGATCTTCGTAGCGGGCGCGAGCGTGCGCTTCACTTTCGCTTTGCGCAAAATTAACGCGGTGCGCATTGTGGAAAAATAGGCGATCGCCGCGTCAAATTCGCGCGATTTGATCTCCGCTATGACCGCCGCGTCGTCAGCGCGATCTACGATCACGTCGTCAATAAACGGGCAAATTTCGGCGATCGGCGCGGTGTATTCAGGCAAAAGCGCGGTGATTCGCGCCTCTGGGATCGCGCGTTTGATGATCTCAAAAGAGGGCAAAGCGTTAATTAGATCGCCTAATTTGTCGTTTCTGATCACAAGAATTTTCATCGCCGCTCCTTGAAAAGTTATCATACAAAATTTCCGCGATCGCCAAATTGCTAAAATACCAAAATGTTAAAAACAGTCGCCAAAACCCCCGCTGTTTTCGCCGCTTTCGCCGCGATCGCCGCGAACGTTTTCGCCGCGAGCGACGCCGAGTGCCACGCGATCTTTGACGCGCGAAAAGCCGAAATTTTGTTTGAGGTGGATCGCTTAGATCGCGCTAAAAGCGAACTCGACGCTTTGCAGGAAGCGACCGCGCATGTGATCGTGGAGAAGGACGAGACGTTGAAAAAACGCGAGGCGGCGGCTGAGGCGAAACTCAAAGAGGCGGAGAAAGAGCGCGAAAAAGCGGCGGAGATTTTGCGGCAAAACGAGCGCGTCCTCGCGCAGATTAGCGAGCTCAAAGGCGGCAAACTCACCACGCTTTACACGGGAATGAAAGCGGGCAACGCGGGCGAGATTATGAACGCCCTTGATCCGTATTTGGCGGCGGAGATTTTGAGCCAATTGGAGCCTAAGATCGCGGCGCAAGTCTTATCGCGCGTGGATCCCGCTACGGCGGCGAATATCACGGCGATCTTGCATAAGGGACCTCCTTATGTAAAACCGACGGAACAACCCGCGAAGCGCGAAGCTCCGACGCAATCTTCGCAAACTCAGACTGCTCAGGCAACGCAAAATCAGTCCGCGCCGAGTCCCGCCGCGCAAAATCCGCAAACGCCCGCAAATTCCGCTTCGGCGGCGCAAAGTCCGCAAAACTCTAGCGCGATCCCAACTCCCGCCGCCCCAAGCGCGTTAACGGAGCAAATTCCAGATCGCAACTTAGCGATCGGCTCAACTCCTACAAACCCAGCCGCTTTGGATCGTAACGCGAGCGGAAATTAACTTTCTAAAACCAGACGGATCGTATAGACGAGGTCGGCGTCCGGATTCTCTTTCATAGCTTCGGATTCCGCGAGCCAGCGCAAATAGCCGATGTCGCTCTCTTTGACTTCGCGAAAACTCTTGCCGCGATATTTGCCAAATCGCAGAGTTTTTAACTCAAGCGGCTCGTTTGTAAAACGCAAAAGCTCCATTACCGCCTCGCCCTTGCCGCCGCCGATCTTCTTCAATAAATGTTGGGTTAGCAGGTAAAGCGTCTGCGCGTCTCCCGCCGCGTTATGCGCTACGACTTTCGCGCCGAGTTCGCTTGCAAGCGCCTCTTCCTCGCGGTAGAGCCCCAGCGCGTAACGTAGATATTGAAGCGAGTGGCTAGGCGTATCCAAAACGCGCCGCGCGACCCGCAAAGTGTCGATCACGCCGCCTTGCCAATTCACCCCCTCGCGGCGCAACATCTCAAGGTCAAACGGCGCGTTGTGAATTACCGCGATCGAATCGGGTTTGTTAACTGCCGTTAACTCTTTCGCCGCTTGAGTTTCCGCGAATGGCGGCTCATTCGCGAGCGTCTCGGGGGTAATGTGGTGAGTCGCCATAGCGAAAAAGTCAATCGGCACGGGCGGTTTGCAGAGCGAACTCGCCAAGAGCGGCTTTTCGCCCGCGCGGCGCGCGATGAACGCGAGCTGCAAAACGCGATCGTTTTCGCCGTTGCCTGTCGTCTCGGTATCCAAAAAAACAAACGTCGCCATCAGCCGCCGATCGTTAATGTTTTGATGTTTTGGTTCGTGTAAATGCAAATTTCGCCGGCGATTTTTAGCGACTCTTTCACCAGCTCTTCTGGCGCGAGTTTCGCGTGCGTTTTCAGAGCGCGCGCCGCCGCCAAAGCGTATGCGCCGCCGCTGCCGATCGCCGCGATCTGTGCGTCTTCGGGCTCAATCACATCTCCGTTTCCGCTCAAAACAAAGAGACGCCGCGCGTTAAGGACGATCATCATCGCCTCCAAACGCCGCAGCATTTTGTCTTTGCGCCAAGTTTTGGCAAATGCGATCGCGGCTTTCAAGAGATCGCCCTTTTGCTCGTTCAAGACGCCCTCAAAGAGGTCAAAGAGCATAAACGCGTCCGCCGTGGAACCAGCGAAACCCGTCAAAACTTTGCCGCCGCTTTTCACGGCGATCTCGCGGATTTTCACGGCGTTGCCTTTCATAATCGTATTCGCGAATGTAACTTGCCCGTCTCCGCCGATGACCGCGAGATCGTCCGTGCGGTAGGCGAGGATTGTGGTGGCTTCAAAGTGCATTTTAATCCTTTGCGGCGATTTTAGTAAAATGCCGCTAATGCGAGGTTTTACTTTAATTGAGATCATTGTCGCCGTGCTCATTTCCACACTCGCGGCGATGGCGGTTTTGAGCGTGGGGATTCAGAGCGCCAAAGTCAGCGACCGCCTTAAAAAACGCGCGGCGATCAGCGCGCCTTTGTCGATCGCCGCGTTGCACGGCAAATTGGAGTTCAGCGGCACGGAGCGCACTTTGGAGTCGTTTTTGATGAATGCCTACGCGATTGATTACGATCCGCTGAAAGAATACTTAAATTCGCGGCAAATTTACTATAAAGAAGAGATAACGGGGCGGTGGAGTTTGCTAGGCGAGAGCGCGGACGAAACTTTGGCGGAGTTTGGCGGCGCTACATCGCACCCCGATCTAAATCAAATTAGAATGCCGCGCTTTGAGATCGTAGAGAGATCGGTCGCGGCGGGCGGGATCGAAGCGCGCGTTTATGTTTTGCGGAGGGAAAACTAGCAGAAAGGTTATTCGCAAGGGACGGCAAAAGACGAACAATAATTTCTTGTTATTATTGTTTTTCCATAAAATAATATAATTTGCGGATATAGAATAAATGACCCGAGCTGGAGAAGACCGTATGGAAACCAAAATTTTTGAACAAATAAAGGAAAAATGCCAAAAGAAAAAAGCAGTCAGCCTTTGCAATAAGCTTTTGAAAAAATGTTCGTTCAAAAGCGGCGCGGATTGTGAAAACCTTTGCCACCTCGCGTATTGGCTTTATATTTACGGAGAAAAAGAACTTGCTATGGGTTGCGTTGCGCTAACGCATAACGCGCCCTTTGAAGCAAACTATAATGTCTGGGATTTTATTCATTTTATGTGGGGTTTACAAATGCGGCTGCTGCGCGAGCAAGGCAAAGAGGGCGAGGCGCAAAGAATAGCTGACGCGATTAACGCTCATCTGCTTACGCCAAGCAAGATAATGACGCCCGATCAAATGCCCGCAAGAGAAGAAAAACGTCGCTCAAGATTTACATACGAAGATATTATTGTAAAAGAAAAGGTTGAACGCGCTTTGCGGGAAAATGATTTGACAGGGGCAAATGAGTGGCGTTTTATCGCTTTGCTTGGTATGATTGGCAATACGGAAACAGGATTCTATCCTAAATTAAACGAGCATAAACGGCAGATTGAAGAGAAAATTATTGAATATATATCTGAATTGTCAAAATCATAAAGGAGAACGTCTATGTTTTCAGACGAAAAATTTACCGCGTTAAAGAAGCGATTTGCGGAGGTAAAAAAACACTACCTGTCTATGATTGACGAGAAGCGCAACGTTGCCGCAAAAACCGTCATAAGTAAAGGTTGTATGTACAACGTGTTGCCTTTTGAAAACGAGCAACACGGCTATAAAGTCAATGGCAAAATTATTCCCGCGCCGATTATGCGCGACGATTGCTATATATACCGCCTTGACGAAAACGGACGAGTGATTCTTATGGAAAATATGTCGGAGTTTTTGAAAATTCCAACGTACTTTTCGCTGT
The DNA here is from genome assembly GCA_031286325.1 of Helicobacteraceae bacterium. Classification (GTDB taxonomy): domain Bacteria; phylum Campylobacterota; class Campylobacteria; order Campylobacterales; family SZUA-545; genus JAIRNH01. The sequence continues at coordinate 38,566 of JAITUT010000020.1, forward strand.
ATACATACTTTGAGGACTATATTGAGCATATTTACGGCGACAACTCGGCGCCGTACCGTGCGGAATGGGCGTATCGCGAGTCGGGAACGGTCAAAAAAATCCTCTGTTGCGCCGCCAAGTCCTGTAGCGTCAATTTGCTTGAATACGAAGATTCCGTTTTGATGGGGATACGCTTTTTTACGGACTCTGGACAGCCTTTCAATCTGCAATTTTTGTATGACGCGAACGGCGCGTTGCAGGCGATTTTCCGTATATGGCCGAAAGGTCAAAAGGCTACGATTTACTCTACGGCAAAGATCAATTACAAGGCGTTGGGACTGCGCCTGTTTGCCGAAACGGAACAGGCGGTTTCCGCGTTTCTAAAGGAACACGACGGCGAACATTTTACGCGCTTCGCGCTGGACTGCTACACAGGACACGGCTATGTAAGCCTGTGTTTTGATACAGACCTAAGCGAGCAATACAAAGACAGCCCTGCGGATTGGGCACACTGCGACTTTGCGAGCCTGCCCCTGGTAGAGTTTCCGCTTGACGACGAGCAGATCGCGAAAGTAAAAAAAACGGCGATTAAAGTCGCTGGAGATTTGTTGAAGTCGGAAGCTTTTCGTACTTTGGCGCAAGATGGCGCGTTTAGAATTTTGGTGTTTGACCACAACGAACTACTGTGTGAAAAGCCGTAAAATTCATAAGTTGCGTTACCGCGTTTAATAAGGAGCAAACAGTGAGCCATTTATTATTAAAAGCCGCCGAAAAAGGCGACATAAAAAAACTAGAAGAGCGTTTAGCGGCGGGCGACGATATGGAATACCGCGACAAGGGAACGGGACGAACCGCGCTGCTTTACGCGGTTATTGAAGGACATAAAGAAGCCGTACTGTATTTGCTTGACAAAGGCGCGGACATAAACGCCTATTGCAGAGCGGTCGGACATAACAGCCTCGAATGGGCTGTTGAGGAGGAGAATCACGAACTTGCGAAGCTCTTGACTAACAAAGGCGCAGATCCAAATTTCCGCTCGGAGAATTCTTTTCTTGGCAGATCGCCTCTTATTATCCGCGATTCATACAAGATGTAATTTATATTATTGACTTGGAACGGCGGACTATATCCCTAATATGATAAGCGCGTTGAAAAACATTAAGGCTGATAATGAAGCGAATGTTTTACAGAAAATTTATGAAAAATATAAAACCGATCCGAGCGATGAAACTATTGATGAATTGCGCAAAAACCTTTATTTATATACCGACTTTGATATAAAAAAACGCGAATAGCGCGAACGTAATTTGCGCTTGACGAAAAAGCAGAACGCGGAGTAGTTAATCTAACCCCCCGCGCTCTAAATTTTTACAAGCCATTTCCACTTTAGCGAAAAAGCGAAAAGGGTTTTAATCCGTATAACCGCCGAGCTTTGCGCGCGAAATACTCTGCGGAATAAAGCGCGTTAAATGAAAATTAAATAAGAGGGGCGCGTAAGCTCCCCCTCTTATAGAGGGGGGGCGAGAATTAACGGTTTTTATTGCCTTTGACCAGTAATTGGACGAATGCGTTACATCTTATGTCATTGCTGCATCCGAGAAAGCGTTCGTATTCAACCAATCCGGCTACAGATTCTGCATTAGGTCCAAAAAAATTCATCTGCCAAAATCCCTTTTCGCTTGGGGTCGCGCCAGCTACCGGAGCCAAACCGCTTAAACTTGGATCCAGATTGTTGGTAAGTTTGGGAGGTGGTGAGGTTGGAAGTGATGAACCTTGAGTGCTTGCTTCGAGTCCGTACATCATATCTACTAGGCTAAGCCTAAATCTCTCGCCTGTGAGCTCGGCTGTAAAATCTGCCCAAAAAGAATACTTTCCCGTATGGAAATTAACCTCCATTCTAAAAGTATTGTTGTTTTGTTGACCGAGAGAGTTGGGCATTATAGACGAGGCTTGCGTGGGATCGTTTGCGTTTATTCCATACACTATCCTGCCCGTTACTTCTCCGCCATATTTTGTTATTTTATCGGGGGCGGCGGCACCGTAGTTGGCGAATAGGATTATACTCGGATCGGTCTTTGTTCCGTAAAACCCTGCTGTTTGACCCATCGTCATAGCGAGAGGATTGTCGGCTATGTAAAAAGCCCAATCCACGTACGGGTCAACATAATAAAAGTTAGGCATATATACGAAATCTGCATCTACCGCCGACCCTGTAAACCACCAGCTATTAAACAAGCCGGAGGGTGCTGAATTAAAACCAACATTCGGCTTAGGCACGCTCATACCCGCGCTTTGCAGATCGTATAATCCCAAACTAACGGTTGTAACTTGCTTCGCCGCGTCGCTTAGGTCTTGAACGGGATTGAAGCTTACGTCGTTTCCTCTCGCGTTATCCGCGATCGTTCCCGCGCCGCTGGACGAGAGATCGTTTGTGATCGCGCTATCCGCGTCCATTACGAATGTGTTCGGATTGACTACGATCGGAGCTCCGTCTATTTTCTCGATTATCTTGAGAACTTCTTCGGGTTTGAAATTCCTAGGCCGCGAGATCGCGCCGCTCTCTACAGTCGCTATCTCGCCCTCTCTCAATGTCGCAACCCCTCCCCCGCTATTAAGAGTGAGAGTGATCTCCCCTTGCGCGCACGCGAATCGTTCCGCTATGTCCGTGATCTCCGCTATGATTTGCGTGCCTCTGACTCCGATCGTGGTGGTTCTGGTTTTTAGCTTAAAGGTCTCGGGGGCGATCTTGCCGATCTGACCCGTGATCGTTCTAAACGCGCCTTTAGAGAGGCTGATCTCAGCTTCGTTCTTCGCGTTCTTTTCGTCAAATAGAAACTTCTCTATCTCTAACGCCGAGTTCTTGCCGATCGTTACGAT
>JAITUT010000033.1 GCA_031286325.1 Helicobacteraceae bacterium
CCTACGATCTTCGCGCTGTCGCCTACGTCCGTTACCGCGCAAATTGTCCCGCAGGACATTGACTCCGCGATCGCGTTTGAAAATCCCTCTCCGAACGATGATGATGATGATGATGATGATGATGAGTAAAAATCTATTATATCATTTCTTGCATTAGTGAAAATTACATTTTCTAAAATTCCTAAATTTTCCGCGTATTTTACCAATTCATTTTTATAATTTTGATCGCCCCCGCCAACGCAAATAAATTTAAGATCGCGATCGTAACTCTCCAGCAAAATTTTCGCCGCGTTAAAAAAGTTTTTATGATCTTTCATAATATCTAACCTCGCGGGCAATAAAATAATTTTTTCATTATCGGCGATCTTAAATTCCTCGCGAATTTTCATCGCGCCTTCCGCGCTATATTTGAAACGATCTACGTCAATGCCGTTTTCAACTACAACTAGCTTTTTATTCGGAAACTTCCTTTGAGCGCACAGTTCTTTTCCCGCGTGAGAATTACAAATAATCAAATGCGCTCTAGGGCTAAAAAATTTCTCAAATTTCTCGGCGATTCGCGCGGAAATTCCATATTTTTTTGTATCCATAAACGAGGCGCGAACCCCCCAAACAATTCTAACTCTTGTGAAAAACGCGGCGATCGCCAGATAAACATTCGGCATCGTCAAAAAACTATACGCGATCTTCACCTTTTTCGCGTTTAATAGCATAATTAAAACAAACAAATATCTGATAAATCCCGCGCGCGCGTAACGATCGCAATAATAAACGGGTATGTTTTCGGAGATTAACTCGTGATCTAAGTCGCCGTGATCGTATGAAATTACGCAAACTTTCGCGCCGCGCTTTTGCAAACCGATCGCCAATGTGATAATTTGCCGCTCCGCGCCGCCGCGATTTAACGCCGCCGTAACGAGCGCGATCTTTTTGCCCTTGAATACTTCGTTCGCCGCCGATTTTTTAGAGCCGAAAAACCACATTAAAGCCGCTCCACGCCGTTAATCATCGGTACAAACGCGCAAGAATCCACGCGCCGCTCCTTAAAACCGCCGCGATTATCTTTCGTAAAGCGCGCGATTTCGCCCGCGATCGGCGTTACCAGAACGCCGCCGATTGCTAGCTGATCGAGCAATTTCGCGGGCACGGAGGCAGTCTCGCAACTAATCAAAACGCGATCAAAGGGCGCGTAATTCGCCCACCCTTCCGCGCCGTCCGCGAAGCGCGTGTGGATATTTGTGAGGTTCAGCGCCTTAAAACGCGCGCGCGCCTCCGTCAGCAGCCGCTCAATGCGCTCAATCGTAAAGACGCGCCGCGTAATTTTGGCGAGGATCGCCGCCTGATAGCCGCTACCGCAACCGATCTCCAGCACGCTATCCGCGTTTGCCAGCGACAGCGCGGACGTCATTTTGGCGATCGTAACGGGCGAGCTAATCCATTGATTTGCCGCGATCGGCAACGCGTCAAGCGAGTAAAGAAACTTTTCAAAGCCTTGCGGTATAAAAACTCTGCGATCCACAGACTCAAAGGCGCGTTTTTCCGCCTTGCTTAGCGGCGCGACGCGCGAAATTTGCTCGGCGAATACGGTTTGCGCGGCGTGAAAATCGCCCGCGAAATCGCTAAAATTTTGGTGAAAATCGCTCGGATAATTCATTTCGGCTCTACTTTCAGCGGCTTTCAGCAAATTTTGCTCCAAACTTTGCCAAATCGCGTACTTCTTTACCAGCGTTTTTTAACTAAAATAATTAGCGAAATTATTAAAAAGGCTCAAAATGACCGCGCAAATTTTAATCAGTTTGGGCTTGGCGGCGCTCTTGATCGTCTTTTACGGCGTGAAAATTTACAACCGCCTTGTGGAGTTAAAGACTCGCGTCGGAAACGGCTTCGCGCAAATCGAGGTGCAGTTAAAGCGCCGCTACGACCTAATTCCAAACCTCGTAGAGGCGGCGAAGGGTTATATGAAACACGAGCGCGAGACGCTTGAATCCGTGATCGCCGCGAGAAATAGAGCGGCGAGCGCGTTGGAGCGGTTGGGTTTTGGCAAAGGCTCTCAAAACGCGGCGGAGGGCGCTGGAGCGGAGGGGGCGGGCGTCGCGGGAATCGCGGCGATCAATCTTGCGGAGGGAGAGTTGATGTCGGCTTTGTCGCGCTTTAATGTCGTAATGGAGCAATACCCCGATCTGAAAGCGAGCGAAAATGTCCTAGCCTTGCAAGAGGAGATCAGCGGAACGGAAAACCGCGTGGGTTTCGCTAGGCAAGGTTTTAACGACAATGTAGCGGAGTTTAACGCCTACCGCAAGTCGTTTCCGCAAGTTATCGTGGCGAATTTCACGGGATTTTCGCGCGACGAGGAGTTTTTGCAATTCGCCGACAGCGCGAAAATTCAAGACGCGCCGAAAGTGAGCTTTAACTAAATGCTTTTAACGCGGGCGAGCGAATACGCGATTATGGCGGCGATAGCGATCGCCAAAGAGGAGAGCGGGCTAGATGTGGCGGCGCTATCCGAGAGGCTTGGCTTTTCGCGCAGTTTTTTATCAAAAATTTTGCAGCGTCTCGCCAAAGCCGGAATTTTGCGATCCAAAAAGGGTTGCGGCGGCGGTTTCACATTAGCCGCGAGCGCCAAGAGTATCACGATCCAGCAACTTGTGCGATCTGCGGAGCGCGATTCGGCTACGGTTTTTTCGTGCTCGCGTCCCACCAAACGCGGCGCGTGCGCCTCGCCGAAAGATTGTCCAGTTTTGCCGCTACTCAAAAAGCTGCAGGATAAAATAGACAATGTACTCGCCGAAACCACGCTCGCCGATTTGCTGAAGGATTAAATTTTGAGCAAAAAGCGGTATTTAATCTATCATTTGCCCGCGATCGGCTTAACGGCGGCAAATGCTCTTAGCGCAAATGTTTTTTGGTATGCGGATAAGCAGGTTTTCCGCGCGAAAAACAAAGAAATTTTAGAGAGGGGCGTTGGTTAAGTTTACTAAACGCGCAATGGGTAGAATAGGGATATGAATTCATTTTCAATACTAGATAAAGAAGAATCTACGTTAAACGCGACCCTTCGAAGCGTGATCGCGATCTCCAGAGAGCGCGACTACAACCGCTCTATAGATATGATCGTCGATATGGGGCACACTTTAGTTAAGTGCGATCGCATCTCAATTTGGCTCATTGATAAGCGCAGCGGCGAGCTTTGGACTAAAGTCGCGCAAGGGGCGGGGGTAATTAAAATGCCGCTTGGGCACGGCATTGTCGGCGAGATTGTTGAGGCGGGCAAGAGCGAGATTATTAACGATCCTTACAGCCATCCGCGTTTTAACCGCAAAGTTGATTTAGAGACAGGCTATTTAACGCACTCAATTCTGGTGATTCCGATGTTCGGCGCGAATGAGAAAGTAATCGGCGCTTTTCAGGCGCTCAACAAATTAGAGCCCGGCGGTTTTGACGAAAACGATCTCTCGCGTTTGCAACTCGCGGCGGCGTTCAGCGCGAAAGTTTTGGATACCGAGAACCTTTTGCAGGAAAACAACATTATGCTAGACGAGCAAAGGAGCGCGGCGCAAAAACAGCAGAGTATTATCGTAAATGAGTTTGAAAGCGACGATGTTTTTGAGTCCAGAACTTTCTCGCAAGCTTCGGAAATTTTGAGCGGCGATACGTATGCCCTATACCGCACGGGAAGCGGCGACGCGCTCCTTTATATCGTAGATGGAATGGGGCACGGAATTTTGCCGAGTCTTACGAGTTTTTCGGTGGCGGGGACAATCAAACAATCTATTTACAGCGAAAACAATTTAGGCGATCTCTCGGTGAAACTGCTGAAAAATTTGCAGGTCGTTTTGACGGAATACGAGCAGCTTAGCTGCGCGTTTTTCTGGCTTTCGGCGGATATGAAGTATTTGGATTATTTTGTCGCGGGATTTTACCCGCCGATCGTGCAAGACAGCGATCAAATTCTGCAGATTAAATCAAATAACTTGCCCTTGATGAACATAACGCAAAATGTGAAAATAGATCGTATAGAGTTAAAAGATTTCAAAAAAATGTTTATTTACACGGACGGGCTTGTGGAGGACGCGAACTTTAACTTCAGCCGAAATGATGTTTCCTCTTTGTTGGATATTCATCGTCTTAAACAAGTTTGCGACGCCATTAAAACTCATACTATGGACGATGACGTTACTATGATCTATTTTGGTAAAAAATGAGCCAAAAGTTATTTAGCGGAAAGTTTTCCAGCCTACAAATAGGGTTAAGCGCGATCGCGGGGTTAATTTTATTATTAAGTTTCGCGGTTTCCGACCCGAAATTCGCGCCGTTAATTACCCTTGTCGCCGTGGCGATCTTCGCGATCGCTTTTTGGCGCGAAAACGGCGAAAAATACGCTAATAATAGTTCGCAAAACAGCGGCGAAAAAGCAGAAAACGAATCGCTCTTCGCGCCGATTAGATCAAATGTTACATTTAAGCAGGTCGCGGGGTTAAAAGCCGCGCGAGAAGAATTAGAAGAGATCGTAGATTACTTCAAAAACCCCGCGAAATATAAAAAATTCGGCGTGATTTTGCCGCGCGGGGTGTTGCTCTCAGGACCTCCTGGAGTCGGCAAAACCTTGATCGCCAAAGCGGTTGCGGGCGAGGCGGGGGTACCGTTTTTCTACGCGGGCGGGTCAAGTTTCGCGCAACTTTATGTAGGCGCGGGACCCAAAAAGGTGCGCGAACTTTTCGCTAGCGCTCGCAAAGCCGCGCCGTCAGTAGTTTTCATAGATGAAATTGACGCGGTCGGCAAGGCGCGCGGCGGCGCGAGGAGCGATGAGCGTGAAAACACTTTAAATCAGCTTTTGACCGAAATGGACGGCTTTGAGAGCGCGGCGGGGGTTGTGGTTTTGGCGGCGACAAACCGCATTGAAATGCTTGATTTAGCGCTTTTGCGCCCAGGCAGATTTGATCGCAGGATTGAAGTCGGCTTGCCGAGTTTAGCCGATCGCGAGGAGATTTTGCGCATAGTTTTCGCGGGTAAAAAACACGAATTAAATCTAACGAAAATCGCCGAGCGCACGGTGGGTTTCAGCGGCGCGGCGCTCGCGACTTTGGCGAACGAATCGGCGCTGATGGCGATCAGGCGCGGCGCGGCGATCATTGCGAACGCCGACTTTGAGGCGATCAAAGACAAAGTTATCGGGCTTAAAAAGGGCGGCGAGTGGCTAGAGGAAAAAGATCGCGCGAAACTCGCCGAATATCAGGCGGCGAAGGCGATCGCAGCGAAGCGGCTAGGTTTGAATTACGAGGCGGCGAAATTAGGCGACCTATTTTTGCCTGATTTAGGCGCGGTTGTGGGCGAAAAGGAGCACTTCGCGCTGATTGCGGCGTTGCTGGCGGGCTTTGTTTGGTGGAAAGATCAAGGTGTTTTTGGTTTAAGTTTTTGCGAGCAAGATTCGCGTCTCGCCCGCGCCGCCGCCGCCCGCTACGCCGCGATCTACGAGCCTTTGAATTTAGGCGGCGAAACCTCCGCGATAATGGATCGCGCCTACAAAGCCGCCGCTAACGCAATTGACTCAGCCTCTATCGCCAAACTCTCCGCGATTTTGCTGCAAAGCGAGACGGCGGAATTTGAAGTTATTTAGCGGTTTCGGCTTCAAAAACGAGTTTGATTTATTTCACAATTTCCTGCCCGAAAATTATGAAAAAACGCAGTTTTCGACGGCGGGATTTAGTATGGGCGCGATCAAAGCGGTTTTACACGCGATCCAAAGCGAAAATCGCGTAGAAAAGCTCTATTTATTTTCGCCCGCGTTTTTTCAAGATAAAGATGATAATTTTCGCGAAAACGAGTTAAAAATTTTTGCGGAAAAACAAGAGTTATATATGAAGTTTTTTTATAGAAAGTGCGGTAAAATAAACGATGAATATAAAGATAAAAATCCAAATATAAACGATCTGAAATTTCTATTAAATCACAAGTGGGAATTAAATGATTTTAACGCGCTTAAAAATACTGAAATTACTATATTTTTGGGCGAAAAGGACGCAATTATGGATTCAAAAAAAGCAATGCGATTTTTTGCGCAAACTCACGCGCAAATTTTCTATATTAAAAACGCCAACCATACTTTACAGGGCGGGTTGTGGCATAATTAGAGCCAAATTCAAAAAGAGAGCGAAAATGATAGAGAAAAACCGCAAAACAAAAGAGACTGATATAACCCTCGCGCTGGATATTTACGGCGCGGGCGACGCCGAAGTTTCAACAGGTATCGGCTTTTTTGATCATATGCTCGAAACCCTCGCGAAACACGCTTTGTTCGACCTTAAACTAACCTGCAAAGGCGATCTGGCGGTGGATTTTCACCACAGCGTAGAGGACTGCGGTATTTTGCTGGGCGCGGCGCTGAACGAGGCGATCTATCCCGCCGTGGGAATTGAAAGATTCGCCGATCGCACGGCGGTTTTAGACGAGTCGGCGGTCAAATGCGCGTTAGATTTAGGCGGGCGCGGGTTTTTGAATTTCGCCTTCAAGGTAGAGGGCAAAGTCGGCGAATTTGATTCTGAATTAGCGGAGGAGTTTTTCCGCGCGATCGCCATAAACGCCAAGATCGCCGCGCACTTTTACCTTTTGAGCGGCGAAAACCGCCACCATATTATTGAGGCGGCGTTCAAAGCCTTTGCGCTTGCGATGCGCGCGGCGCTTACCAAAAATGATCGCGTGCGCGGCGCGCCGAGCGCGAAGGGCGTTTTGTGAAACTTTCACGTTTTCTGAAACTTTCGCGATCGCCCGTCGCGAATTTAACGCGCGTTAGAGCTTTTGTCGCGGCTTTTTGGGATCGCGCGGAATGAAAATCTGGCTCTTTACGATCGCTCTTTTTCTGATCGCCGCCTTTTTCGCCGCGATCGTAGCGCCCAAATCGCGCGAGGGCAAAGAAGGAGTCGCAACCGCGGCTGTGGAATTTTGGGATTATCAAATTTACACGGTAGCGCCAACGGGCGTTGAAAGTTTGCTTGTGGGCGATCAGGGGCGGCAATATAAGGATAGGAGCGAGTTGGATATGCCCGTTTTGATTCGCGAAACTATGGGCGCGAATGGCAACATAAAAGAGACTTTGAGCGCGAAAACGGCGGTGTTGCGCGGCGATATTCTGCAACTTGAAGGCAATGTGGATTACAGGGATACTCTGGGCAGGATTTTGCAGTCGGCGCGGGCGGAATATAACCGCTCAAGCGCGATTTTGCGAGGCTCGGAGGGTTTTACTTTGACTACGGCGGAGGGTAAAGTAACGGGCAAAAGTTTCGCGGCGGATACGAAAAAGCGCGAAATTTCCGCAGAGGAAGTGAAAGGAAATTATTATGTTAAGACAAATTAGCATTATGATTTTTTTGTGCGTTTTAATTCGCGCGGAGGAAGTTGAAATTACCGCTAAAGAATTTTTTGCGGACGAGTTAAAAGGAATTGCGGTTTTTACTGGATCGGTAGCGGCAAAAAGAGGCAAAGATATTATGAAAGGCGATAAGATTACAATTTTATTTACAAAAAATAAAGAAATAACTAAATTTGAAGCGAAAGGCAACGCGTATTTTTATGTAAAATTAGATAATAGTTCCGCTTACACAGGCGAAGCGAACGAGATAGTTTATATTCCCGCCGAAGGAAAATATACATTAAAGGGAAAAGCGTGGGCGGAGGATTTGACAAATTCCAGAAAAGTTATCGGCGAATTGATAACTTTTAACGAAAAGACGCGCTTCGCTGAAGTAAACGGCGATGAAAAGCCCGTAAAAATGATCTTTACAATCAAAGACGAAAAAAATACTAAAGAATAGCGAATATGAGCGAAAAAATTAAGATCCTAAAAGCTGAATTTTTAACCTCGGCGGAGAGTATTAAAGACGCGATCGCCCCGATCGGAACGGAAGTAGTATTTTTGGGCAGGTCTAATGTGGGCAAAAGCACTTTAATCAACGCTTTAACGCGCAAAAAAAACCTTGCGAAAACAAGTTCAACTCCGGGTAAGACGCGTTTAATAAATTTCTTTGAAGTGGAGTTGATAAAAGACAAAAAAAATATAAATTTGCGATTTGTGGATTTACCCGGATTCGGCTTTGCGAAAGTGAGCAAAACAGAGCGCGAAAAGTGGCAAAAAAATCTCGCGAATTTCTTGCGATCAAGGAGCGCGGCAAAATTATTTCTGCGCTTAATCGACAGCCGCCACCCGAATTTGCCGCAGGATCAAATTTTGCTTGAATTTGTGCGAGACGTAATGGCGGGCGATCAAGGCGATCAAAACAACCGCGCCGATCAAAAAGAGTTCGCGGTTTATACGAAAAGCGATAAGCTAAACCGCAAAGAGACGGACGCGATCAAAAGAGCTAATCCGAACGCGATCTTAGTCTCCTCTAAAAACGAAAAAGAGTTGGAAAATTTATGGCTGAAGATAATAGAGGCAAGTTTGGGCGAATACAGGATAGACGAAAGCGCGGCGGGCGAAGATGCAGTTAATTAAACCAAAATTATCGGATATCGCCGAGATGCAAAATCTCGTTAAACCCTTTATAGAAGATGGGATAATTCTGCCAAGGAGCGATGAAGAAGTGGCGAATACGATCAGATCATACACGATCGCGAAAAACGATCAAAACAAGATCGTAGGGTTTTCGTCATTATTTATTTATACCGATAAACTCGCGGAGGTTAGATCGCTTGTAGTTTCAAAGGAGTTTCAAGGGCAAAAGATCGGCAGTGAAATAGTGCTGAAACTAATTGAGGAGGCGCGCTCTTTGGGGCTTATGCAGTTGATTACGCTAACATACCGCGCTTCGTTTTTTACGCGGCTTGGTTTTAAGCAGGTGCCAAAAGAAGAGGTCTGGCACCACAAAATTTGGGAGGATTGTATAAGGTGCAAACACTTTCCAGTATGCAACGAGATAGCATTGATCCTCTCTCTCTAACGATCGCGTGCGTCGCGGTCGCGTTGCTCGTAATTTACGAGGCGCTATCTACAATTTACTACCTATTGCCGCCCTTGTTTGGTTTTGCGTTCGCGTTCGCAAGTATGCGCAGAGAGCCGATCGTACTCTATTCCGCGATCGTTTACATCGTTTTTTACGAAGCCGATCACTCGCATATAGTCGGCAGTTGCGTTTTGTTTCTGTTGATTTATGTGAAACTTTTATTACCCAGATTGCGCGATGTGATTTTCAGCGCGAGAGTTGTAGTAGCCTTTTCGTGCTTTTTCGCGTATTTCGGATATTTTATTTTTATGAATGTTGTTCTGATGATCTTCGGCGCGCCGACTATGGAGCTAAATTGGCTTCTTTTTTATTACGCGGGCGTTGAGTCGGCTCTGGCGATGATTTTAATTAGAAAACAGCGGTTGAACTAAATGCACCTTAGATTACTCATTAGCTTAATAGTGATTATTTGGGTCGTGCTGGTGGGCAGAGTCTATTACATTACGATGCTGCGCGGCGAGCACTACGGCATTTTGGCGTTGCGCAATACGATTAAAGAAGAGCCGATTATTCCCGTTCGCGGCGCGATCTACGACAAAAACGGCGTGCCGCTCGCGGTGAATCGCCTGGGATTTTCAATATCTTTGCAAGCGCATTTGAGCCGCGCGGAGGGCGGGCAGTTAGATCAGGCGATCAGCTATTTGCTAGAAGTTACCAAAAACGGTTTGCCCTCTGATACGAACGAGTCTTTGCGCGCCCGTTACATCAAACTTGACAACTCTTACAGCCACGATCCTGTGGAGTTGATTCCGTTTATGCCATACGAGACGGCTCTGCCGTATTTCACGCGCCTTTCGCTGAACCCGATCATTAACATTTCGCCGACTACTTTGCGCCACTATCCGCACGGTACGATCGCGTCGCACATATTAGGTTATGTCAGCAAAGTGGATCGCAAAAATAAGATGATTGACCCCATAAGCCGCACGATCGGTTACTACGGGCGCGCCGGGCTCGAAGTTTTCTACAACAAAGAACTTCAAGGCGAATTGGGTCTACGGAAATTTCAAGTTACCGCGCTTAACCGCGAAATAGACGAAATTTCGCGCGTGGAGCCCAGCCAAAACCAAGATATTACGCTTTTTTTAGACATTCGCTTGCAGCAATTTGTCCACGAAATTTATATGGGCGAGGGCAAGAGCGGCGCGATTCTTGTTATGGATTTGGAGACGGGCGGAATTTTGGCGGCGGGCAGCTTTCCCGAATACGATCACGAAAAATTTATCACGGGCATTGGCGTTGAAGAGTGGCAAGCGATGGCGAACGACTTTTCGCACCCGTTTGTAAATAAATTAGTAAATAGTTTGTATCCGCCCGGCAGTATTATCAAGCCCGCGATTTCGCTCGCGTTTTTGGAGGCGGGCGAGATTACGCCTCATACGGACTTTTTATGCGAGGGCTCAATCACCATCGGCGATCGGCAATTTCGTTGCTGGCGCAAATACGGGCACGGCAGAATGGATATGCGCCGCGCGATCGCCGAAAGTTGCGACACTTACTTTTACAAAGGCGCGACCGCCACGGGGATCGATAGAATTTCGCGCAAACTCGTTTCGCACAACTTCGGCGGCAAAACGGGGGTAGATTTGCCCAACGAATTTGTGGGTATTGTGCCGAGCCGCGAGCGCAAGGTTCAACGTCTCAAACAGCCTTGGACTTTCGGCGACACGATCAATACATCAATAGGGCAGGGCGACTTTTTGGTTACGCCTATGCAAATGTTGCAAAACGCCGCTTTACTCGCTACAGGCAAGTTGATTGCGCCCAGATTCGCGCGGATCGTCAAAACCCGCGAGACGCAATTTGACAGGCGCGAGGTATTCACGGAGAGCGATCGCGCGCATATCAAACTCGTTAGAGACGGCATTGGGGACGCGGCGGGCAGACCGGGCGGCACTTCGGCGCGCGCTATGGACGTGTTGCCATTCAAAATCGCGGGCAAGACGGGCACCGCGCAAGTTGCGGGTATTCCGCAAGATGAAAAGGTGCGAATGAGCGAGTCGCAACTGGAGTTTAATATGCGATCGCACGCTTGGTATATCGGTTACGCGCCGCTTGACAAACCGCGTTACGCTTTCGCGACATTGATTGAGCACGGAATGAGCGGCGGCGGGCACGCCGCTCCTTTGACCGCGCGGGTGTTGCGCAAAATGGACGAGTTGGGTTATTTTGAGGGCGTTACGAAAAAGGAACGCTCTATCTACGCCGCTCCCGCCGCCGCGCCGAGCGCGCGCCCCTCCGCGCCGCCGGAAGAGGAAGAGCTTACAGATTAAAAAACTTTGCGGGCTCTGGCTTCGCCGCGTTGAAAAACGCGCTGGATACCGAATATGGCGCGGGCAAAGAGGAGTTAAGCGGGCTTTTCAAAGCCTCGTATAAATACGCTGGCGGCGAGGCGAACGCGTTGCTCTCGCGCGACACATTCGGGATTGAAAGCGGACATAAAACAAGTTTGAGTTA
>JAITUT010000034.1 GCA_031286325.1 Helicobacteraceae bacterium
ATCGGGCAGACGAAAGAGCAAAATACCCTGCCGCCTACGATCGCGTAGAACGCCAGCACGATCAAAGCGCCAATCGCAAATTCAGCCGCGATCGCGCTCCCCGCCAAAACCGCCTGCAAAAAGCCGAACGGATCAGCGATGTTAAGCGAGCCTAAGAGACGCGCCGCGCTCAAATTGCCCTCCAAAACTTTCACGCCCGCGTAGTTGCCCAGCGCAAATAGGAACAAAGTCCCGATCTGAACCAAGCGGCGGAGAATTAAAAAGCGATACTTTTTCATCTTAAAACTCCCCGCTGTTTAAGCGATCAAGCGTTTTTTTAGAGTTGGGCTTTTTGTGCGCTTCGCCGCCTTGCCCTTCAACGCGCTCCTGATCTTTTTCGTCCCAGCCTCTAGCGTAGTGCGCGCCGAAGCTGCCCGCGAGTTCGGTTGGAACTACAAATATCGCTGCTTTCGCGGTAACGCAACGTTTTTCGCATTTGCCGCAACCCGTGCAAAGTTTGTGATCCACGACGGGAATAAACATAGCGTGCCGCATCGTGCGCTCATTTTGGCGGAAATCCAAAGTGATCGCGCCTTGCACTGGACACTCGCGGTAACAGACTTCGCAGCGCAAACCCTCAAAAGCTATGCAGTGCTCGCTGTCTATGATCGCGATTCCCATTTTGGAGTTGTCTATGTTCATCTTGCCGTCGTCGCCTTTGATCAAATCCTCGTTTAAGGCGTTTGTCGGGCAAATCGGGACGCACGGCACATCAGGGCACATAATACAAGGATTCGATCGCGCCGTGAAAAACGGCGTGCCGAGCGGCGCTTTGTCGCCGAAGTCGGCGAGCTTTAAAATTTTGGGCGGGCACGCTTCCACGCAAAGTCCGCAACGAATACAAGCCGCGACAAACTCCTTTTCGGGCAGAGCCGCCGGCGGGCGCAGCCAAATCGCGTTAGGCTTCGCCTTTGCCGCCGCGCTCCAGACCATAGAACCCAGCGCCGCCGCGCCTACGATCTTAAACGCTCCCGCAATCGCCCTCCTGCGCGCTTTATCCATCATTAAGCCTTAGAAACCTTGACCGCGCATTTCTTGAAGTCGGTTTCTTCCGAGATCGGGCAGGTCGCGTCAAGGCAAACTTTGTTGATAAAGACCTTCTCGTCGAACCACGGAACATAGATTAGTCCCTCCGGCACGCGGTTTCTGCCGCGCAGATCCACTTTGACATTCACATTGCCGCGTCGGCTTTCAATTTTAACGGTGTCGTTTTGTTGAACGCCGAGTTTTTTCGCGTCATTTTCGTGCATATAGCAGAGCGCGGAAGGAACGGCGTTCGCTAGCTCGGGTACTTGCATAGTCATCGTGCCGCTATGCCAATGCTCCAACACGCGACCCGTGCAGAGCCAGAGCGGATATTCTCCGTCAGGCATCTCGGGCGGATCCATATAGGGGCGGAGGAAAATTTTGGCTTTATTTGCCAACTCGACTTTTGTGTCTGGGGTCGGTTTGCTCAAGTTGCCGCTTGGAATCTCTTTAAAGAGTTTGCCGTAGAAGGCGAACTTCTCGCCGCGAGCCGCAACTTTTCTGGCATACGGATCGTAAGCGACATTGAAACGCCATTGAGTCTCTTTGCCGTTGACGACGGGCCAGCGCAAGCCGCGAACGCGGTGGTAGGTGTCGAAATCGGCGAGATCGTGTCCGTCTCCCAAAGTAAATTGGCGATATTCCTCAAAGATAGACTTCTGAATAAAGAAGCCGTAGCCAGTCCACTCTTTGCCGTCAGAACCCATAATTTTGCGTTTGTCGCCGACTGCTTCGGTATTCAAAACGTCCTTCATTACGGGGTCTTTTACGGAGTATTTTTTCTTAGCTTCGGGGTATGCGAAAAGGACGTCAAAGAGGGTGTCCGTCTCTTTATAGCCCATTTTTTTAGCGGCTTCGATCACATCGGGGAGCTCTTTGCCGTTCCACATTTTTTTGCCCCAGCACTCTTTGATCGTGAAGCGTTTCGCGAACTCAAGCATATGCCAAGTATCGCTCATAGCCTCGCCGACCGGAGTAACGGATTGTTTCCAGTGTTGCGTGCGGCGCTCGGCGTTGCCGTATGAGCCCCATTTCTCGTAGATCATCGCGCAAGGCAGAATGAGGTCGGCGACTTTGGCGCTGATACCCGGATACGAATCGGCGCAAACAATGAAGTTGTCCATCTCGCGAGCCGCTTTGAGCCAGTGGTTCGCGTTCGCGCTGTTGTGCCACGGGTTATTCACTTGAATCCAAGCGAATTTGACTTTACCGTCCTCAATGGCGCGCATAATTTTCATATACGCCAAGCCCGGAGTAGGCGCGATCGTCCCTGCGGGAACTTTCCAGAGCGTCTCTGTTTTTTCGCGGTGTTTCGGGTTCGGGATAAGCATATCGCTGGGGAGGCGGTGGCAGAATGTGCCGACTTCGCGCGCGGTGCCGCACGCGGAGGGTTGCCCTGTGAGCGAGAACGCGCCGTTGCCCGGAGCCGCTTGTTTGCCGAGCAGCAAATGCACCATATAGGCGCACTCATTTACCCAAGTGCCGCGCGTGTGCTGGTTCATACCCATTGTCCAGAAGCTCACGACTTTGCGCTTCTTATCTATATAATAGGAAGCGAGGTCTTTGAGTTTCTTTTTGAAAGACTCTATGTTCTCATTAGGATCGCCCTTTGCGAGAGCGGCGGTGTATTCCAAAGTGTAAGGCTCTAAACCCTTTTTGAAGTCCTCAAACGAGATCGCCCAATGCGCGGCGTTTCTAGAGCCGTCATTCTTCATCTCGTCTCCCTCTTTCACGCCTAAATAGCCGAGAGTGATTCCCTCGTCTTTGCTGACGATCTTAGAGACTTCTTTCATCGTGGTTTCGCGCTCTTTGGCGGAGTAGTTCGGCGAACCGTCCGGGCGCAAGCCGTAACCAATGTTGTGGAAACCTGTAGCGAAGATCGTATGCTTCTTAATGAAGTCTTGATCCATCGCGCTTGGGTTGTTATACACGATCTCGCGGGCGATATAGTTCCAGATCGCCACATCGGTGTGCGGTTTGAAGACTATGTCAAAGTCAGCGATGTCGCTGGTACGGTTCGTGTAGGTAGAGAGATTGACGAGTTTGACTTTATCCGGGCTATTGCGCTTGCGTTCCGAAACGCGCGCCCACAAAACGGGGTGCATCTCAGCCATATTCGCGCCCCACGACACGATCGTATCCGTTAGCTCAATATCGTCATAGCAACCGGAGGGTTCATCAACGCCGAAAGTTTGATAGAAGCCCACGACGGCGCTTGCCATACAGTGGCGAGCGTTCGGGTCAAGGTTGTTGGAGCGGAAACCCGCTTTCATCAGTTTAGTCGCTACATAACCCTCTTGGATCGTATATTGCCCCGAACCGAAGATCGCTACGGAGCCAGGACCGTTTTGGTTGTAGGTTTCTTTGAACTTCTCAGCCATTACATCAAAAGCTTTCTGCCAGCTAACGGGACCGAATTTGCCGCTTTTGCTGAATTTGCCGCTGGAGTCCATACGCAAAAGAGGCTGCGTAAGGCGATCTGCGCCATACATAATTTTTGCGAGGAAGTAGCCTTTAATGCAGTTGATACCGCGATTCACGGGCGCGAGCGGATCGCCTTTCACGGCGACGATCTTATCGTCTTTCGTGGCAATCATGACGCCGCAACCTGTTCCGCAAAACCTGCAAACGGACTTATCCCACTTCCAACCCGCTTCCGCTTTGTTGGCTGCCGCAAGCGCCTCTTTGGGGGTGCTTATGCCTGCCGCGACCGCCGCCGAAGCCGCCGCCGCGCTCTTTAAGAAATCCCGCCTTGTTTGCATTGGCGTTCTCCTTATAATTTTTTGAAGGTCGTTTTTTGTCCAAGATTAAACCAGCGTTTAACGTCCGCGCAAATTAAATGTACATTTAATTTGCGCGCGACAGATATCAAAATCAGCCCTTACACGCGCGACGTTAAAAGGCTGATTTGATTTTGACTAAAACAACTCGCGAACCTCGGCAAAATACGCCGACCTCCTAGCGACAATTTTGGCTTTTTTTGAGGGTCTTTTACTTGACAAAAGTCAAACAAACCGCGCCGTTGCGTTATTCTTTTGATAATAACGACCTTCGCTTTAAAGCAAAATTTTATAATCGCCGATTCACGCGGGGTAAAACGACCCGCGATCTCGCTTGCGAACAGGCTGTGTTTTAGAGTTACAAATACCAAACAAAAGGCTATTTTTCCCGCGATCGCGCGGAGCTTAACGGTAAATTTATTGGGTTTCTAAAAGGGTCGGAGCTTTTGGTCGGAGCTGAAGATTTGCTTTTACAAGATATAATTTTATATGCGACAAATTTCTCACGGCATAGTAGTTACGGGCGGTATCGGCAGCGGCAAGAGCGAGGCGGCGAATTATCTGCGCTCGCGCGGTTTCGCGCTTGTGGATAGCGATCAAATTTCGCGCGAGGTATTCGCCGCCAAGACAGGCGAGATCGTTTCGTTTTTTGGTACCACCGATCGCAAAAAGATCGGCGCGCGCATCTTTGCGGACGATTGGGATCGCGCCAAATTGGAGGCGCTTTTGCACCCAGAAATCCGCGCCAAAGTCTGGGCGCAATGTCTGGATTTGGATCGCGCGGGCAAGCCGTTTTTCGTAGACATTCCGCTCTACTTTGAAAATCGCGCCGACTATGGGTTTTTGCCTCGCGCGATCCTTATTTACGCGCCGCTCGAGACTCGCATCGCGCGCCTCGTGCATTACCGCAAAATGAGCGAGGAGGAGGTCTTTGAGCGCATAGACGCGCAGATTCCGCTGGAAGAAAAACGCTCTCTCGCGACTTGGATCATAGAAAACGACAGCACCAAAGACGCCCTCCGCGCGGAATTAAATACTTTTATTTCCACGATCGCGAAGCCTTGATCGCGCCGTTTCAAAAATAAGTTTCGCGTTAAAACTCTGATCGCAAATGAAAATTGTCATTGCAAATCGCGCTCCGCACGTCATAAATTGTGTTCGCGATTACGCCGAAGCCTAAACTGAAAGCCGTTATTTCCGTTGCGATCACGGCTAGCAAGCAACAGAGCTGACGCGCCCAGACGTTACCGCGCAGGCGAGCAAACCGCCGCGATATTTGCGAGGCGATAACGCCAAATTTCGCGGGCTTCAAAGAGCCAGAGTTTTTTGATTGCGAAAGCGAGTTTTGTTCGTTTTTCCAAAATAAATTCTTGCGAAATTCGCGAGAAATTAAATCATCTTCATAGAAAAATCCAGAAAAACCGCGTGATGAATTATCGCGCCCGCGCTGATCGCGTCTACTCCAGCAGCGGCGTATTTGGCGATATTCTCCAGCGTAATATTTCCGCTCGCCTCGATCTTCGCGGAGGGCGCGATTTCGTTGCGCAGAGCCACAACTTCGCGCACTTGATCGGCGCTCATATTGTCGCACATTACGATCTCCGCCCCCGCCGCAAACGCCTCGCGAACTTGCGCGATCGTCTCGCACTCCACCTCGATTTGGCTAGTCCAAGGAATCGCCCGCCGCGCCGTCCTTACAAACGCCGCGAGGTTTTCCGCGCCGATCGCCGCCCAATGCGTATCCTTGATCATCAGGCAGTCGTCAAGCCCCAAGCGGTGGTTTTTCGCCCCGCCGATTCGCGCCGCGTATTTCTCAAATTCGCGCAAGAGCGGGCGCGTCTTGCGCGTGTCCAAAACCGCCGTTTTGCCGCCCGCGAGCTCTTTAGCGTAGGCTCTGGCGTTCGTGGCGATCCCGCTCGCGTGCTGGAGGGTGTTCAAAAGCGCGCGCTCAATCTGTAAAAGGCGCGCGGCGTTACCCGTAAGCTCGAGCAAAACATCGCCCTTTTTGATCGCCTCGCCGTCCGCGACTTTTGCCGCGAGCCTTACGCCCAACTCCTTAGCGATCGCCTCCGCGTAGGGCAAACCCGCGAAAATTCCCTCCGACTTCGTCTTTACGATCGCCCTGCGATCAGCGCTTGAAAGCGCCGCGCAATTTTCAAACGCGCACTTCTCAAATAGATCGCCGCGCCCTAAATCCTCAGCGATTACCCGCTTCGCAAATTCGCAAGTTTCCATAACGCGCCTTTGGAACGATTTTTGCGAGCAATCTTAACTTAAAGGATATAATTTAGCCAATGCGATCGCTGAAAATTTCGCTAATTTACGTTGTTTTTTGCGTCTTTTTCTGCGCGTTTTCGCTAGGTTGCGGCGAGACGAGCGAGAAGCCGACAGACGCCGCCGCGCCGTTTTCTACGGACATAGAAGCGTTTGACCTCGCCGATTACGCTGGATTTCGCGCAAGCGCGGGCGATCCGCTCTCCGCCTACCAGTGGCATCTCAAAAATTTCGGGCAACTTGCGGGTAAAAGCGGCGTGCACGCGGCTAAAATAGGCGCGGACTTAAATGTAACGCCGCTCTTTGAGCGCGGCGTTTTCGGCGCCGGATCGCGCGTGGCGATCGTAGATACCGGCGTGGAGATAACGCACCCCGATCTGGCGGCGAACATTGATCTCGCCGCGAGCGTTTCGTATATCGGCGGCGGCGCGGAACCGCGCGAAAAATCCGCCCTATGCGCTCACGGCACGGGCGCGGCGGGGCTGGCCGCGGCGGCAATCAATAACGGCGGCGTAGTCGGCGTGGCTCCTAAGGCGAAGATCGCGGCGATCAACATAGGTCTAGGTTGCGGCGGCAACGCCTACGATTCGACGCTTTTGTCGGCGTTTATGGGCGATCTTGAAATTTACTCCAATTCGTGGGGTTATGACGATTTTTTCACGCGCGATCGCTTCGGCGAAGCACTTGCCGAGGGAGTTCGCAACGGAAGAAACGGGCGCGGATCGCTTTACTTTTTCGCGGCGGGCAACTCGCGATCAGCGCGTCATAGAGCCGATTACAACGAACATTTAAGCAATTTTGAAGTAATGCCGATCGCGGCTTTGGAGTCCAATGGCGCGTACGCGCCATACTCCGCGGCGGGCGCGAACATTCTCGTCAGCGCGTTCGGCGGCGCGAACAGCCTTGACAAGGCTCTTGTGGTTACGACCGCTCTTACGGGTTGCGAGGCGAGCAAATTCGGAGCTTTTTCGCACGAACTTAACGCGGGTTGCGCCTACGGCTTTATGAACGGCACGAGCGCGGCGACTCCGCAGGCTGCGGGGGCGGCGGCTCTGATTTTAGAGGCGCGGCGCGATCTTTCGTGGCGCGAGGCGCGATACATTTTGGCGGCGAGCGCGCGGCAAAACGACCCGCGCGAGGCGGATTGGACGAGAAACGGCGCGGGTTTTTGGATAAATCACAACTACGGATTCGGCGCGATTGACGCCTTTAGCGCGGTTCAAATGGCTAAAAATTTTCGCAAATTCGGCGCGTTAAAAAGTTACGAGCGAAACGATATAATCTCCGCTGATTTTCTAGCGCAGAATGATATAAACAAAATTGAATTTGTGAATGTTTCAGCGGATATTAACAATGCTAGAAACTGCTCATTTAATCTCGCGCTTTTTTCGCCCGCGGGGACGATCGCGGAGTTTGTTAAAAACGATATTATAATTACGAGCGATTTTACGTTGCGAGATTTTGTCTTTGGGACGCCGAGATTTTTAGACGAAAACGCTAATGGAATTTGGCAACTTGCGATTAGCGACTCAAGTTGCAATAATTTGAGTTTAGAGAGCTGGAGTATTTCTATTAAAGGGAGATCGGAGTGAAAAGCTTTTTGATTTTTGGCTTATTTTGTTTTTCTTTGATCGCCGCCGATATTGTAATTAAAGATGAAAAGGGGCGATTAGAGAGTTATACGATCGTGCCCAAAGGTATGCAAAAAAAATCGCTTGAAATTGAAAGCGGCAAAGAAAACCGCTATTATTTATACGGAGACCCCAATATGGAAGCAATCTCAAACGGTTTTATTATTATCGCTTTCAAAACTCCCGTAAACATAGATGAGTTTTCGGCGAAGTATAATTTGCTTAAAGCGGGAGCGATAAGCGAAAAAAAGCTGTTATATTTATTTGAAAATAAAAGCGCTTTTAACGATCTATCTTTATGCGCTGAAATCACAGCGCAAAATAGCGAGATTCGCTACGCCAGACCCGACTTCAAATCAAACGCGAAGATAGAATAATATGAAAAAAGGCGCGGCGTTAATAATTTCAATGGTTTTTATACTTTTAATGCTCAGTTTCGCGGCGGTATTTTACAACCGCACATCAACGGCATTCGCGAGAGCTTCCGCAAAAGACGCGGCTATCAGCGCGAACACATTATTATTTTCATTCGCGAAATCCGCGCTAGACGAGTTAATAAGGACGATCAAAACCGAAGCCGTAGCGTTTTGCTCTTTCGTTGAAGATAAAAGCGGCTGCCAAGAGGAAATTTTAATAGAAGCTTTTGATATTTTATACAAAATTCCGATATTTTTGGATATAGGCGGCTGGCATATATCAATCGCGTGCGCGCCGCAGGGGTTAAAGGTAGATATAAATTCGCTGAAAATTGAGCCTAAAAGCGACTTAAGCGATCGCGCAAATCCGATCGTGAGGCGCAGAGAAATTGTGGAAAAATTTTTGCGAAACGAATATAAATTATATTCGTCTTGGCAGTTTTTTGAGCTTTTAGATTTTGTTTTTGACACAACCTCTCAAGTGAATAGTTATTTGCGCGGCGATACTAGATTGAATATCACAAATCCCACATTAGAGAGAGGACGTATCTCATCGCCTAGAGTTTTACGTTTGATCGCGCGCGATTATGCGGCGAGAACGCACGATGAAGCGGCGTTAAAAATTGAGTGGGAGGATATATTTACATTTGAAAATCCGGGCGGCAAAATCGACTTTAATAATATGTCAAAAGAATCGTGCGAAATGCTCTTTTACGATATGCCCGATCTATGCGCGCGCAATCCGGAAAGACGGGCTAGATACGAGGATTTAACCACGCGCTTTAGAGACGCTAACGAGACAATCGCGGATTTTAATCTATTTTTCGGTTTTAACCCGAAACTAAATTGCCGCGTGGCATATAGATCGCAAAACGCCGATTTGAAATACTCGTTTTATTATGATTCTAATTTAGGCGAAGTAAGCGGTTTTGTAATAGGAAATTAGTCATTTTTTGCAAAAAAGCATTCCTTGCGCAACGTCCTAAAGCTAAAATATTGTTTGACAAGGAATTAATTAACACACCAATTGAAAATCGGCAAAACTTTCTAACTTATATTTGTGTAACTGTCTTTCCACATTAGCCTTTAATATATCCATATTCATTAGTTGCCTTACCTGCTGTTCCCAACCGCTTTCTCCATTAAATTGTTGTTTATCAATCTCGTCCCATTGCGATATAATCTTTTTCGCGTTTTTTATTTCTTGCTCTGCTTCCGCTATCCTGCCGCGCCAAAATAACGCAAGCGCAATATCCTGAAATAAATCTGATGGATAGGGGTGATGGATTGAATCTTGGGAGGTCTTTTTTAAGAACGCAAGAAATTCTTGACAACTGAATGTATCCTTTTGAAGCAAAGAAACTTGTTGTTTCAATCGTTCCGCATAACAGCCAAAATTTTCTTTGTGTTGAACAAGCGTTACCCTGTCCCTCGCCCCCTTATTATTCAATAAATATGTAGCCGCTCCAAACGCAATAACAGGAAGCTCTATCATCAAGTTATAAATGTGAAAAATCGGCTCATAGTTTATATTTCCGTAGCGTCTTTGCAAATGTATTCCGCACAAAAACGCTCCATTCCTGCGTATTAACCACATTGGTTTATACTCCTTAAACGCAGGAAAGCGAGAGAGCCAGTCTTTTGTAATTTGCCTTTTGTCTTTCGTTTCTATTTTCTTATTCATTTTCTGCCTTTCTTTTTCTTTGTTTTTCATTGCGATTTTATTCTTTACTCGTTCAATAATTTCCAAAACATAACCGTCTGACTTAACTTTTACATTATTTTGCTCTACCCGCTCATTTGCGTAGGGAGCTAAATAAAAAGTAGCTAATTGTAATAAAAAGCGTAAATCACAAACCAAACAATTCCCCCCAAAATAACAAACGAAGAAAGAATACCAAACAGAATACGAGCCGTTTTGCGCCCAAACATATTTACCCAGCCGTCAATTTTTTTCAAATTGTAGGCTATTCCGCTAACATCGCCAAATATCCAACTCCAATCAAAGATAGAGGCTAACAATCCGCCCACTCCGATAATTACAAACAATAATCCGAAATAATGCGGATTTGCTGCCAAAAATTCTTTTATCTGTTCCATTGATTTTTCTTAACCATATTGGTTGTTTTCAACCTTTCTTTTTCTTTGTGGGTTTATTTTATTGCTTGGCGAAGGCATTTTCGTTAGTCTATCGTTTCGCCTGTAAATTGTTTTAATTCTTTCCAAAACTCCTCCAAGATTTTTTTCGCCGCGGGTTCTTCAATTTCTCCCCAAGTGCTCCAATTTCTATCAAAACGGTATAATCTATCCCAGCTAACAAACTCGCCTGTCAGTTTTAAGTCTTTGCAAATTATACCCTCTGTAAATTTTCTCACTTTCGTTTCAAATGTTGTAAGCGGTATGTTATATTCTTTTTTGCAAAGAAAATAACCGTCTAAAAATGCGCGAAGATACGAAATGTTGTAATAGTCAAAATACATAGGAAAGCGCGCCATTATTCCTATCAGCCATTCTTCGAGCGTACAAGGTCTCTCTGGAACTGTAAAATAATCAGGTTTTTTCTGCTCTGAAGTCAATTCCGCCGAAGTTTCTCTTAAAATATAGGAAATGGATTCCTGAACGGGAAACTTCTGTTCATACTCTTTCAAAAAGTCAAAATATTTGTCAAAGAAATCCCGTTCGTCCTCACAAGTGAACGAAATAATGCTTTTGAAATTTCGCGTTCCGATATTGTCCGCATTGTATTTTTTGCGAGCGTATTCCTCTAATGAGGGAATGGCGTCATATTTTGCTTTAAGCTGTTCTTCGTTTTCAAGTTGCAACAAGACGCCTTCATAGCCGAGCAGAAAAGCATTTAACAGCGCGACATTTCGCTGTATGATAAATTCTTTCGGAGAGTTCTCTATTCGCAGTAATATGTCCCAATTTATAAAACTTCTCATCTCTCTAATTTTCCTCTCTTCGGTTGCGGTTGTCGCGCCGCCGCCTCTGTGTTCATTTTCAACCTTTCTTTTTCTTTGTGGGTTTATTTTATCCATTTTTTATTTTTAAATTTCTATTTCCCTGTTAGGATAGATTTGACTTGGCGACAAACTAAGACTAATAAACAGCGCGATCTATTATAAATACTTTGTAAATCCGATCTTAATTAACCCAATAGAACTTCGTTCTATGTTTTTATTGTCATAATCTAAAATTGAATCATTTGCTCCTCCAATTCCGTCTTTTATCATAATACAACTGCCTGATTTGTAATTAATAATTCTGTTAAAAAACCTCTTTTTTCCGGATTTGAATTAATACTTCTTTTCGCGCCAACTCTTTTAATTGTGAAGTCTGAAAACAGATCATCAAAAAAGTTATCCTCTTTATTTTTACCTTTCACGTCAGAATTGCTTAAAATCCAACTATGCCCCAACTTATCCAATTTGCCGCAAAATTTTTTGAGTCTAATTTGCTCCTCATCATCAAATTCGTCCTTTGCGTAAGAATTGAAACTTGACGTTTCGCTTAACGGTTTATATGGCGGGTCGAAATAAAATAAGGTATTTGAGCTTACATAATTAAGCGTTTGCTCAAAATCTCCGCACAGTAATTCCACTTTTTGCAAGGCTTCGCTTACTGCCAAAATGTTTGATTTATCGCAAATAGTCGGTTTTTTGTAACTCCCCATTGGAACATTAAATTCATTTTTGCGATTTACTCTATACAGTCCGTTAAAACAAGTTCGATTCAAAAAAATAAATAACGCGGAATGTGTTGCTTGCTCTTGTTGTCTTTTATTAAAAAGTTCTCTTTTTTGGTAATAATATTCTTTTTTTTCTTCTGCGGAATCGTCCAATAAATGATATTCATTTTGTAATACATCTAAAATCGAAACAAGTTCTTTCGGCGTTGATTGTATTGTTTTGTAGGTATTTATCAAATCCTCATTTATGTCGTTCGCCACGACTTTTTTCAATTGTGAAAATTCGTTCAGTACCCAAAAAAGAACCGCGCCGCTACCAACAAAAGGCTCAACATAGGTCTCAATAGCCGAGTTTGGCAGGTTTTTCTCAATCTCTGAAATCAATTGAGTTTTGCCTCCCGCCCATTTTAGGAATGGTTTTGCGCGATCAAAAGCGAAACTTTTCATATCAAAGCCACGCACTCCATTTCAATCAGCGCGTTTCTCGGCAACTCTTTGACTGCGACCGTGCTGCGCGCGGGCTTGTGATCGCCCAAAAATTCAGCGTAAAGCGCGTTAACCGCCTCGAAATCGGCGATATTGACGAGAAACAAAGTCGTTTTGACGATCTTGCCCACGCCGCTGCCGCTCGCGTCCAAAACCGCCGCGATATTCGCGAAAACCTGCCGCGCTTGATCTTCTACGCCGCCCGCGGCAAACTCGCCCGCAGGCGTCAAAGCGATCTGCCCGCTTGTGAAAACAAATCCGTTCGCGACTAACGCCTGCGAATAAGCGCCGATCGCTTGCGGTGCGTTGTGTGTGGAAATTTTGCGCATAAATCCTCCTTAAACTAGCATTAAATCCCGAAATTTAGGCAAAACGCGAGCGAAATTTGATGAACTCGGTCAAATTTGAAGCCCTCGTCAAACGATCCGAATGCTTTCAAATAGCGGTAGCCCAACTCCATTTGCATATTTTGGTAGCGATCGTCTAGCAAAATCACGCCGATCGCCGCGCCTGCTAATGTCGCCGACTCGCTTTCGGGCTGGGTTTTATAGCGTATTTTGGCTCTGCCGCCTTCCAAACCCAAATATGTGTTAATTTTACGATCGGCGCGATTTACCACTTGCGCCGAAAGCGACGCGTAAGTCGAGTCCTTTTCAATGCCAAAGTCTTCGTAAGCGCCGAAAACGCGCCAGCTTTCGCCCTCATAGCCCAGCACGCCGCCCGCGCCATAAGCGCGTTTATCGTTAGTTTGCCGCTCATACGATCCGTTTTGAAAGTTGATCGCGCCGCGCGCGCCGACTAGGACGCCGCCAGCGTTCGCGAGGCTAATTGCCGCTAATAAAATAACTAGGAATTTCACTACCCGATCCTCTGTTTTAATAATTCATTCACTTTCGCGGGGTTCGCTTTGCCGCCGCTCGCTTTCATCGCTTGACCCACTAGGAAGCCAAAGAGTTTTGCCTCGCCAGCTTTGTAACGATCCACGCTCGCGCCGTTTTCCGCTAAAACTTTGTCGATCGCGGCTAAGATCGCGCCGTCGTCGCTGACTTGTTTCAACCCCAATTTGTCGATCGCGCAGTCAGCTTCGCCGCCGTTTTCAAATATGTAATCAAGCACATCTTTCGCGGCTTTCGCGCTAATCGTGGAATCTTCTATCCGCGCGATGAGCGACGCCAAAACCCGCGCGGGGACGGGTGAATTTTCTATGGTTTTTTGCGCTTTGTTGAGCCTGCCCAAAAGCTCCGTAGTCGTCCAAGCAACCGCGTTTTTGGGCGAGATTTTTGCCGTCATCAGCTCCTCAAAAAACCGCGCCAATTCAATCTCCGCCGTTAAAACGAGCGCGTCATACGCGCTTAAACCCCACTCTTTAATGTAGCGATCACGCTTTTGATCGGGCAATTCGGGCAGATCGCGCGCCGCCGCCAAAAATTCATCGTCCAACTCCACAGGCAATAGATCGGGGTCTGGGAAATAACGATAATCCGCCGATTCTTCCTTGCCGCGCATTGAGCGCGTCTCGTTTTTCGCGCTGTCGTAAAGGCGCGTCTCTTGGTAAATTTTCTCGTCGTAGAGTCCGTCGAGCCACGCCTCTTTTTGCCGCTCCACTTCGTATTCGATCGCTTTCGCGATAAATTTAAAGCTATTTAGGTTTTTGATCTCCACGCGCGTATAAAGTTTTAGATCGCCTTTGGGGCGGATCGATACATTCGCGTCGCAACGAAACGATCCCTCTTGCATATTTGCGTCGCTAATGCCGAGATAACGCACGATCGCGTGCAGCTTTTTGAGATAACGCACCGCCTCGTCGACGTTTCTCATATCAGGCTCGCTGACGATTTCAAGCAGCGGCGTGCCCGCGCGGTTCAAATCCACTTTGGAGATCGCGCCGTCGTGGATATTCTTGCCCGCGTCCTCCTCCAAATGCGCGCGCGTGATTCCGATTTTTTTCTGCGATCCGTCGTCAAAATCTATCATCAGCGATCCCGTTTCTACGATCGGGTGAGGTAATTGGCTGATTTGGTAGCCCTTGGGCAAATCGGGGTAAAAGTAATTTTTGCGATCAAAGACGCTGCGTTTATGCACTTTCGCGCCGATCGCTTCGCCAAAGAGCGCGGCTTTTCTAAACGCCTCTTTATTCGGCGCGGGCAGAGCGCCCGGCAAAGCGAGGCAAGTCGGGCACGTGTGGGCGTTCGCCTCATCGCCGAAGCTTGTCGCGCACGAGCAAAACATCTTTGTTTTTGTGTTTAACTGGGTATGAACTTCAAGACCTATAATCGTTTCAAATTCCATTTATGTCCTTGTCTTTTAACGTTTTTTGGCAACAAATTAAGTTGCCGCAACGTCCTTTCAGAAACTTGCCCGCATAGCGAGAACGCCTAGTATTATACCACTAGCGATCCTTGAAAGACGCCCGCGTCCGCGCCTACTACGCTAAACTTCTCCGAGCGTAATCTCATTCGCTTTTCGCGGGAGCAAAGCTTTTCTCTGAGCAAAGGCTGAGTTTTTATGCGGATTTTCCGTCAATTATAATTAGGCATAATTAGGTTAAAATTCTCAAAAAGGAAACAGAATGAGAAAATTATTTTTGATTGCGGCGATCGGGGTTGCGTTATTCGCGCGCGACGCGGACAAAGACCACAAAAATCACGCCGCCCACGAACACGGCAAAGCGACGCTTAACGTCGCCGCGGAGGATTCAAATGTTAATGCGATACTTGAGTCGCCGCTCGCGAACTTTATCTCTTTTGAGAGCGAGCCTAAAACGCAGGCGGAAAAAGACGAATTCGCCAAAATGGAGGCGGCGATGAAAAATGGGGATTTTTTCGTCTTTCCCGCCGCGGCGAAGTGCAAACTGGGGGAGGCTTCTGTGAATGCGGACTTCGGCGATCACGGCGATCTTGAAGCCAGTTTTGACTTTGTCTGCGAAAATCCTGACAAATTAAGCGGTATGAAAGTAGAGCTCTTCAAAATTTTTCCAAATTTGGGCGAAATAGAGGCGAGTATCGTTACCAAAGCGAAAGGGCAAAAAGCCGCCAAACTCACCGCGAAAAAGAACGAGATCAAATTTTGAGTCAAGCCGCCGCCGTTACGCTGAGCAACATCGCTTTCGCGTGGCGGGGCTCTGATCCTGTACTAAAAATCGCGAATTTCACGGCGGCGCAAGGCGAGAGACTATTTATTTCGGGCAAAAGCGGCAGCGGCAAAAGCACGCTTTTAGGTTTGATCGCGGGCGTGCTTACGCCAAATGAAGGCGAGGCGATCGTCTGCGGCGCAAACCTCAATTCGCTCTCCGCCGCGAAGCGCGATCTGTTCCGCGCGGCGAAGATCGGCTACATCTTCCAGCAATTCAACCTCATAGGCTACCTTTCAATTTTAGAAAATGTGCTGTTGCCGCGCGGCTTTTCGCTAGATCGCAGAGGCGCGATCGGCGAAGCGGAGGAGCTTTTATCAAGGCTTGGACTCGCCGAAAATCTATGGCGCAAAAAAGCCGCGAATTTCTCGGTCGGTCAACAGCAGCGAGTCGCGGCGGCGCGGGCTTTAATTGGCTCGCCGCCGATCTTGATCGCAGACGAGCCCACAAGCGCCCTTGACTACGACATCAAAGAGGACTTTTTACGCCTTTTATTTGACGAGTGCGATCGCGCGGCTTCGACTTTGCTTTTTGTGAGCCACGATCGCGAGTTGGCGCGGCGGTTTTCACGCGAGGTGAAACTCGCGGAAATTAACGAGGCTTCGCGATGAAAGCGATATTTCTCGCGAAACTCGCCGCCAAAAGCGCGTGGAGCAGGCGCGGGACGCTCTTTCTGATCGTATTCGCGATCGCGATCTCCGCCGCCCTTTTGCTCGGCGTCGCGCGAGCGCGCGCGCAACTCCGCGACGGATTTTCGGGGGCGATTTCGGGAACTGATTTAGTCGTGGGGGCGCAGGGCGGCGACATTCAGTTGGTCTTATACGCGATTTTTCACATCGGCTCCGCCACGCGAAATATGGGCTGGGAATCGGCGCAAGAGATCGCCAAAACGAGCGGCGTTGCTTGGACGATCCCAATTTCGCTCGGCGACTCGCACGCGGGCTATCCTGTGGTGGCGACAGACGCGAACTTTTACGCGCATTACAAATTTCACGGCGATCACGATGTGAAATTCGCCGAGGGGCGCGCGCCAAACGCGCTCTTTGAAGTCGCGATCGGTAGCGAAGCGGCGAAGCGGCTGGGCTACGCGATCGGCGATCTTGCGGTGTTAAATCACGGCGCGGGTTTGGCGCAAGCGGCGAAACTTACGGCGCACGACGATATGCCGTTTGCGGTCGTGGGGGTGATCGCGCCGACCGCCACGGCGATCGACAGATCGCTCTTTATCAGCCTCGAATCTATGGAGGCGATTCATATAAATTGGCGTTTTGGCGCGCCGATGCCGGGTTTCAAAGTGGGCGCGGAGCAAGTTAAAGCAATGAAGCTAACACCAAAAAGCATTACCGCGCTGCTTGTCGGCTTGGATCGGCGATCGCAAGTTTTTCATATACAGCGTGAAATCGCCGAAATGGACGAGCCATTGACGGCGGTAATGCCCGGCGTGGCGTTGGATCAGATTTGGGAAATACTCGCGAATGTGGAGGCGGCGCTTACGACGATTTCGGCGTTTGGCGCGGCGTCCGCGCTTGCGGGCTTGATCGCGGCGATTTTGGCGGGGCTTAATGAGCGGCGGCGCGAGATCGCGATCTTGCGATCGGCGGGGGCGAGCGCGTTTGATATTTTTACGCTTCTCGCGTTTGAGGGGATTTTGCTGGTTTTGGGCGGGATTTTTTGCGCCCTCGCGATCGTGTATGCCGCGATCTTGACTTTAGCGCCGTTTTTAGCGGATAATTACGGCGTGTTTTTGACTCTCGCGCCGCCGAACGCGGAGGAATTTTTACTTTTGATCTTGATCGCTGGAAGCGGCGTGATCGCTAGTATTTTGCCCGCGATTCGCGCGTATCGCGCGAGTCTCTCGGACGGATTAAGGATAACGATATGAAAAACCTGATTATTTTTGTTTTCGCGGCGGCGGTTATGATCGCCTCGTCCGCGATCGCGGCGGATTACCGCGAGATAGAATGGGAGGAGCTGATACCAAAGGGTTGGGACCCTACGATAATTTACAAGCGGCTTGGGATCGCGAATATTGACGACTACGATCCAAAAGCGTTAAAACTCCTAAAAAGTTTGGAGCGCGAGTGGGCAATGGCGCCGCCGAATGAGGCGATGAGCGGCAAGAGCGTTAAGATCGCGGGCTTTATCGCGCCGATTGAGTGGCTTCACGACAAGGAGCTCGGCGAATTTCTGCTGGTGCCGTATTTCGGGGCGTGCATACATTCGCCCGCGCCGCCCGCAAACCAAATTATTTACATCAAAGCGGAGAAACCGCTTAAAGGCGTGCGCTCAATGGACCTAATTATGGTTTACGGCAAATTAGGTCTTGAAAAGCGCGTTTCGGGCAGTATGGGTACATCGGGCTACACGATGAAACTTGATAAATTTGAAATTTACAAAGAGCCGAAAAAGTAGCCGCGCTAAATAAAGGCGTCTTACGATCGCAACGATCAATCCTCTACCCATACATTTATGCCGCGCTGGAGCGCCGAGGCGTAGTCGTTGTCGGTGATTTTAATATACGCCGCAGAGCTTGGGATCGACGCGCGAAAATCTTTGACAAGCGTCTTGCTCTGCGCGCTTTGGAGCGGGTTTAGCCCCAGATCGTAAAATACCGCATAGACCATCCACGATCCGCTCTCTTTTTCTACGTAAATTTTGCTCGCGCCGCGCGGTAATTTGATCCAGTATTCGCCGTAGATATTTTTAATTTTCAGCGGCGAACGTTTGTTATTGGACATAGAGAGTAAATACGCGTCGGGAACTGTCGGATTTTTGCTGGAGAGCAAATACTGCCAGCTGTCGTCTTGCTTGGTAATGTCTTCGATCGTTACGCCGTATTTGGCGAGCTCTTTTGCGAGCGCGGCGGGATCAATCGCGTGGTTGGATTTGTAGGAGAGCGTCCATTCAAAGAGCGAGTAATCCCAGCTCATTTTGCTAATCGGCGTGAATTTGTAACCCAAGCGATCTAAACTCTCGCCGATCGCTTTCAAGAAAAACATTGGATTTTCAGAGGCGCGGAAACTCGCCTGCAACACGCGGCGATCTTTGTAGAAAATATCCAAAAGCCCGTTTGCTTTCAAATGCTCGGCGATCTTAACGGAGTTTGCTGTGCCCCCCGCCGTCATAAAATCTTCGCGGTTTTTGAAAAAGACGTCTAAAAGGCTCCGGTATTGCGAATACTTTTCCGCGTCAACTAGGGCGCGGATTTTGTCGTCTACCGCATCCGCGCTCATCGCGCCGCAAAGGATCGCGCTAAGTAGTAAAAATTTGAAACAAAATTTCATTGCGCCGCCGCTTCTTTCGCGCGCGCCGCCGCCGCTTCTTTGGCGCGGGTTTGCGAGAGCGTGGAAAGTTGCGTTAAAACGCCGCTTCTAAAGCGGATTCGCTGAGTTAATTCCGATCGTGGCTCAATTACCTGATCGCCCAAAACCAGCTTAAACTTGCCGTGTCCGAAGAGCATTTCAACAGGTTGCGTAGGATCAAGGTCTATCCTGCGCGCGGTTGTAATGTTGTTGCGGCGATCAGTACCCAGATAATCAATGCCGATCCAAAGTTCGCGCTCAGGGATAATGTAAAACTGCGGTTTATTGGGGTCTGGCGCGCTTACTACGACTTGCGCCGTGTCGTTCAAATCAGCCTCCGCCGCCAGAGCCGCCGCCTCTACTGAAATGTTCTCCTCGCTTGCGTTCGCCTCAATCGCCGCTTGCTCAATCGCGATCTGCGCCGATAAGGCTTCGTTCTCTTTGCGCGTGTTAATCACATTTTGCGCCGCCGAAACGATGTCGCCCGCAACTTTTTTCGCCGCCTCTTTGGGGGTGGTATCCGAAAAGATCGCGATCTCGCCGAAATCGCCGTTGATAAGTTTCCAGCCCAAAAAGCCGATGCTGCCTACGATCGCCAGCACAATGAGCGTGATAAACAATCCGGCGAAACTCTTTTCGCGCTTCGCTACGACAAAAACTTCGTCTTTCGCGGTATGTTGCTGCGGGAAAGATTGCTCAAATTCTGAGATCGCGTCCGAGAGATCAACGCCGTATTCGCGCTCTAAAATCTTGAAGAATCCCAGCCCTTTAGCGCGGCTAAACGAGTCGTATTTCCTTGAGAAAAGCGCCTCCAGCTCCGAGACGGAGATGCGGGTGCGCTTGTTCATTTCATCAATGTCCTCGTTCCTGAGGCTGTCAAAAGCGTCCATTTGCAAACCTTTGTGATTGCTTTTTTGACAGCTATATTACCAAAACTTACTGCAAAGAAAAATGAGGAAATGACAGAGGGGGGAATTTAAAGACGATATTTTATGCGGTAGGCAGTCTCGTTATTCTCCATTTTACGCTTATACACCCCAGCAACGCTGGTTTTGACAAGGTTTGCAGCGTTCATTGGTTTATACCGCTTTTATACCGCCAGAAAAGGGTGAGATATACCAACGAAGTATGACAGAGGGGGGAATCGAACCCCCGACCTTAGGGTTATGAATCCTACGCTCTCACCGGCTGAGCTACTCTGCCTCATAAACTTGGGCGCTCTCGCGTTAAACACAAAATATCCTGCGTATGGGGTGCGTCATTATCACAAAAACGAGGGTGGATTATAGCGAAAGTTTATTAAGCGCGATTTTTTGCGCTGGGTTTTGCAAATTAGCGCGACAAGCGCAAAGAATTATTATGGTAAATTTTGCCAATCCAAAACAAAGGAGCCTAACCTAATGGATGTGATTTGGAGCGCGACTAAGGTAATGATCGTTGGTATGACCACGGTCTTTGTCTTTTTGACATTTATGATCCTGTTTTTGAAAGCGCAAGGCGCGGTTTTGACGCGGTATTTTCCGCAGAAACCCGCGGCGGCGTCGGCGGGAGCGAAAGGCAAGTTGCAAGGCGATTCCTTGCAAAAGGTGATTTTGGCGGCGATCGCCGAATATAAGAAAAGAAGGAGCGCGTAATGGCAACCAAGAAAAAAATCATTCAAGTAATGGACACGACATACAGAGACGGTTTCCAATCTGTATTCGGCGCGCGGGTCTTTATGAAAGACTTTATGCCCACGATTGAGAGCGCGATCGCGGCGGGCATCAAGCACTTTGAGATGGGCGGCGGGGCGAGATTCCAATCGCTCTTTTTTTACCTCAACGAAAACGCCTTTGAAATGATGGACAAATTCCGCGAAGTCGCGGGCAAAGACGCGATCTTGCAGACTCTTTCGCGCGGCGTGAATTACATTGGGCTTGACACGGGCTCAAAAGAGATTCTTAATCTCCACGCGCAACTCTTCAAAAAGCACGGCATCACCACGATCCGCAACTTTGACGCCCTAAACGACGCGCGCAATTTGCAGTATTCCGCGAAAGCGATCAAAGACGCGGGGCTTAACCACGAGCTAACGGTTACCGTTATGGATTTGCCGCCGGGTTGTACTGGAGCGCACGACGCGGCGTTTTACGAAAAGACGCTGAAAAGCTTCTTAAACGCCGGAATCCCGCACGATTCGCTTGTATTCAAAGACGCGAGCGGCACGGCGAACCCGCGCAAAGTCTATGAGACGATCGCGATGGCTAGAAAACTGCTAGGCAAAGATATGCACATTCGCTACCACACCCACGAAACGGCTGGTATCGGTTTGGCTTGTTATTTGGCGGCGATCGAGGCGGGCGCGGACGGTGTCGATTTAGATCGCGAGCCCGTCAGCGGTGGTACGGCGCATACGGACGTGCTTGTAATGGCGCACGCCTTGCGCGGCAGCGAGTTCGCGCTGGGCAACCATTTGGGCGAGGAGCTAAAACTTGACAAAGTTTTGGAGAGCGAAAACGTCTTGAAAGAGGCGCTTAAAGACTACTTTATCCCGCCCGAAGCGACGCAAGTTTCGGCGATCATTCAATACTCGCCGATGCCGGGCGGCGCATTGACGGCAAACACGCAAATGATGCGCGATAATAATTGCCTAGATAAATTCCCGGCTGTGATCGCGGAGATGCGCGAAGTCGTTGAAAAGGGCGGCTTCGGCACGAGCGTAACGCCCGTTTCGCAATTTTACTTCCAGCAGGCGTTTAACAATGTGATGTTCGGCAAGTGGAAAAAGATCGCGGACGGCTACGGCAGAATGGTGCTGGGCTACTTCGGTAAAACGCCCGTTGCGCCAGATGAGGAAATTGTGCAACTCGCTTCACAGCAGCTAAAACTCCAGCCCACCACCGAAAACGCGATGGAGATCGCCGATCGCGATGAGAAAAAATCGTCGAAGTGGGCGCGCGAGCAACTCGCCGAGAATAAAATTGAAATTACCGACGAAAACATTTTCATCGTCCTTTCGTGCGGCGACAAAGGGATTAAGTTCTTAAAAGGCGAAATGAAAGGCAGCGTGCGCCTTAAAAGCGATGTTCCCGCGGCAAAAGCCGCGGGCGGCATAGAGGAATTTACGATCTCTGTTGAGGGTCAAACATATTTCGTGAAAGTCGCGGAGGGCAAGATCGCGGAGATGGCAAGCGCGGGTGTCGCTCCCGCCCAGCCAGCTCCGACTCAAGTGGCTACTCCAGCGTCTCCCGCTACCGCTGTGGCGGTCGGCGGCAACCAGCGCGCGATCAAAGCGCCTATGCCGGGATCGGTTACGAAAATCCTGAAAAACGCGGGCGAAAGCGTGAAAAACGGCGAAGCGGTTTTGGTGATTGAGGCGATGAAAATGGAGAACGAAATTTTCGCGGACGCGGACGGCGTAATCGCTAGCGTAGCGGTCGCGGTAGGCGCCAAAGTGCAGGCGGGCGATACTTTGCTCGTCATTGCGGCGTAAGGATTGCCTATGAAAAAGCTTTTTTTAGCGCTGGTTTTACCGTTATTTTTGGGATGCGCTATCGCACTTGCGGACGACGCCGAAAGCGATACGCGAGTCTTCACGGAGGATAACGGGGCGCACTTGGAGGATACGGGTAAGTCAATTGCCGAAATGTTCGGCGGGCTTATTCATAGCACGGGCGTATACGCGTTAATCAACCCCAAGCCCAAAGAGGCAAAAGCGGAGTCCGCTATGGCGCTTCCAAAGGCGGAAAAAGAGTATAGCCCTTTCCTTGACGGACCAGGGCGCGTCATAATGTTTATCCTCTGTTTTATCCTCTTCTATCTGGCAATAGCCAAGCAATACGAGCCGCTTCTATTGTTGCCAATCGCGTTTGGCGGCTTTCTGGCGAATGTGCCTATAGCCGATATTGCAGGACCAGACGGACTGCTAGGCGTCTTATACTCTATGGGTATAGAGACGGGGCTATTCCCGCTCCTTATCTTTATGGGCGTGGGGGCTATGACAGATTTCGGACCCCTGCTCGCCAATCCCAAAATGGCGATACTAGGCGGCGCGGCGCAATTTGGCATATTCGGCACGCTTGTATTGGCGGTTGCGCTAGCTAAGACGGGGCTCTTTGACTTTAGCTTGCAAGACGCGGCGGCTATTAGTATCATCGGCGGCGCGGATGGACCTACCTCTATCTATGTGGCGCGCCACCTCGCCCCAGACTTACTCGGCGCTATCGCCGTCGCGGCGTATTCATATATGGCGCTTGTTCCGCTTATCCAGCCGCCTATTATGAGAGCGCTGACCACGGAGGAGGAGCGCAAGATCAAGATGTCGCAACTGCGCGAAGTGAGCAAGGTGGAGAAGATATTGTTCCCTGTTTCGCTTGTAACGCTCTGCGCCCTTGTTCTGCCCGACGCGGCTCCGCTTATCGGCGCGCTTTGTTTCGGCAACCTCGCTCGCGAATGCGGCGTGGTAGAGCGTATCAACGATACCCTGCAAAACTCGCTTATCAATATCGTTACGATATTCTTGGGATTATCGGTCGGCTCAAAACTAGCCGCGGATAAGTTCTTAGTGCCTGAGACGCTCGGCATCGTGGTCTTGGGGCTAATAGCTTTCTCTTTCGGCACCGCCGCAGGGGTGATAATGGCGAAGACAATGAACAAGTTCAGCAAAGACCCGATAAATCCGCTTATCGGCTCCGCGGGCGTCTCCGCCGTGCCTATGGCGGCTAGGGTTTCGCAAAAAGAGGCTCAAAAGGCGAATCCTCACAACTTCGTTCTAATGCACGCTATGGGACCAAATGTTTCAGGCGTGATCGGATCGGCAGTAGCGGCTGGTGTGTTGTTGTCTTTATTTTAACTTCGCGGACGGGCAAAACGCCCGTCCTTGCGATCAAAGGCGTTGCTTTGGGAAACCCAAGAAGTTTGCCGTCGCGTTTCGCGCGGCAAAATTTGTTCGCCGTAACTTTCGTTCCGTCTTTCACGAGATCAAGATCGCGGCGGGAATAAGCAACGGGAACAACGGGCTTTTTCAGGCAAACAAAACGTATCGCTTCGCGCGATCGAAACTCTTACTAAAAAGGCGTTTATGTTACGCAAATTTATAGTTTTAGGATTATTTCTATCAACCCTCGCGGCGGAAACTCTAATCCTCCGCAACGAAATCGTGATCGACAAAGCGGCTGATAAGATCGCCGAAATGACCTCCGAATTGGAGGCGAAAACAGGCGTGAAAGTCTATCTATCGGCGATCCAAAAGCTAGACGCGGCTGAGACTTTGGGCGCTTTTCACAGCAAGATTGAGGAGAATCTGACCGCGCCTTATGTCCTCGTTTCTTTCAGCGCGGGCGATCAAAAGATCAAGTGTACGCGATCGGCGGATTTGGCGAAAATTATTGATTGCGACGACGCGGTTGACGACTACATTTTGCCGATCATCACCGAATATCGTAAAGACATTTCCAAGCAAACGCAATACAGCGCGGGGCTTCTAAACGGGATCGCGCATATTTGCGACACAATCGCGGCGGCGAAAGGCGTTCAATTGCTGAGCTCAATCGGCAGCGAGAGCAAAAATTTCTACAATGGGCTCGTAACAATCGTTTTGATTATGGCGGCGCTCACAATTTTCGCGCTTTTCTGGGCGCGCAATAGAGACAAAGGCGGCAAATGAAAAAGCATTGGGCACCATTCGCGATTTGGGCGGCGTTTATATTTATAGTTTCGGCGCTCCTCTCTATGATCGCGATTTCGTTTAACTTCAATCCGGCGCAACCTGAAAACCGCTTTATGAGCGGTTATCACGATGTAGATAAAAATTTCAACAAGATCGCCCAGAGCCAAGCGGAGTTTTTCGCGCGTTACAACGCCGGCTTTAAATACGAGCCGAAGTCCGCCGCCTCAATCGGCGTGGAGGATATGCGCGGACAACTTGTGATCTACGATCACGCCTTTGAAGTCGGCGCAAATTCGCTTGACGTGTGGCTGCGCGGCCCGGACGGCGCGGTTGTGGATAATGCGGCGGCGAGCCTATTTGTAAGCCGCGTGGACACGAACGAATTTGATCAAACTTCGCAGGGCCTCTTTGAAAACGGCGCGTATAGATTCGCCTTTGAAATCAAGGCGCCAGGTCGCTACAAGATCACCGCGCTGATTGAGACGGGCGATCAGAAAGGCTTTTTAGAAAAAGTCGTCTATGCCAAATAACACGCTCTATGTCTTGCCCACGAGCCGCGCGCGCCGCGAGAGATCGGGCGAGTTCTCTGTCGGCAAGCGGTTTTTGACGATGGAGGAGTTTGAGCAACGTTTAATTTACGCCGAAGATCGCGCGATGGTGGATAAAACCGCGCGGCTTCTGGCGTTAAAAGCGGCGGCGGAACGTCTGAAAAACGCCGAGAAACTGCATATTTCAAAGGATTTTTTAGTTTTTTTAGATCATGCGGAATTTTTCCTCAAATTTTTTGATGAGATCGCGCTGGAGAACGCTAATATAAACGATCTTTTGATCGGCGATTTTTACGCCGAATATGACGAGCATATAAAAGTATTAAACGATCTGCAAAATTTGTATTATGAAGAGTTAGCGAAAAAGCGTTTTTACGATCGCGGGTTTTTGGCGCGAAATTATATTTTTAATTTAGACTGGCTCGGCGATTTTTCAGAGATTATAATTGAAGTTGAAGGGGCGCTCACAAAACACGAAATTACTTTGCTGACAAATGCCGCGAACTTCGCTAAAACTACGATAAAATTTGCCGAAACGCCGTTTGACGAACAGATTTTATCCGCGATCGCGCCGTTAAAAGAGCGCGCGAATGTTGAAATTGAAAAGCTTAATTTAGACGCGAATTTCAGATTGTTTTTCGTTAAAGAGAGATTAGAGCAGATCGCGGCGATCCAGAGCGAGGTTTTTTATTATATAGAAAACCACAAGATCGAGCCGGAAAAAATCGTCGTGGTTTTGCCCGATGAAAAATTCGCCGGCTTTATGCAGAGGTTTGATGAATTTAGGCTGTTTAATTACGCTATGGGTTTTGCTTTTACGGAGACGAAATTTTATAGACTGTTAAGCGCGTTCGCGGAGCGGAAAAATAATAAGATCGCGCAAATTTATTTAGATCGCGCGAAGTTACCGGAGATAAAGAATTTTAATGATGTTTTGCAACTGGCTAACGAGAGCGAAAGAGAGATAGCAAAAGACGCTTTTGACGAGGTTAAACCTATTTTAGATTCTTTTGATCTATCGTTTGACGAGGCTATTAGTTTATATTTGCAGACTCTCGCTAAAAAAACTTTTGATGATTTTAGCGGCGGGAAGATAACCGTTCTGGGAGCTTTAGAGACGAGATCCGCTAAGTTTGACGTTGCGATCGTAGTTGATTTTAATGATGAAGTCGTGCCGCATAAAAGCGAAAAAGATATGTTTTTAAACGCGCTTGTGCGAAACAAAGCGGGTTTGCCTAATTATATTGATCGCGCGGACAATGAACGCGCTATATATTTTAGGCTCTTTTCGCGCGTTAAATTCGCTACGATCTTGTGCGTTAAAAACGATGAGAAAAACCCAAGCAGATTTATTAAAGAGTTAAATCTGAAAGAGCCGCTAAAAAGCTATGAATACGATAAGCAAATTTTCTTTCCTCAGGCAAATATTAAAAAACAGCAAGACGAAGAAATAGTTTTAGATATAAATTTGCCCGAGCCGTTGAGCGCGACTAAATTAAAAACTTATTTAACTTGCAAACGAAAATTTTACTATCAATATATTAAAGGCTTAAAAGAAAATCCCGCGATCAGAGAGAGCGTTATCTCCCATGAAGTAGGCGTTATTTTACACAACGCGCTTGCTAAAAATTTAAGCTATAACGACACGATAGAGTTTATTAAAAAGTCTGCCGCAGGAGATCAAAGATTATTGTTTGAAACGCGCCTTTGGGAAGCCAGATTAAAAAGTTTTTTTATGAAAGAAATAGAACGTAAAAATGAGGGCTGGATACACATTGAAAGCGAGTTAAACTTAGACGGTGAATTTAACGGCATAAAGCTAGAAGGGAGAATTGATAGAATAGATCGCAAAGACGATCAATTTGTAATTTTAGATTATAAGAGCAAAACGCCCAAAAACGATGAAAGAGATTTTCAGCTTTTAATCTATAAATTGTTATACGCGCAAAAAGCAAAGGGCGAAATTTTAACGGGATATTACGATCTAAGCGCAATGAAAATTAATCTTGTAAATACACACGAAAATTTGGAAATTTTTACCGAAAAAATAAATGAATATAAATCGCCGTTACAAAACTTTGTTCAAACAGAAAAAAAGAGCGATTGCATATATTGCCAATATAAAATTTTATGCGGAAAAGAGAGATGAGCTTTAATAAATTTGTAGCGTGCGAGGCAAGCGCGGGAAGCGGCAAAACATACCAGCTCAGCTTGCGCTACGCCGCGCTTTTAGCAAAAGGGGTTTTGCCTGAAAAAATATTGTGCTTAACATTTACTAAAAAAGCCGCAACAGAAATGCAAAGCAGAATTGAGAGAGTTTTGACAAATCCTGAAAAACACGAATTAGAAGATATTGCGAAAATGCTGGAACTTGATGTTATAAAAACCGCGCAAATTTTAAGTGAAAAAAACATTATTTTTTTGCGATCCGAGCCAAAGATAACGACAATAGACGCATTCTTTAACCATATATTAAAACAGTTCGCGCTAAACGCCGGAATTAGCCCGAACTTTGAGATCGCGAATTTTAGCGAGAGCGATCGTATAGATGAGTTTCTAATAGAGTTAGATCGCGCGAAAAAAACCGAGAATTTAATATCGTTTTTGCTGCAAGAACAGAGCAGCTTGGAAAGCATATTTGAAAAACTTGAAAGAATTTTTGATGAAGAAATTTCCGCTAAATTCGAAACGGTTTTTGGCAAAAGACTTAACGTGAAAGAAGCGGGGAAAAACTCGTTGAAAGAATATGATAAAATAGGAGATTTTATCCGTAAAAATACAGATGATAAAAACGCTATAAAAGCCGTTGCGAAAGTTAATAGCATAAACGACGCGCTAGAAAACGCCAAAACTTGGATCACAAAAGAGACTTTGAGCGATTACAGATACTTTAAGAAAGTAGCGAATGACGAATTAGATAAACATTTTGCCACTTTTAAGATCGCGTTAAAAGAGTATTTTTCTATTAAAGAAAAAGAGGCGGTTTCCCTTTTGTTCAGTCTATACAATTCTTATGAAAAAAGCAGGTTTAATATCAAAAAATTTCGCCGCAAAATGAGTTTTGGCGATATTACGCACGAAGTATATAAACTAATGGTTGAAAATGTATTTGATAAAGACTTTTTTTACTTCAAAATAGACGCGAAAGCAGAGCACATTTTAATAGACGAATTTCAGGATACTTCAATAACGCAATTTCAGATATTAAAACCGCTAATAGAAGAAATTTTCAGCGGCGTGGGGACAAAAGAAGAGAGATCGTTTTTTTATGTGGGGGATCAAAAACAGTCTATTTATAGATTTCGTGGCGGAAATCCTCATTTGTTTGAAAAAGTAAAGAGCGAGTTTGGCGAAAGAATTGTTTCCGAAGTGCTGAATACAAATCGCAGATCGCTTAAAAATATAGTAGATTTTACAAACGATATTTTTATGGATAAAATAAACGGATTTGCTCTGCAAAAAAGCATAGAGAGAGACGAAAAGGGTTTTGTGAAAGTAGAGAGCGGTAATTATATGGTGATCGCGCTAAAAAATTTAGAGTTTTTGCTAAATAAAAATATCGCGCCAGAGAATATAGCAATTCTTGTGAGAAAAAACGACGACGGTTATAAGATCGCAAATGAAATTGAAGAAAAATTCCCGCATATTTCAGTTTTAACCGAAACCTCTATGAAACTTACTGAAAGTCGCGAGGTAAAAGCGTTAATAGAGGCGGTAAAATACTATTATTCGAGCCGTACGCAATACTATTTGAGCAATTTTAACGCCCTGCTTGGATTTAACATATTTAAACGACAAGAAAAACTAGACAATTTATTAGATAGAATAGGAGTTGATCCTTTACCGATTGATCTTTGTTCAGAGATCGCTAAAAGCTACCATCTTTTTTGCCCAGACGCGCTTTTATTTTTAGAGTTGTGCGGCAGGCTAAATACTATTGAAGAACTAATTTATGACTATAAAAACTTTAACGAAATTGCCGCTTTAGCTGCGCCAAAGGGTATAAGAATTATGACGATCCATAAATCAAAGGGTTTGGAG
Organism: Helicobacteraceae bacterium; assembly: GCA_031286325.1. Taxonomy (GTDB): domain Bacteria; phylum Campylobacterota; class Campylobacteria; order Campylobacterales; family SZUA-545; genus JAIRNH01. The sequence continues at coordinate 29,009 of JAITUT010000034.1, forward strand.
TTTGATCATATAATTTTGCTTGATAGCGCAACACAAAGGAGCGATAGCGAAAAAATTATCTTTGATTATGATAAAACCGAATTAAAAGGCATATATTGGAGGCAAAAAAGCAGGGAGTTTTTAGATAATAATTACGCTTTAATTTTGGATCGCGAACGCCAAGAAAATTGGCGCGATCTGATTAACTCATTATATGTAGCGATAACACGCGCTAAATATTCGCTGATTATCGCAAAAAATAATGAGGTTACAAAAGAAGAAAAAGAAAAGTCCATATTCGCTCCTTTGGAGTTGAAAGATTTTGAGATCGGCGAAATTTTCATAGGCGAAAATCAAGAGAAAAAAGAAATTAAAAATATAGTTAAAATTACGCCGAAAAAATTGGGCGATCAAGCGCTAAAAATAGAAGAAGAAAAGAGAGAGAGCGGCGATATTTTCGCTCGTAAATTGGGCATTGCTTTTCACTACGCTATTGAGATGATGCCGCGCTTTGAAAATAAATTTATAAACAGCGCGGTTAACGCCGCGATTTTTATATACGGTTTGGGGATAGAAAAAGAAGATATAAATGAAAGATTAAAAAGACTTATCGCAAATGAAGAGTTTCAAAAAATCGCGCAAAATTACGCTTGTTATAAAGAGCAGCAAATAGTCTATAATTCAAAAGTTTTACGCCTTGATCTATTGGCTGAAAATGATAAAAATTTTATAGTTATAGATTTTAAAACCGGCACAGCTAAAGATGAGCATAAAAAACAAGTTTTAGAGTATATGATTGCCATTAAAAGTTTAACCGCAAAAGAAGTATTGGGCGGCATATTTTACATAGCTAAAAATTCGGTAAAATTTGAGAAAGTTTCGGAGAGTTAAGGGGTGAAAATGAGGTGCGATCACTGTGGTTTAGATATTCCTGAAAACGCTTTGATAAAAGAGGACAATCATAACTTTTGTTGCAAGGGCTGCGCGGGAGTTTTCAGACTCTTAAACGATATGAAATTAGAAAAATTTTACGAGTTAAAAGGCGAGCAAAAATTAAATCGCGCGCAAGAGATTAATAAAAGCGCGGCGATGTTTGACAGCGACGCCTTTGCGAAACGTTTTATCGCGCGGAAAGAAAATAATTTATGCGAGATGAGTTTGGCTTTAGAGGGTGTTCATTGCGCGGCGTGCGTTTGGCTCATTGAAAGAGTGGTAAATAAATTAGACGGAGCCATTGAAACCGATATAAATTTTACGACAAACAAAGCTAAAATTTTATTTGATGAAAATGTGTTAAAACCCAGCGAAATAGTTAGCGCAATCAGATCAATCGGCTACGACGCGGCGGCATACGATCCTAAAATAGCGGAAACAAACGCAAAAGCCGAGCGAAAAGAGTATTACACAAGACTCATTGTCGCGCTATTCGCAATGATGAATACAATGTGGCTTGCCGTGGCTAGATATTTAGGTTTGTTCAGCGGTATGGACGAAAACCTCGCGAACATTATTTATTTAGCGGAATTTCTGCTCGCGACCCCCACATTATTTTTCAGCGGTTGGGTGTTTTATAGAGGCGGATATTTTGGTCTTAAAAACGGCTTTGTAACAATGGATTTATTGGTCGCCACCGGCGCCACATTAACATACGCATATTCAATTTATGCAACGTTGATTTCTAAAGCCGAACCATACTTTGATTCCGTTACTATGATCATCTCGTTTGTTTTGATCGGAAAATTTTTAGAAGTTAAAGCGAAAAAAAGCGCGGTAGACACATTAGATAAATTGATCGCCCTCGCGCCGAATGAGATAATAAGAATTGAGGGCGGAAACCGCATAAAATTATCACCCGAAGAGATTAAAAGCGGCGATATTATAGAGATTGAAGCGGGCGAAAGAATAGTCTTTGACGGCGTGATTTTAAGCGGATCGGCCTCGCTTGATATGTCGAGTATTTCAGGTGAAAGCAAACCGCGTTTCTCTGGACCAAACGATAGTGTAATAAGCGGCGCGATCAACACAGACGGAATTTTGCGAATTAAAGTAGAGAACGATTACGCTCACTCCACATTTTTTCGTGTGATAAATTTGCTTGAAGAGTCGCTGAAAAACCGTCCTAATATAGAAAATTTCGCAAACAAAATTTCGCGCAAATTTTCAACCACAATTTTGTCTATCGCGGCAATAACATTTTTGGTCTGGAATTTCGCTTTAGACGCCACTTTTGATCGCTCGCTTATGATCGCGATCAGCGTGATTGTGATCGCTTGCCCGTGCGCCTTAGCTTTAGCAACTCCAATAGCGTCTGTGATCGCAGCGCTTGAAGGAGCTAAAAGATCGGCTCTTTTCCGCGCCACAAAACACATAGAGACATTAGCGAAAGCTAAGTTCATTTTATTAGATAAAACAGGCACATTAACAATCGGAAAACCGCAGGTGATCTCCTGTGAAACAACAGCTAATTTTAACCCCTCAAAACTCTACGCTTTAATTGTTGCGAATTCGCACCCGATCTCAAAGGGAGTTTCAGAATTTTTGCCGCAAAAGCACAATATTTTAAAATGCGAATTAAAAGATATAAAAATCATTACTGGTCGCGGCGCGATCGCGCTAGATCAAAACAATAAAATAGTTTTAGGCGGAAACGCGGCTTTAATGAAAGAAAACAATATAAATGCAGGAAAACAAGATGACGAAAACAGCATATTTTATTTCGCCGAAAACGGAGAAATAACCGCGAAATTTTCTCTCGCCGACACAATTAAAACAAACGCCGAAAAAGCCGTAAAATTTTTCAAAAATTTCGGCTTAAAACCGATCATAATCAGCGGCGATAGTTACGAAATTACCAAAAAAGTCGCGAGCGATCTCCAAATTCCAGATTTTTACGCCGAACTTTTGCCCGATCAAAAAGCCGAAATCGTACGAAAAACGCGCGAAAACGGCGCGGTGATAATGACGGGAGACGGGCTCAACGACACAGTCGCGCTCGCGCAGGCGGAGATCGCGGTCGCGATGCATTCGGGCGCGGAGACGGCGGTAGCCGTCAGCGACATCGTTTTATTGCGAGACGACCTCGCCGACCTCGCCCTCGCCATTGCCATCGCGCGCAAAACCTACCGCGTAATTTTGCAAAACATCGCGATCAGCATCGGCTACAACGCGCTTTTGATCCCGCTTGCGGCGGCGGGCTTCATCACGCCGCTCATCGCCGCTTTATCAATGTCGTTCTCGTCGCTCCTCGTGGTCGGCAACTCAATGCGCGTTAAAAGCGCCGCCAAAGAGTTCGACAAAATGTTGGCTACGATCTAAAAGGGCTGTTAAGAGCCAAAAAGCCCTCTTAGCGACGCTTCCGCCAGCTCGCTTCGTTTCTTTTTGTCGTGGTGATGATAGACGCCGCGATCTTTGCGTTCTTTGAATGTCTCGCGCACGGTGTGTTTAGCGATCTCATCTTTAAAAACCGCCGTTTCGGATTGATAATTCGCCAGCCTTTCCTCCGCCATTTTGATATATGTATCCGAAATCTCTACGCCTATGTAGTTGTGCCCCAGCAATTTAGCGGCGAGCAAAGTAGTGCCGCTGCCGCTATACGGGTCTATCACTACGCAGTCTTTATTATCGTCCAAAATTGAGTAAATAGCCCGCAAGGGCAGTTGCAGAGGAAACGGCGCCGGATGAGCGCTCTTTTGCTCCGGGGCGAAACGCCAAATAGAGGTCATAAGGGCGTGTTTGGAGATTAGCTCTTCGCCGATTAAATTGCCGTTTTTGGGCTTATGCAGCCAATAGATACGCTCCTCAACTTGCCAAAAACGCCAGCCGCGCAAATTCGCCGCGATCGCGCGATCCCAGACAATTTCTTGCTTGATCTCCCATTTCGTCTTCAAAAGCCATTCCATAGGGTGGATCATCTTGCCGCGTTCCCAGCGGGTCTTGTGGTTGTAAAAGAAACTGCCGCCCTCTTTGGTAACGCGCCAAAGCTCGTTTAAGACCTCTATCTGCTCCGCTTGGTAGGCGCTTTCGTCTCTTTTGTCCGCGGCGTTGTCGTATTCCACATTTTTTACCAGCCAGCCCTTTTGCTTTTCGCCTTTGTTGTATGGCGGGGAAGTTACGCCGATATCTACGAAATTATCGGGAATTTCGCGTAACTTTATCTTTGTGTCGCCGCGCAAAATAGTGTTTAGAATTTCGCTCATTTCGCCGCCTCCGTTAGAATTTTGAAAAAATCCTTGTTAATAAATTCTTTGTAATTTAACAACTCCTCTTTGCTCGCCAAATAATGAATTTTTGTATTCGGATCGTAGGTAAAATTTTTGTAATCAAAAGACGCGCTGCGCAAATAGTCTCTGCTCTTTCTAACTCTATTTGGAAATTTATTCTCCAAAAGTTTTCGTAGCCTTTCGACAAAAGATTTTGTTCTGAACTCAAACTCAAAAATGTAAATAAGCTTGCCGCTCACAAAGCCGCTCACCAGCATATTAGGATTATTTTCATAATCTTTGTCAAAGCGATCCCAAGTGTAATCAGTAAAGTTGCCAGCCGCGTTTAATTTGCCTTTTGCGGGCTCTTTGCCGCTTATATTTTTAGGTTTTACCTCGCAAAACTCATATTTGGTTTTACCGCCGATCGTGGTTTGCCTATATCCGTTATAGCCTAGTTTGCTTTCGTGGCGTCTATAACCGCAGATCGCAACCCTAATATACTCCCTCAAAGTAGAGGAGTTTTTATCGTTTATGTATGTAGTTAATAGATCGTTAAATATCGCGATCAAATTGTCTTTTGATTTATCCCGCAAAAAGCCGTTTAACTCTTTGCGCGATCCCGTAGCGCAGATTTTGATCGCCTCTTGAAAGTCTTTATTCACAAACGCTCCTTTATTTTCAACAAAATTGCATCGCAGAGAGGTGTTTTTGCGCGGACGGCGAACAACTTGCCGATCACCGCCCTAACGCGCTCATCGCGAATTTGAAGTCAGCCATCGCCTCTTTTTTGAGGCTTACATTGTGGCGCAAAAAATTTAACGAATATGTCGGCGCGACATAGCATTTGCTAAACGCGCACTGCCACAACTTGCCGCGCGCCGCGATAATCTCCTCCTCGCTGCCCGTGAGCGCGAAAAACGCCGCGCCGCCCATCGCGATCACGATCTTGGGCTGAATCATTTCAATCTCCGCCCCCAAAAACGCCTTGCACTTTAAAGCGTAATCGCCCCTGCTTCCCGCGCTGTGGCACTTGATCGCGGCGGTTAAATAGACGGTTTCGGCGTTCAAACCCAGCGCCTTTTCCACGATATTTCGCGCCATTTCGCCGCCCGGACCCGCATACCAGCGACACTCTTTATCTTCGTGCGCATTGGGTTCTTCTAATACGATCATAACGCCGCTTGTCCCGCTTCCAGAGCCGAAGAACGCCTGATTGCGCCGTTTTGAAAGTTCGCACAAATGGCAATTTTCCACAGCGCGTTTTAAGGCGGCGCGGCTTGTGGGCAACTCTTCTTTTGAGGCGGCGCTCTCGTTTTGAAAGTAGCGCGCGCCGTTTTCGCGCAGGCGGTAGAGTTTGGCGAGGTCTTTTAAGGCTTTTAATTTTCGTTGCATTCCGCGAATTTTAGGGAAATTTCAATAAGATCGCCGTATTTTAATACAAAGGCAAGAAAATGCTTTCTCTTTCGGGAACATCAGTTTTGGCGATCGCCATCGTAGTCTTGATTGGCTGGGCGATTTACAGCGCGATCGTCATCGTAAGCCAAGCGGAGGTGCGTATGGTAGAGAGGCTCGGCAAGTTTAACCGCGCCTTGTCCGCCGGTTTTCACATCATCGTGCCCTATTTAGATCGCGTATCGGCGGTTTTGAGTACGAAAGAGCACATCATCAACATTCCGCGCCAGCCCGTCATTACGCGCGACAACGTAACGATCCAGATTGACGGGATCGTCTTTATTGCCGTAACTGATCCTTACAAAACGACTTATAATGTTACGAACTACCAGATCGCGGTCTCAAACCTCGCGCTAACTACGCTTCGCAGCGAAATTGGCTCAATGACTTTGGACGAAATTTTGAGCAATCGCGAGCGGATTAACTCGCGGATTCTTGTGATTTTGGACGAAGCGGGCGCGAACTGGGGCATTAAAGTAACGCGCATTGAGATCAGCGACATCGCCGTCCCGACCGAGATTCAAGAGGCGATGAGTATGCAGATGAAAGCCGAACGCGAAAAACGCGCGATTGAGCTCAAAGCGCAGGCGGATAAAGAAGCCGTGATTCGTCAATCCGAAGCCTATCGCGCCGAGCAATTTTTGAAAGCGGAGGCGATTGAGCGTATGGCGGACGCGCAGGCGTTCCAAGTCAAAGCGGTAGCGAAAGCACAACAAGAGGCGATCGAATCGGTCGGAACGGCGATCGCGAAAAACGCGCAATCCGCCGAATATCTGCTGGCGAAAGATAGGATCGCGGCGTTTACCGAGCTTGCGAAAAATCCCGCGAAAGACAAAGTCGTGGTGCCTTACGAGGCGGTGCAGCTGATCGGCTCTTTGAGCGTATTGGGCGACACATTAAAGTCCGCCGTAAAGACGAAATAGGCGCGCCTCGCGTTTCGCGGCGTTTCGCGCCCTAAGCAAAGCTCCGCCGCGCCGCTCGCCGCCCGCCCGAAACGGGCGGGATTTATAGGCTTTTTCAAATTTCGCGCACGAAAGGTTTATGATGTGGGTTGTGATCGCGGGAATTTTGCTGATCGCGCTGGAAATTATCACAGGCAACTTTTTCATACTTTGGTATGGAATCGGGCTCGCGCTTGTAGGCGCGATCGGCTGGGCGCTTGGGTTTGAGAGCGCGCAAGCGATCTTGTGGCAAACCGCGATAGGTTTCGTGATCGGGCATATTTTGCTGGTTTTGCTACGCAAAAAATTTATTTTCAAACGCGCCGTCGAGCCGCGCGATGAATTTTTGCTAGAGGAGGGCGAAGGCATTATCAAAGAGGGCGAACTCGTGGAATTTCGCGGCACCCTTTGGCGTTACGAGGCGAGCGATCAGGAGTTCGCAATCGGCGAGAGAGTCAAAGTTGAGCCGCTGGCGAATAACAAGGTCGGCGTTAGAAAGCTCCCAAAATAAGCCTATTATGAAACTTTTGGCGGCGCTTTTAATTTTTACGGCGACGTTGCAGACTTTGCGACCTTTGATCGCCGACGAGATCGTGAATTTGCCGAGCGAAGCGGAAAAACTCGCGAAACGTCTAAAAGATCAAAACCCGATCCTTGCGCCGTGTTATCTCAAAAACCGCCTAGCCTACGATCGCGGCGCGGTCGCGATAGACGCCGAGCGTCTCTTAGTTTCACTAGGGTTTTTGAGTACCCAAACTCTGCAAAAAGATTGGAATTTAACTACTTACGATCGCCTCTCTGGACTCGCGATTGTAAAAAGCCTCGCGCCGCACGGCAAAACGCCGATCAAAACGCGCCCCGCCGATCGCGCCGCCGAACACGAAAATCTTTTATATATGAACGACGCCGAAGCCGCGCCGATTCCGACCGCGAAATTCACGCGCCAATTCGGCTCCGAACCCGCCGCCACTTCGCGCCAGATGAGGAGCGGCTCGCTTTTGGTCGCGCCGTGTTACGCGGTCATTGGCGTTTCGGCTACAGGCGAGACGATTGAGAGCGAATTTCTACAAAAATTCTTCGACTCTAACGAAAGCGCGTTTTTTTGGGGCGATTTGGGAGCGCGCTTTGACGGCTACGAGGTGGAATTTCTAAACCCGTTTGCCGAAAACGAATTAAAAGTCGGAGATAAAATAATTTCGATTAACGGCAAAACTTTTGATTCGCCGCGCGAAATGGAGCGCGAAATAATGTTAATGGATATAGGATCGGACGTAAATATAACAATTGAGAGAAAATCCGCCGAAAAAAGAATAGTCAAGTTAGATTCAAACGATAGTAGTAATTCCGCGCCGATCGCAAGTGAAAAAACATTGGTAATTTCACGTAAAATCATTAAAAAAACAGGCGGATTTTTATACGCGGACACATTTTTAGAGCATTTAGGCTGGTTTTTTGATCGCGATCTATACGCGAGAGGCGTTTATAAACCGAAATACCCGATCGACGCGAATGATAAAATAGTAGCGATCAACGGCTTTTTCGTAAATGACGATCGCGATGTCAAAAGGGTTTTAACCGCCCTAGCGGATAAAGCGGGGAAGTTAGGATCAGACCCAGGTAAAGCGCCGAAGATAAAACTCTTAATGCAGCGCGAAAGCTTTCAATTTTTCATCACAATCGATTTGATTATGGAGCAGTGAAATGGAACAAGAAAAAATCAAAAATCTCATAACGCTTTTCGAAGATTTTTTGCAACAAAATCTATTAAAAGCGGAAAGCTTTCACCCGTATTATGAAAAAGCGTTGAACGAAATGCTTTTAGCCGGCGGAAAACGTTTTCGCCCCGCGTTAGTTTTAGCGGTCGCGGAGGCGATTGATAAGAAACGCGTTGAAGCGGCGTTATATCCCGCGCTGGCGATTGAGATGTCGCATACATATTCGTTGATTCACGACGATTTGCCCGATATGGATAACGCCGACTTTCGCAGATCGCACCCGACTTTGCACAAAACTTATGGCGCGACAGCGGCGATCTTGGTTGGCGACGCGCTGAATACCGAGTCTTTCGCGGCGATCGCAAGATCGCCGCTCGCGCCAGAAAAGATCGCGAAACTCGCGCGGATTTTGGCGGAGAACGCGGGCGCGAACGGAATGGTTTTGGGTCAGACGTTAGATTGTTACTTTGAAAACCAGCGGCTAAATTTAGAGCAAGTTGAGTTTATCCACCGCCATAAAACGGGCAAGCTGATCGCGGCGGCGCTTGAAATGGGCGCGGTTGCGGCGGGCGCGAACGACGATCTAGCGCAAAAACTCTACGATATAGGCTTGCGGCTTGGGCTTTTGTTTCAAATTCGCGACGATATTCTAGACTTTCAGCCGAATATGGAAGAGCAACTCGGCAAACCGTCAAATCAAGACGTTAACAAAAATAGTTTCGTAACGCTTTTAGGCGAAAAAGAAGCGCGCGAAAGAATGAGAAAAACCCGTATTGAAATAGAAGCGCGAATCGCGAGCGAAACGCCCCCATCGCTGGCGAAAAATTTAACGGCGATCGCGGATCACTTTTTTTGAGGGTTTTATGCAAATAACGCAAACCGACTTCACGCGTTTGAGCGAAGAGGGATTGAGAGAAGTTTTGAAGTGGCGCAATAATCCGTCTGTGCGCGAGGTTTCGCGCGATAATTCGGCGATCGCGTGGGAGGCGCACATAGAATTTGCGCGAAATCTCGCGGGCAACGCGGCGAAAAAATACTACAAAATAGCGATCGCCGATCGCGAAAATTTCGGCGGCGGCGTGATATTTTTCACGAACATTGACGGCAAAAAAGCCGAAATGGGGCTCTACAAAGACTTTAATTCGTCCGTCAAAAATATGGGCGCGATCTTGATGAATATCATCTTTATAAAAGTGCGGGAATTAGGCTTGATAGAGTTAACGCTTTGCGCGTTGAAAACCAACAAAATAGCGCGGGAACTTTACGCTAAATTCGGCTTTGAATTAGATCGCGAGGAAGAGAATTTAGTTTATATGCGATGCGATCTACGAAACAAATTCTGAAAGGTTTATGAGCTTAACGGAATGTAATACGCGCTCTTTTAGCGCGATCGCGTAGAATTACCTTTAAGAAAGGGGGTTATATTATTGCGGCTATGGAAAAACATTATCAAACATACAACGTCGACTGCCGCGATGGGATAAAAGAGATCGCGGGCGACTCTATTGACTTTATCGTAACAGACCCGCCGTATTTCATAGACGGTATGGGTAGCGATTGGGACGACAAAAAATTAAAAAAGAAAGCCTCAAAATCGGGGGTTGTCGGCGGTTTGCCTGTGGGAATGAAGTTTGACAGGGCGCAGGGAGAAGATTTGCAGAAATTTTTAGAGCCGTTATGCGCGGAGTTTTACCGCGTATTAAAGCCGGGCGCTTTTTGCGTGGTTTTTTCGCAGGGGCGGCTCTATCATCGCGCCGCTATGGCGCTGGATATGGCGGGTTTTGAAATTCGCGATATGTTGGGGTGGAAATACGAGGGGCAACCAAAAGCTTTTTCGCAAGATCATTTTATTAGAAAAGACAAAAATCTATCCGAAAGCGAAAAAGAGAAGCTTATCGCGGAATTAGACGGGCTAAAAACCCCGCAGCTAAAACCTCAAATAGAGCCTATGGCGTTAGCGCAAAAGCCTAAAGAGGGGACTTTTGTGGAGAATTGGAAAAAATATCAAGTTGGGCTTATGAATACGAAAGTATCGCTGGACGGAATGTTTCCGGGAACTATTATGGACGTTTCCAAAAAAGTTCGCCGCGACGAGAGCGATATAAAAATAGATCATATGACGATCAAGCCAGTTTGCCTTATATCTCATCTAATCAAATTATTCACAAAAGAGGGGCAGGTTGTTTTTGACCCCTTTTTGGGCAGCGGCTCGCACGGCGTAGCCGCGATCGCCGCAAACCGAAAATTTATAGGTTTTGAGATTGAGAGAAAATATTTTGATATAGCGAACAAGCGACTGGATAAAGCGGACTCTTCGGCGGATTTATTCGCTACCGTTCGCTAATTTTCAGCGCGAAGCGCAATGCCGCGCTCCCTAGTTTTTTATTACTTGCCTTTAAGGGCGGCGGTAATCAAAGTTTTACGCGCAAAACTGCTAATAGAGAGCGTTTCGAGTTTTGCGGCGGCGGCGATTGTCTCGTATTCCTCAATGCGCGTAACGATGTGAACTTGCCGCCCCCGTTTTTTGGCGGGCTTATCGGCGGCTTGATTTTTGTCTTTCATAGATAGCCTCCAGCTTTTATCGCCCGATCCGCGACATAAACACGGATCTGGTCGTTCTTATAGGGATTAAATCCCGTTTTCGCCTTTAATCAATACAAACCGAGCCGTTTGTCATCGCGCTCGCTTACAAAAAGGACAACCGCGCATAAAGCTAACGCAAACACGGCGATCATTGCCAAAACAATAGCCGCCATTATCGACTCCTTTTCTCTACAATAGCGGTAACCGCTGGCGCGTTAATCGCCCGATCCGCTATGAATCGGGCGATTATTTAGGGTTTAACCCAACTTCAGCGGCTTGAATATCGCCGCCTTTTGGATCGGGTAAATTTGCGATAATCACCCCAAGCAAGCCAACTATAAAACCAATCAAAGCAAAGCCGCTCATTTTGTCCCCCCCTTTGCCTCTCATATAAAAGCTTAAGAGCAACTTCGCGATCACTATCGCGCCGCTCTCCTTTTGCCCTCAAACAAAGCCGCGAGAAACGCGCCGACCATCGCAAAATCCGCAAAGCTAAAAAATCGGCGAGTACGAATACGTAGGAATTTCGCGAATTTCGCTGTAAAATTCAGAGTTGTAATATTGAAAAGAGGCGATTTCTTTTTCCCGTCGTAACAATAAATCACGACGTTCTAATATCTGCGCTCTACTTTCCGCCTCAATTGTGATTTCGCGCGAACATTTAGGTTAGCTAGTAGCTACATCCTGTTAAATCTCGCTATCTTTCATTTATCGCCCTGCTTATTTTGATCGTGTAGCCACACCATAATCCCCTTTTGCGCGTGGAGGCGGTTTTCGGCTTCAGCGAAGATAACATCGGCGTTTGCCTCAAATGTCTCCTCACTGACCTCCTCGCCGCGATGCGCGGGCAAGCAATGCAATAGGATCGCGCGCGAATCCGCGATCGCCATTAGATCGCGATCCACGCAAAAACCCTTGAAATCTTTCAGCCGTTTTGCCGTCTCCTCCTCTTGCCCCATACTCGTCCAAACATCGGTTATAAGGACATTTGCGCCGCGCGCGGCAACTTTGGGATCGCGCGTGAAACTGATCTTCGCCCCGCTTTTATCCGCGAATTTCGCGCACATTTCGCGCACATTCGCCGCGATCTCATAGCCCTGCGGCGCGGCGATTCGCAACTCAAAACCTAATTTGCTCGCCAAAACCAATAGGCTGTTTGCCATATTATTGCCGTCTCCAACCCACGCGACCACCGCGTCAGAATCGTAGCCCAACTCCTGCAAAGTCAAGTAATCCGCCATTAGCTGCGCGGGGTGAAAATCATCGCTGAGACCGTTTATTACTGGTACCGCCGAGTGCGCCGCGAATTCCTCTAAGCGCGCGTGGGCAAAAGTGCGGATCATCACCATATCTACCATTCGGCTAATGACGCGCGCCGTGTCTTTCATAGGCTCGCCGCGCCCTAGCTGAATGTCTTTGGACGACAAAAACAAGGGGTGCATTCCTAATTCCACCGCGCCGACCTCAAAACTTACGCGGGTGCGCGTGGAGGACTTTTCAAAGATCATCGCGAGAGTCCCGCCCAAATCGCGCGTAATTTTTCTGCTTTTAAGATCGCGGGCGATCTGCAAAATCTCCAAAATCTCCGCGCGATCAAAGTCTTTTAACGATAAAAAATGCCGCATTAGTCGCCTTTATTCAAAAGTTCGCAAACTTCTTTGGCGTGGTAGGTGATAATAATATCCGCGCCAGCGCGTTTGAACGATGTCATCGTCTCCATTAACGCGCGATCGTAATCTATCATTCCCGCGGCGGCGGCGGCTTTGAGCATAGAATACTCGCCGCTAACATTATAGACGGCAAGAGGCAACGTAGTGTTTTCGCGGATCGTCTTTACGACGTCCAGATACGCCAGCGCGGGTTTGACCATCAAAATATCCGCGCCTTGCGCCTCGTCCTCCATACTTTCGGCGAGGGCTTCGCGCGCGTTCGCGGGGTTCATCTGATACGCGCGGCGATCGCCGAATGAGGGCGCGGACTCCGCCGCGTCTCTAAACGGACCATAATACGCGCTGGCGAATTTTGTGGAATAACTCATAAGCGGCGTATTTTCGCGCCCCGCGTCGTCTAACGCCTCGCGCAAAACCGCGATCGCGCCGTCCATCATTCCGCTGGGCGCGATCGCGTCCGCGCCGCATTCGGCGTGAATTAACGCCTGTTTCGCTAAAAGTTCCAAAGTTTTGTCGTTATCTACGGATTTTGTCGCGGGGTTTATCACGCCGCAATGCCCGTGATCGGTGTATTCGCAGAAGCACAGATCGGTGAAAATAAACATTTCGGGAACGGCGTCTTTGAGGGCTTTTAAGGACTCCGCGATCACGCCGCGATCCGACAAAGCGTCGCTGCCCGCGCTATCTTTGGTCTCTGGGATTCCAAAGAGCATTATCGCCTTGACGCCGATCGCGCGGGCGGCTTTCGCCTCTTTGACGAGTTCGTCAATTGAGAGTTGAAATACCCCCGGCATCGAGGCGATCTCTCTTTTGAAATTTTTGCCCTTGCCGCTTACGGCAAAGAGCGGATATACGAGATCGTTTTTGGCGACTTTTGCCTCTTGGACGAGATCGCGCAAAGTGGAATTTTCGCGTAACCTTCTGAATCTTTTGAACATCCGCGCTCCTAAACTCGCCGCGATTTTGCGGCGAAAAAACACGAATTATACTATTTTTTCACGCAAATTTTGTAGACAAATTTCTATCGGATCTTCAGCGTTTATGACGATTTCGGCGGATTTTTCGTAAATTTTAAGCCGCGCGTCATAGCGTTCGCGCAGGATTTCAAGCGAAGCGGCGAGGGGACGTTTGGACTTTTCGGCGTCTTGCGAGAGACGTTTTGCTATCGCCTCAAACGAGCACTTTAAGTAGACGACTTTGCCGATTTCGCTCAAATTATCGCAGACGATCGGCATTCCGCCGCCTGTGGCGATCACGGCGTTTTTTACGGATTTGGCGAGGAACGCGGCGCAATTTTTTTCGGCGGCGCGAAAGGCGGCTTCGCCTTCGCTCGCGAAAATTTCGCCGATCGCGCGCGCGTAGTGCGACTCAATGAGCGCGTCCGTGTCGAGAAAAAAACGTCCCGTTTCGGCGGAAATTAACCTGCCTAACGAACTTTTGCCGCTACCCATAAAACCTATCAAAACCAGATTTTTCATTCGCGAATTATGCCTTGAGATTGCGGATTAAACACGCGACGACGGACAAAAGGCGGCGTTAAGACTTTAGAAAGTCAGGCAAAACCTATAAATCCCGCCGCGCCCCTGTTAGCAAATCGGCAGCGAAAATCGCGGCTTTTGCCGCGTTATAGATCGCGAGCTAGAGCCCGCAATGACGAAAACAACAAACGCCGTAGGCAAAAGTAGCGGCGATTCTCAGCGGTTTCCAAAAGATTGGGAGCTTTAAGCTCCCCCGCGAAAAGTAATTGGTGTTCCAATGGGCTTGCCCTCTGATCGTAGCGGCGGTTTTCTGCGCGATGACGGACGCCTTGCCTCCTATCGCCGCCGCGAGAAGTTAAAATCCTGATAAAACCCTATACCATCTGCGCCCGTCAAGTTTCACTTCCATTTCAACTTGGCACAAGCCGTCTTTGAATACGGTCTCTACGATCTCGGCGTTGCGGATAACCGCATACATTTGCGTGCGAACGCTGGAATTTTGCGCGATCGCGTCTTTGAGCGTGTCTTTCGCGTTAATGCGAATACCATACATTTTTTCACCGATTTGGCGGTAGCCGTCTAAAATCGCGGCGCGTTTGGCGAGAACCAAAGCCTGCGCGGGCGAGATCGTGCTTTCAGGCGCTACGCCCATTCCGATTGCGCGGACGGTTATGATGTTTGTCGGCTGCAAGATCGGCGAGTTGGGAATTAAGTATTCCTCTGTGTCGTCGGTGCGCGGCGGCTGGAGGGAAATAGCCGGTGTTTGTGTCGGCGCTGGTTCATAGACAACCTCTTCGACCACATATTCGGGTTCGGCTGCGAACGCTATCGCGCCCACTAAAACCCACGCTGCAAACTTTCTCACTTTCGCTCCTTTTTTGACTATTGCGCCAACAAAAGCAATTGTTATTCCAATTTTTATTTCTCGCGATCCAGACAAGAAGAAAAAGAGTTTATTAAGAAAAATATATAATTCGGTTCTTAAAATTAAAAAGGCAATTAAGGAGGCGAAATGGATCATTCCGCTACGCAAATGACCCACTATATGGAGTTGCTGATGATAAATCAGCCTTGGAACCTGCTGATATTTATGGCGGGCGTGATTGTGCTGGCGGAGAGCTTGGCGATCACAGAGCTGATTTTGCTCTACGGCGGCGGCAAGCCAAACCCGCTTGCGGCGCGGATTAACAAGATCGCGGGCGCTTTGGGCGGCGTTTATTTTTTGGGAATTATTATCTATTTAATACCCAAAGTTATAGGTTTTGAATGGCGCGGGATAATTGATATTGTCGCGGTGATTTGCTACCTTTTGAGCGGGATTCCGCTGATTTTAGTGGCTTTGCAGGACTTCAAAGTTTTGCACAAAAACGCTAGCGATCGCCTCCGACTCGGCTGGCGCGTAGCTTTTGTGGCGGTATTTCTAGTGGTTTCGCACTTGGCTATGATCGCGGGTATGGCTGATCCGTCTATTTTGGGCGGCGGCAACCACGCTCAAACGGGTATGCCCGCAATGGAAATGGACGATGATCGGGGATCGCAAGAGGAAGATCACAGCCACCACAATATGCACTAATAGGCTTTTCCCATCATTGCGGCTAAGCCCAAATCTCGATCGTAATTAAATTTACGAGATCGCGATCCGCAGCCGCAAAGAGGGGAGAGCGAAGTCCTTTAACCCCAACAAAAACCCCGCGACCCAAGGAGACCGCGGGGCGTGTAAAAAGCGAAAGCAAAAAGTTGAAGTTTAAGCCGCTTGAAACTCGTCGGGCATAAAGGGACGGTTTTGCGCCTCGCCCAAATTCTCGATCGTCTCCATAGCAACCGCTTTTGCGACCGCGTCTGAGAGCCTGATCTCGCCAAACTCGCCGTGGCACGGGCGAATCTCCTCGCACGGCGGCTGCTCTTCCCAATATTTGTTCAAAGCGCCCGTAACGCTCTGCAAAGTCATCGCCCGTTTCTCGCGTTTGCTTAGCTCGCGCATACCTTTCGGATAGAAAGGGCGGTTTAGATATTCCACGACATCGCGCAAGAGCCAAGTGTTCGGCTTGTCCGACGTGCTGTTGATAATCGTAGGATTCACGAGGGTTTCCTTCTCGACCTCTTCGGGTGAAAGGAAGACTTTGTTCCCATATTTTCGCTCCAAAATCGCCATTAACTCGCTGTCAAGGCGCGATTTAGTTTCAGAGCCCAATCTTGTATTTTGCATCTAGCAGTTCTCCGCCGAAAAATTCAAACGCAATTCTAACTTATATTCAAGCGTTTGTAAAGGGCTTAATCGCATTTTTTTATATTTAATCGCTCTAGCACCCGCTCAAAGAACGCGCCGCCCTCGCGATCGTAGTCGTCATCAAACTCCATATAGATCGCGCATTTGTGGCGTTCGCGCAGATCGCAGTTCTCCATTACCTTTGGCGCGATCTCGCTCTCGGCTTTAACCGCCTCGATCGCCTCCAAAATTTGAGCTTTCGCCGCTTCGTCCTCGCCATAGACCAGTTGAAGCCCCTCGTAACGCTCCTCGCGCCTGTGATACGCCTTTATCGCCATTCAAAAACCTTTTTTTGGTTTTAAAACGGGTGATTTTAGCCTGAAAACGCTGGAAAATCAAGGGAAAATCGGCTCGTGAGCGATATTTTCGCGTTTCGTCATAATTTCTAACTTCCCATTTTCAAATAGATTTAATTTCGCCAATCGTTTTTACCCGCTTTTCGCGCCGCTTGCCCTCGTGTTCGGCGTCAAGCCAAGCGGAAATTATTTTTTCGCCTTGTCCCAAAATCCATAAATTTTTATCCAAACGCCAAAACATTGAAATTGTTGTGTAGGCGGGAGATTTTTGCGTATTCGACACTGTGGCGAAACGCCGCCCCGCTTTTCTAAATTTTGTAAACCTTTTTAAGAAATCAATTCTCTTTGAACTCCACAAGCGGTTGCGATGTTTGATTTTCAGGCGTATGCGAGGCGATAGTTTGCGGTATGCGTAACGTCTCGCGCTGTAAATCACTATGTTTTCCGTCAATTATGCCGATTAAATCATCGACCAATTCTTTCGTTTTTGTCGCTTGACTCGACAGATTTTGCGAACTCTGCGACAAACTGCGCGAATCGGTCGCAAGGTTTTGCGTATCTTGCGTCATACCGCCGATACTTGCGTTAATTTGCGAAACGTCTCGCGCCTGCTCGTCCGCCGCTGTGGAAATTTCGGCGACTATCGTCGCTATTTTGCTTGATGTTTCTGTGATTTTCTGAATTTTTTCCGCCGTCTCTTCCGCTAAACTCACCCCTTGCGAACTGCTTTTTTGCGAACTTTCTATAAGCTCGGCGGTTTTTTTCGCGCTTTCCGCGCTTCGCCGCGCCAAATTTTTAACCTCTTCCGCAACTACCGCAAATCCTTTGCCCGCTTCGCCCGCCCGCGCCGCTTCAACCGCCGCGTTAAGCGCCAAAAGATTGGTCTGAAACGCTATGTCGTCAATATCTTTAACAATTTTTGCCGTCTGGTTGCTGGAATCTCTTATTTCAATAATCGCGTCTTGCAAACGGTTCATAGCGTCTTGGCTTGCGTTCGCCCTTTCCGCGCTGTCCTTAACCAAAGCGTCCGCGTTTTTTGAATTGTCGGCTGTTTGCTTGGTCATCAAAGTAATTTCATTTAACGAAGATAACATTTCTTCCAAACTTGACGCCTGCCTATCCGACGCGTTGGAGAGCGAATCTACCGCCATCGAGCTTTCGCGCGCGGCGTCCGCAAACACGTTCGCGCCGCTGTTTAAGCCGTCCGCTAACCTTTTAAGCTCATTGACTATTGATTTAGAGAACATTCTCGTATATACAATCGCAATCACCAAGAAAAGGATAATGGTGAAGATCGCGCAATAAATCGTTTGGTTTTGCCTATTTGACGACTGTATAGAAAGTTTTTGCAGGGTTTCCAACTGCGCTTTCGCCAATTCGCCTGTAATCGAAGAAAGTTCGCGGTAATGCGCGACTCTCTCCGCCGCAAGGGCGTCGGCTTTGGCGTAAATATCTACAAGTTGCGCCATTTCCGAATTGTATTCTTTTATAGCGTTGATTATTTTCTGCGACAAATCTTTGAAATATGGAGCGGACGCCGCTCTGTTTATCTCGGCGAATATATTCTCCACCGTCTTCATATTCTCAGTCGCGAAAGCGGCGACTTCGTGCCTTTGCGCTGCGGTCGCCGCGCGCGATACCGCTAAAGAGGCGATCTCCGATTTTCCGATACCTTTGTAAGCGGCAAACGCCTCTAATAATCTGTTTTGCGCGACTGACGCTTTTATCGCCTCTCTCCAATATTTTTCAAGGAGGGCTTCAATTTCAACGGTCAATCTCTCTACGTTTTGCTTGTGGCTGTACGACTTTATCGCTTGTTCGTTTATTTCGGCGGACAAACTACGATATTCTTTCGTCATTGCAAGTAAGTTATCGATGTTTTTTGCCGTTTGGGGAAGGACATCGGGATATTTTTGCGTCAAAACTTTCACTTCCTTAAGCGCCGCGTCCAATTCTTCAAGCGCGCTTAGCCCAGCGTCATAAATGCTTTGGTCGAATGTGTATTGGTACGCGCGGAAATTGTATCCCGCGTTCAAAACCGCTCTATTTACGCGGAATGTGCTGTTTGCCGCGGGAGCGTACGCGCTCACTTGCAAATCGGCTTCGGCTTTTCCTTGCAAATTCAAAAAAACTATCAACGCCGCAAACAGCAGCACCAGCGCGGAAGAAATTATAAACGCCCGATACATCCATAATCTTAAGACCATAGAAACATCCTAATAAATTGGTTGAAAACTCTAAGCATACTGAATTATACAAAAAGTTTTAGCTAAACTGTCGCGCAATGAGCAGGATAATTATTTACGGCGATATTCACGGCTGTTTGGACGAGTGGCTGACTTTGCGCGCGAAAGTTAAAGCGGACGCGAACGATCGGGAATTTTGCGTAGGCGATCTGCTGAACAAAGGACCCAAGCCGCTTGAGACTTTGCGTTACGCGCAAGAAAACGGCGTGAAATCCGTGCTTGGAAACCACGAGGAGAAGTATTTGGAGATCGCGGCGGCGGCGAAAATAGGCGATACTATAGGTTTAGAGCGCCACCTTGCGACATTTAAGAAATTTTCACCCGCCGATCTGGATTTTTTATTCGCGATGCCGCGATCTATTAAAGTCGCCAACCTCGCGATAGTCCACGCCGGACTCACAAATTCTGTGGATTTGGCAAATCTGGCGTCTGAGCAGAGCCAAATTCTAACGCGCCTGCGATATATTTCGCTCGGCGACGATTATAGGTTTTGGGCGGAGCTTTACAACGGCAATCAAGGTTTTGTGGTCTATGGGCACACGCCGGGCGATGTGCGGCGCGACAAACACGCGATCGGAATCGACACAGGCTGCGTCTATGGCTACTCTCTGACGGCGGCGATCTTTAATTGGCACGGCAAAATTTTAGATGTTTTGAATGTGGAGACTAAATCCGTCCGCGCCGCGAAAGAATACTCTAAATAGCGGATTTAGATAGACTTTCCTAACTAATACAATATGCCCAAAAGGTGATTTATGTTGCGAAACGGCGCGGAAATTTTTATGAAATTGCGCTCTATCGGGGTTTTGCCGCGAGATTTTTCGGCGCAAAGTTTTTTACCCCCCAGCCGCGGCGAAATTTATTTGCTTTTGCGCGCGCTTTTAGATCGCAAAGTAAAAAGCGCGGAGTTAGAAAAATTACTTGATTTTTATAAGCGCGAGGGTTTAAAAAATTTTGCGCCGATCGCGGCGAGAATCGACAAACGATATTTTTCGGATTTGGCGCGGTTTTTAGAGAACGCAGATGAGAGTTTCGGCAGTTTTGAGAATTTCAAAGCGAACGTTTCGCGCGAGTGGCTTTTGGAGCAAAAAGGGGTAGGGCTTAAAACAGCAGATTTCATATTGTTATTTGTCTGCGATCGCGGCGAAATTTTACCCGTTTCGCCCGAAGCTGTGAAGTTATTGAACAAACTAGGCTATGAGTTTGATGATTATGAAGAGATTCAAAGTTTTCTAACGAGCGGCGATTTTGATAAAGTTTGCTCTGAAATTAAAGTAGATCGCGAGGAGATTTTTGCCTTTTTTTACGCGGCGATCTCAGAGTTTATTAAAAATAAAAAATACGCGAATATGAAATTAGAAAATTAAAGTGAAAAAGTTTCTTTTTTTAACATTTTTTGCGATAAATTTATTCGCAGTGTCTGGGGATATTGATTACTACATTTCCGATACCAAAAACGGTGAAATTATTTTCGGCGCGGATTTATCTAACGAAGCTAACAAAACCGCGGCGGATTTTGACGCCCTAATCGATCTCTACAACCTAGACTTCGGCTACAAACTCGCAAACCGCCCGATCCTCGCTATGATGAGCTACAAAAACCAAATCGCAAACGCCTTCGCCGCCACCGCGCCGTTTGTGTTAATGACTTATTACAGCGGCGCGCCGTTAATGATCGACTACTTTGGCTACACCGATTGGGCGCAAGAATTATTAGCCCACGAAGGCTCTCATTTATATCAACTAGACGCGAAAGGCACAGCCCCGATCGTATGGGAAAAGTTGTTCGGCGCGAATTATATGCCGATCGTTTTAGGAATTATTCCTTTATGGACGTTTCCTAATGATTTTTTACCTGCTTTTATCATAGAGGGTAACGCTGTTTTCAACGAATCGCGCGTAACTGGCGGAGGCAGGCTCTACGGCGGTCGCCATAAAGCGTTATTTTTGTCGCTATTAAAGGCGAATTTACTAACTCCTGAACGCATTATAAATTCGCATAGAAAATTCCCGTTTGGCGAAGAAAAATATATAGTCGGCGGATTCTTTATGGAATATCTCGCGAATAAATACGGCGCGAAAAATGTAAACAGCTTTTTTTTAGCGCAGGGCGATCGCTGGATAAATCCATTTTTGCTCTCTAGAAGCTACTATGAGAATTTCGGCTCTGATGCATACTACGATCTGCTCGAATTTTTCGCGTTTTATAAACAAGAAGCGAGCGAATTTAACGAGCAGCGGGGCGTAGTAATTTCGCGCGGCAAATCTTTCGCCCCTTTGGGTAAAAACAAATCGGAAATTATTATCTACGAGAGCGATAATCTCTCTTACGGCGATCTGATCGTTTTTAATATCGCGAGCGACGAAATCAAAAAAATCAAAGGCGATTTTTACGCGGGAATGCCCTTTAACATTGAGGGCGAGTATTACACCGCCGCCGAAGGCTACGCCGAGACTGACGCGATCAAAACTTCGCTCTTTGACGCCTCGCGCGCGCCGAACCACCGCTATGACGGCAAAGTTTTGCTAGATCATTTTTTGGGCAACGACCTATTTTTCAAAACGGACGCCGACTTTCGCCGCCCCGCGCTTTACGAAGAGGGCGGCGGCAAACTCCGCTTTCTAGGCGCAAAAGTCTCGCGCGCGATCTACGGGGCGGACGGCGCGTTATTCACCGTACGCTTTGAACCTGAGACGAACGCGAGTTTCACGGGCGGCGCGAAGGGCAAAAGAGTTTTTTACAGAGACGAAACGCGCCTCTTTGAAACAACCGCGATCGCGGCTTTAACCGATGTTTTGCCGAGCGGGGCGGCGCTTTTTGTCGCTCCCACGCGGCGCGGCAACGGGCTTTTTATTTTCCAAAATAATCGCGTTCTGCGGCTGGGGAGCGCGGACAACATTTTAGACGCGCGCCACATTGAGGGCGAAGATTATATGCTCACCTGCGTTACGGCGGAGGGCTACGAGACGATGATCGCTAAATTTCCCGCGCGCTTCGCTACGAACGAGCAGCCGTTTGCGCGCGCGCCTTTAGACGGCGAACCCGCGCCTAAAGTGATAGCAAACGTCCCAGAAAAGCCGCTTTCTCCTCGCAAATACTACGCGCCTTTGCAAATGCGCTACTCCTCGGCGTATCCTACGATCGCCTACGAGGACGGCAATATCACGGGCTCGATTGATATTAGATTCACCGACCCCTTAATGTTTAACGCTCTTACGATCGGCGGCGGCAAAAACGAGCGCGACTTTTACACGGCGCAATACGAAAACATTCGGCATTTACTCTTTTTTGGCGGCGGGATTTACGGCGAGGGCGGGCGAAAGAATCCTATAGAACGCGGCTTCGGCGCGGCTATTTACGCGGGTTATCAGATTTGGCGGCGCGACACAAGCGCGGCGAATTTAACCCTTTACAAGCTCTTTGACCCAGATGATCGCAACAATTCGCCCGAGATCGCGGCGTTAAATTACTCATACAGAAAAGCGCACTCGTTAGCGACGTTTAACGAAACGGAGCTATCAATTAGCGCGTATGCGAGGCGCAATGAGCGCGTCGCTCCTGATAAGGCTTCAATGGCGGATAAACTCCGCGTTGAAAGCGCGTATAAAGGCGAGATTTCGTTGGGGTCCGCGCTTTACACGGGCGAAATTTTTCAGTCTTTCGCGAGGATCGGCGGTAGTTACGCGGCGGCGGATTACGAGACGCTTTTTTTGCGCGAAAAACAGAAATTTCCCGTCGATCCGTTAGATTTGCCGTTACTTAATATGCCTATGAATTACTACGCAAAGGAGGTTCGCGCAGGTTTTTCTGAACTGCTTTTACACTTTGAGACGCCGTTTGCTGGCTGGACTTTGCCCTTTGGATTGCAGTCGATTTCGCCCGGAGCGCGTTATGACGCGGCGAAACTCGCGCTGGACGAAGATAAAATCTATGTGAAAAGCGGCAAAAACTCCATTTTAGTCGAAGAAAAGAGCGCGTTTGCCGACTTTGAATTTCTCTTCGCGCACAGCGTCTTTTTCAAGGTTCGCGCCGCTTTCGCGCGAAATTCCTTAAATAAAGACGACAGATTTTTTATTCAATTGCAAAGCGAGCTGTGATGTCGGTTAAATTGAAAAATATCGCGTTTTTTATCTCCTCTTTGGGCGTGGGCGGCGCGGAGCGGCAACTTGTGCTAAACGCGGTCGCGGCGCAAAAAAGCGGAATAAAAACGAGCGTGATTATTTGGTATGGCGAGGCGGTCTTTGATAATGAGCTTTTAGAGGCGGGGGTAGATGTTTATTATGTACGCAAAAAGTTAGGTTTAATTCATTTGCCTTCCGCGCTTTTTAGGCTAGTTAAAATCATTCGCATAATTCGCCCACAAGCGGTTTATTCTTTTATGGATATGAACAATGTGCTATTAGCCCTTGTTTCGCCGTTTATAAGCCCAAAAATTATTTGGGGGATTAGAGCTTCAAACATAGATCGAGAACAATATGGTTTTTCTTCGGTTTTGCTGGAAAAAATCGAGTTGTTTTTAAGCCCTCTGGCGGATTTAATTATTTGCAACTCAGACGCGGGTAAAAAGTTATGTATTGAAAGAGGTTTTTCGCCGAAAAAAACGATCGTGATTGAAAACGGCATTGACGTAGATCGTTTCAAATATAGCGCAAAGGGAGCGATGAAAATTCGCGAGGAATTTAAGATCGCCGATAATGAAAAAATTATTTTATTGCCCGCGAGATTAGATATTATGAAAGATCATAAAAACTTTTTTAACGCGGCGAAAATTTTGCTGGAGAGTTACGATCGCAGTCTTAAATTTATTTGCGTTGGCGGGGGCGATCAAAATTATAAAAATGAGTTGCTAAAATACGCGGAAAATTTAGGAATTTTAGAAAATGTAATTTTCACTAACGCAAGAAATGATATAATAGATTTTTACTCATCATCATCATCATCATCATCGTTCGGAGAGGGATTTTCAAACGCGATCGCGGAGTCAATGTCCTGCGGGACAATTTGCGCGGTAACGGACGTAGGCGACAGCGCGAAGATCGTAGG